>JAUWIX010000031.1 GCA_030608005.1 Dehalococcoidia bacterium
CCTCTCCCTGAAGGGCAATACTACCACTTTCAACTCATCGGGCTGGAGGTATGGACAACCCAAGGGGAACTACTGGGAAAGGTCACCCAAATCCTAACTGCAGAGAGTAATGACAACTATGTAGTCCACAGAGACGAAGGGGAGATTCTTATTCCAGCCATTGAGGATGTAGTAAAGTCCGTTGACCTTGATAACGAGCGTATAACTATTGAAGCTATTGATGGATTGCTAAGCTTAAATCGTTAGCCAGGTTGGACTCCGGGTCTTCTTTTCCTCCTCCTCTCTACCACCTTGAGGCGAGCAAGAGAGCGGCGCAGTGCTGCTTCCGCCAGAGTCTCATCCACCTCAGGGGGATGGCCGCTAAGCAGCTCCTCAGCCCGCCGCTTTGCCTCCTCAGCCCGAGCTATGTCAATCTCCTCAGCCCTCTCAGCAGCATCAGCCAGAACTATAATCCTGTCAGGACGCACCTCAAGAAAGCCCCCGGAAATGGCTAAGGAGAACTCCTCCCCACCTTTCCTCACCCGCAGCTCACCGGGCAGCAACATGGTCATCAGAGGTGCATGGTGGGGCAGGATTCCCAGTTGACCTTCAACCCCGGGAGCAACAACCACATCCACATCCTCCGAGAAAACTAACCGCTCCGCAGTAACAATATCAAGCCTTATCGTAGCCATCAACCCAAAACCTATACCCCTAAGCTCTTCGCCGCCTCCACCGCCTCATCTATAGTACCTACCATATAGAAGGCTTGCTCTGGTAGGTCATCATACTTACCTTCCAGAATCTCCTTAAAGCCACGCACTGTTTCCTCCACAGGCACATACTTCCCCTTCCTGCCAGTAAAAACCTCAGTAACAAACATTGGCTGAGACAAAAATCTCTGTATCCGACGAGCCCGTGCCACAGTAAGCTTGTCCTCCTCGCTAAGTTCCTCAATACCCAGTATAGCGATTATATCCTGGAGGTCTTTATAGCACTGCAATACTCTCTGCACCCCACGAGCTACACTGTAGTGCTCTTCACCAACAACAGAAGGGTCAAGGATGCGAGAGGTTGAGGTCAGGGAGTCGACTGCCGGATACAAGCCTTGCTCAGCGATAGACCTCTCCAGGGCAATAATAGCATCAAGATGACCAAAGGTGGCGGCTACTGCTGGGTCAGTATAGTCGTCAGCCGGGACATAGATAGCCTGGAAGGAGGTAATTGAGCCTCGTTTGGTAGAGGTAATCCTCTCCTCCAGTTCACCAAGCTCTGTAGCCAGGGTAGGCTGATAGCCCACCGCCGAGGGCATACGACCCAACAGGGCTGACACCTCCATACCAGCTAGAGTATAGCGATAGATGTTATCAATAAACAGCAAGACATCCTGCCCTTCAACATCACGGAAGTATTCCGCCATTGTTAATCCAGTCAGCCCCACACGAAGGCGAACCCCAGGTGGTTCGTTCATCTGCCCGAAGACCATTGCTGTCTTATCAATCACACCAGAAGCCTTCACTTCATTCCATAGGTCATTGCCCTCGCGGGACCTTTCTCCAATACCGGTGAAGACAGAAATGCCTCCGTGCTCGGTGGCAATATTGCGGATAAGCTCCATGATGATAACCGTCTTGCCCACCCCAGCACCGCCATAGGCACCCACCTTGCCCCCCTTGGTAAAGGGTGTAATCAGGTCAATCACCTTAAGACCTGTCTCCAGCATCTGGGTAGTTGTCTCCTGCTCTTCCAGCGAAGGTGGAGAGCGATGAATCCCCCAGCGTTCTGTAGCCTCGACAGGACCAAGCTCATCTATAGGCTCTCCCATAATATTGAACAGGCGACCCAGGGTGACTTTCCCCACCGGCACAGTAACAGCTGCCCCGGTGTCTATAGCTTCCGCCCCCCGCTCCAGCCCATCAGTGGGCGATAACGCCAGGCACCTGACCCAGTTATTCCCTACATGCTCCTGAGCCTCAAGCACAATCTTGCCGCTATCTGTGGTAACCTCTATGGCATTAAATAGCGCAGGAAGTTCATCAGGGGGAAACTCTATATCAACTACCGTCCCTATCACCTGAACTACTTTACCTTTTGCCATCTTTCACCTCGCAGTCTTCTCTTAAATTTCAAGAGGAAATGGCCCGTAGGAATAATAATATTCGCCACGAATTTTTCTTTCTTCTACCGCCTCTAGTCCCACAAGCTTTTCAAGGGTAACATTGAATGCTTCTCTCTCTTCTTTTATCGCCGTACTCTCATCAAATGTTATAAAGGGCTTGCCTTCGAAATCTCTAATCCAAGATGGATCGAGGTATTCATGGAGTTCGCCGCTGGTAAATGCCTCATCCTTATGTGCGGCAAGGAAGCTGTGGATTTTTCTCATCCACTCCTGTATTTTGGTGTCTATTCCCATTTCAAACTGCTTTCTGGTAATTGGCATTTTACCCTCCTAAGATGGTCTAGGACCCAAAGGGTTTGCGATGAATATAGTATACTACATCACGTACCATTTTTGCGCTTACCCTTTTGTCAGTTTCTAGAGAGTCCAGAATCACTCGCACTTCTTCCGCTGTCAAAGCCATCCTCTTCTTGGATGCCAACTCTACTATTAACTCCTCCACAGTATAAGCACAATCAGCATTAGAACGAAGAAACTCTTCAACGAAAAAACTTGGGTCAAGTTCACCCTTTTGAAATTCCGTGCGGCTGATAGGCACTGATGAACTCCTTTACCTACGCTAGAGCTGCAGCCCCGCCGGTAATGTCAAGAAGTTCTCTAGTAATTGACTCCTGGCGTGCTTTATTATACATCAGGGTTAAATCTTGAATAAGTTCGTTAGCATTATCAGTGGCATTTCGCATCGCTACCATTCTGGCTGACTGCTCACTGGCAATGGATTCCAGAATAGCATGATATGCCTGCATCTCCACAAATCTGGGTAAAAGTCCGCCTAACACTACCACCGGACCAGGTTCATATATATAGTCCACGTTCTGCGCCCTGGGTATCTCTGCCGGTTCAACAGGAAGTATCTGCTGCATAATTGGTCTCTGCACCATGGTGGAAATGAACCGAGCATAAACCAAGTAGACCAGGTCTATAATCCCATTGGTATAGTCATCGATAATGATGCGGGATATAGCCAGCGTATCCAGCAAGCTAGGTCGGTCGCCAAGCCCGGTAAACTCAGCGCGAATATCGCGACCATATCGCCGCATAAAATCTCTCCCCTTGCGACCGATAGTAATTAGGGTAACTGGCATGCTCTGCTCCAGGATAAAGCTTGCCGTCCTGCGGTTGATATTAGTATTAAGCCCGCCACACAAACCGCGGTCAGGGGTGATATGCACTAAGCCGATTTTAGTTACCGGCCTGCGTTGCAACAAGGGGTGCAGTGCTACACCTTCCCCGGGCAAAGCAGCCAGGTCTGCCAGCACCTGGCCAATCTTCTCAGCATAAGGTCGCCCAGCCAAGCCCCGCTCCTGTGCCCGCCTCATCTTTGAGGTGGCAATCATCTCCATAGCCCGGGTAATCTTGGCTGTAGATTGAATGCCCCGTATTCTGCGACGAATTAAGCGAATATCAGCCAGGTAACCTCACCCCCTTAATCCCCCTCTCCTTGGCAAGGAGAGGGGGAAGGTTTTTGGAAGAAGGGTTTCACCCTTCTTAAACTATCCGTATTTAGTTTTGCCTTGCTCCTTAACTACCCCCTCCCATTCAGGAGAGTTTTAGAGAGGCGAAGCCTCTCTTACTACTCCCTCCCCTTCCCCTTGGCGAGGGGAAGGGGAGGGAGGGGATAGGGTTACCATTAAACAGGGGCGAAGCCCCCTCAATCTTCCCCTATCATTATGTCAACTAGTAGGTCATGCCCTGTTTAAACTCCAGGATAGCTGCTTTTAATGCCTCTTCAGTCTCAGGGCTAATCTCTTTCTCCACAGCGATACTCCCACCTATCTGGGGGTGATTTGCCTCCATAAACCTATGAAAGTCGGCCTCAAAAGCAGTGATTTTATCTATAGGTATATCATCAAGATAACCGTTGATAGCCGCATACAGAATCATAACCTGCTTTTCCAACAGCATAGGGACATATTGAGGTTGCTTTAAGATTTCAGTGATTCGCTGACCACGCTCAAGCTGAGCTCTGGTTGCTTTGTCCAGCTCGGTAGTGCCAAATTGAGCAAAGGCAGCCAGCTCCCGATATTGAGAAAGCTCCAGCCTAAGTCTGCCTGCCACCTGCTTCATTGCCTTGGTCTGTGCCGCACTACCAACCCGAGATACTGATAAACCTACATTCAACGCTGGTCTGATACCGGCATTAAATAGGTCTGTTTCCAGATAAATCTGACCATCGGTAATAGAGATAACATTAGTCGGAATATAGGCAGCTACATCGCCAGCCTGCGTTTCGATGATAGGCAGAGCGGTGAGAGAGCCTCCACCATATTCAGGGGCATATTTAGCTGCCCTCTCAAGCAAGCGACTGTGCAGATAGAAAACATCACCAGGGTAAGCCTCCCGCCCTGGGGGGCGACGCAGCAACAATGAAAGCTGACGATAAGCCCAACCATGCTTGGAAAGGTCATCATAGATAATCAAAGCATCCCTTCCCTGCTCCATAAACTCCTCACCCATGGTACAACCGGCATAAGGGGCAAGATATTGCATAGCAACCGAATCAGAGGCATTAGCCGCCACCACAATGGTATGCTCCATAGCGCCGTGAGCCTCTAAAGTGGCTACTACTCGTGCCACCTTGGAGGTTTTCTGACCAATGGCGACATAGATACAGATTAAGTCGCCACCCCTTTGATTGATAATGGTATCAAGGGCGATAGCCGTCTTCCCTGTTGAGCGGTCGCCGATAATAAGCTCTCTTTGTCCCCGACCTAAAGGAATCACACTGTCTATAGCCTTAATACCGGTTTGCACCGGGGTATCCACCGGCTTACGCAAGGTAACATTGGGAGCAACCCGCTCCACAGGTCGGGTCCTATCGGTCTTTACTGCGCCCTTGCCATCCAAGGAACGACCTAAGGAATCAACTACTCTGCCGATAAGGGCTTCACCTACAGGCACCTCTGAGAGCCGACCTGTGCACCGCACCTCATCCCCCTCCCTAATCTCGGTGTAATCGCCAAGGACAATGGCGGCAACACTATCTTCTTCCAGGTTCAGGGCAATCCCCATAACCTCATTGGGAAATTGAAGCAGCTCATTATACTTGGCTGCCGCTAGACCATGAATCCTGGCAATACCATCGCCAATCTCAATCACGGTGCCAACATCCACCATGGTTACCGGCGCACCAAACTGCTCAATCTGCTGTTTGATAACAGAAATAATGTCTTGCCCTCTTGTTGTCACTTGAGCCATCTCCTCTCCCCGTACTCAAGATAATAAGCCAATCGGGAGTATCCATCGTCCATACTTAGCATTCAAAACCAATGCTGCTGAGCCATAGACTGCCACAGCCCCACAGAAAATCCCCTCTATACCAGGAACAATAGCTGGCAGAGCCCCATAAAAGTGTGCTGCCAGTAGGAAGAATAGTATAGTCAACGAGGTAAATACAACGACATGCACATAAGATATTCTAAAAGTGCCGATAGTCATATAAGCAGTAAATATACCCCAGCATATACAGGCCCAAGCTAACCCAGGGGCGTCCAGCTTAACCAAGCCCATCCATTCCAGTAAAAAGCCAAAGCTCAGTCCAATCCAGAACAAACCGTAGGAGGTAAATGCAGTCAGACCGAAGGTATCTCCACGGCGACCATCAATTATACCAGCGATAACCTGAGCCATTCCTCCCCAGAAGAACCCATATACTAGAGGAACCACGCCCTCAATCAAACCAATATTATGTATTTGCAATAAAATGGTGTTAAAACCAAAACCAGCCAACCCCAAAGCACCGGGATTACCCCACACAGATTCTTCCTTTGTCACTAAGCAAACACCTCCACCATATTATTTTTTAGCCCCTCAAGCACCCCCCCCCAAAAAAAATTTGGACTCTTCGGGAAAGATAAATTAGCTCTGATTACCTTCCTAGGCTGGATAACTCTCTCTTTAATGCCATCAGCTTACTATGGGTACTACCATCTAGCAACTTGTCACCAATTCTAGCTATAATCCCGCCTATCAGGCTAGGGTCTACCTTAGGCTTGAGCACCACCTTCTTGCCGACCACAACCCCCAGATGCTGTTCCAACCTCTGCCTATCTTCGTCATCAAGCAGAATGGCAGTAGTAACCTCAGCCCGCTCTATACCACGATAGCTATCCAATAGACGCTGATACCCATCAGCAATATCACCCGCCATACTCAATCTGCCTCTAGTCACTAATAAATAAACCAGATTCAATGCTAGAGGATTTATATCACCCAGTCGCTCAGATAGCAGCCTGGCTTTATCCTCAAAATGGAGCTTAGGATTCTCCAGTAGAGCAATAAATGTGGCATCCTCACCCAGACTGGCAATCTCTCTCAGGTCAGACTGCCATCTATCCAACTCATTTCTTTCCAGGGCAATGTTGAACACTGCCTGGCAATAGCGCTTGGCATAAATCCTTCTCGCCATGCTATCTCCCCGAATAAGATGGCTAACCCTTCTTCAGGGTTGTGCTCTCCTCCAGCACCTTATCAATAATCTGGCGGTGGGCTTTCTTATCTAAAGAGCGGTCAATCACCTTCCCCGCCGCCATAATAGTTATCTCGGCAAACTCCTTACGCAATTCATCAATAGCTTTATCTCGCTCCCGTTGAATCTCAGCACGTGCCCTAGCGATAAGGGCTTCAGCCTCCTGCTTGGCTTGCTGCTGTGCCTCTCGTCCAACCTCTTCCCCAGTTCGCATCGCCCGGGCTATTACCTCCTGTCCTTCCTGGCTGGCGGCCTCAATCCGCTTGGCTGCCTCCTTCTCAGCACGCTCCGCCTGCTGCTTAATAAACTCCGTCCGCTCCATGCTTTCCCTAATCTTCCGGGAGCGCTCATCCAGCATTCTCATAATAGGCTTATAGGCAACCAGATACAAAAGACCAAAAAGAATGACAAAATTTATAATTTGTGCCACCAGCGTTGGTACGCTTATACCGAGATTTGCCAGACCTCCCATTTTCAACCCCCTAGAATTGTTTAATAAATACTACTACACCCTTTAGGTAAAAAGCACTGCTAGCAGAACCATACCAGCGATAAACGTTGCCCCCAAGATTGCTGCTGCCACGATAATCGTTATTGAAATAGGTATACCATTTTGTCCCATAATTCCTCTCCTCTTATCCCACTATACAATCATAGCCAAAATAATGGCTACAATTAAGACATAAATGCCGATAGCCTCAGCGAAGGCGGTAACCAGAATCATATTGGTCATTATTGGACCACTAGCCTCTGGGTTACGCCCTAGTGCCTGCAAGGCGGAATAGCCGATAAGACCGATAGCCAGTGCTGGTCCCCACATTCCCAGACCAACAGCCAGTCCTATCGCCAGCATCTTCATCACTTCTGGGTCCATTTTTCTCCCCCTTTCATAATTGGATATGTAACAGGTTTATTAAGCTGCCTCCGCTCCATGAGGAGCAACAGCAACAGTAAGAAATACCAGGGTTAGCCCACCAAAGATGAGCGCCTGGACAAAGCCAACCAGCAACTCAAGCCCATAAAATGGCAAGGCAAATATCCAAGGAATGAGGAACATTGCTATCAGAAGCAATATTTCACCAGCGGTCATATTGCCAAAAAGACGGAAGGTAAAACTAACAATCCGTACTAGTTCACTTAGCGCCTCCAAAAAACCAACAAAAATATCAATGACCCCGGTGATTAAACCGCTCAAGCCAGCACGAAGCCTGCCTCTAAATAGCTGACCTAAACTTTGGGAAAACTGACCTATGTTGATAAACTTTCCCAGGTAACGGAAACCGCGTGAGCGTAGACCAAAGTATTCAACAAAGACAAAGGACATAAGAGCCAGGGCCAGAGGCATATTGATATCAGTATTGGCACCCCGCAGCAAAGGCATCTCGCCCTCCGCTGTTCCAACAGTTATTGAACCGAACCCAGGAAGCAAGCTCAGCCAGGCATTCAGGGCAACAAAGAGAAAGATAGTGGTCACCACAGGGAAGAAGCGGCGCCCATTTTTCTCACCGGCAACACTCTGGCAGAGGTCATACAGCCAGCCCAGCCCATATTCAAAAGCACTTTGCAATCTGGTGGGGATGAGCTTCATCCGACGGGTAACTGCGTATGAGAATCCCACCAAAAAGACAATAGTAAGCCAAGCACCAACAATGCTATTAGTAATGGGAAAGCCAAACGGGTGTAAAACCACCTCAGCAGGAAGCTTAGGGTCTGGTTGGGGAACAGTGAGCCAGCTAGGTAGCCCCAAATCACCAAAGATGCTCCTACCCAGGGGACCAGCCGCAAAACCAAGTGCAAAGAGAACAAAGAAAACAAGTGAAATCCCCACTATAACGGGGAAGGAACAACCCAGAAAGCCCCGCTTAGGCACTAGCTATTCTCCTCGTCTCGCTTGCTATGCAGGAGAGGTAGAAGCATCTGATAAACGCCATAGAAAGCAACAACTAAACCAAAAATTAAGCCCACTATCACCAGAATAGGCTCAGTACCAAACTTATTATCAAGCCAGAGACCGGCAAACACACCCAAAGCAATTGAACCGCCGACGAAAAAGCCTACACCTGTTAGCCTTAAAGCTGCAACCAATCTACTCATGCCTTGGGAAGCATATCAAAACCGCCCCCTTCGGTCAAGCTTGCCTTTAGTCGCTAAAAAGCCCTAGCACTTTTAGTTCTAGGGCTCTTTATTATCAAACTTACAGATTGTCTATTTCCGACTAAAAAGTCGAGAAAAGTCCCCATCAAAAGCCTTTAAGAAATTATGCATATCTAGCACCTCATCCGCTGTTGGCATATCCGCATTCCTGAATTTATCCGATTCCGCCCCAGTGAGGTCAGTGATAACCTCAGGCGCTCTTCCTTCCCTGATTACTGCTGCCACCAAATACTGGGTATGGCAAGCTGAACAAAACACCCTCAAAAACCACAAATCTTCCTGGTGACCCAGAACACCAATATTATCTGGCTCATAACGCTGCCCGCAAATACCACACTTGATTGAAGCCATCACTCTCTTAATAAGGCTCTCTTCCATCATTCAACCCCTAAATCGGCCTAGGGCGAAAAAAGTCCTGGGTTAAGATTTACGCTTATCAAAGTCGTCTAAATCAAGGGTGTTAATGAAATCATAGAAAGCGGACATCTTTCTTATCTCTTCTTCACTGACCTTCTTGCCCTTGCCACCAGCCTCACCTATTTCCCCCTCTTGGGAGATAGGTTTACCTGTCTCTTTGTCTAATAAGATGCCTGCTTTATCTAAGACTACCTCCTCGGCATAGATAGGCACATCCGCCCTTACCGCTAGAGCCAGGGCATCGCTGGGGCGAGAGTCAACCTCCATTTGCTCCCCATCTACATTAAGAACAATCTTGGCATAAAAGGTATCGTTCTTAAGCTCACTGACGATGATAGAGTTGATAGTAGCCCCCAAGGCATCAATAACCGAACGCAGTAAGTCGTGAGTTAAAGGTCTTGGCACAGTAACATCCTGAAGTTTCACTGCTATGGCATCCGCCTCCGCGGGACCAATCCAGATAGGTAGATAGCGATCTGCCATCTTTTCTTTCAGAATCACTACCCGTTGATAATTCATCAGGCTGACCCTAATACTATCAATCATCATCTCTATCATGGTCACACCTCCTCTTTTTCTCGCCAGCATCTAAATTCTACCCCACATTACCCCCGCTGTCAATAAGAAAGACCACCAGTTTACTGCCACAGCACTTAGATAAATCGCCCCATTATGGTATAATAAACAATAACTATAAAGTAAAAAACCTCGATTAGCCCAAGCTAAAAATGATGAACAAAAGCTTGCCACTCAGTTCCATAATCCCTCATAAAAGATAGGTGCAAGGAGGTATAACTATGCAACAAGGCCAAAAGGCCATTGTCTGGTTCAATGAGGTCACCAAAAAGGATGTGCCCACTGTCGGTGGCAAGGGAGCAAATCTGGGTGAAATGACTAATGCTAACATACCTGTCCCCCCAGGCTTCATTGTAACCGCAGATGCCTATTTTGACTTCCTGAAAAAGGCAAAGCTTATGGATGAAATTCGCAACCTGTTACAGCCATTAGACCCCGGCGATAGCAAACAACTTCAGCAAATTGCTGCCGAGATTAAACAGCTAATTCTAGACGCCACTATGCCGCCGGAATTAGCCAAGGAGATTCAGCAAGCCTACATCAAGATGGGCAGAGGTCTGGTTGCAGTGCGCTCCTCAGCCACTGCTGAAGACCTGCCTGAAGCCTCCTTTGCTGGTCAGCAACGCACCTTCCTCAATGTGCAGGGAGGGAAGGAGGTGGTAGCCGCCGTCCAGGGGTGTTGGGCATCCCTCTTTGAACCACGTGCTATCTTCTATAGGCACCATCAAGGTTTCGACCACTTCAAGGTTGGCATCGCCGTCCCAGTCCAAAAAATGATTCAATCTCAAGCCTCAGGGGTAATGTTCACTCTGGAGCCGGTAACCAGTGATAGCAGCAAGATTGTTATTGAGGCTGTCTATGGACTTGGCGAGGCTATTGTCTCAGGAGAGGTAACCCCTGACCTCTATATTATAGACAAAGAGGGGCTGAGGATTAGCACCAAGAAGATAGGCAGGCAAGAGTGGCAACTAATTAGGAATCCAGCCGGTGGTGACAAGGAGGCTAATATCAAAGTGCCACTCCAACCCCCAAGTCAAACTGAGCAGAAGTTATCAGATGAGGACATAATCAGCTTAGCCAAGCTTGGGAAGCAACTGGAGGACTGGTATCAATTCCCCCAAGATATTGAGTGGGCAAAAGATGAGAAGGAAATCTTTATCGTCCAGACTCGCCCGGTAACCACCATCAAAGAAACAGCCGAGGTTGAACCTGAAATCACAGCTCCGGTGCTCCTCACCGGAGACAAAGCGAGCCCAGGTATAGCCTCAGGACCGGTGAAAATAGTTCCCGAAGCCTCACAGATAGATAAGGTAAAAAGCGGTGATATCCTGGTGGCTGAAATAACTACCCCTGACTTTGTGCCGGCGATGAAACGCGCAGTAGCGATTGTGACCAACCGCGGTGGTAGGACCGCCCACGCTGCCATAGTTAGCAGAGAGCTGGGTATTCCTTGTATTGTCGGTGTCGAGCATGCCACAACTATCCTGACTAACGGACAGGTAATCACCGTAGACGGCTCACGGGGCAAAATCTATGATGGTAAAGTGACTAGAAGAATAAAAACGACCGCCGTTGCCGATATCCTCAGAGAATCAATTAGGACAAGGACCAAGGTTTATGTAAATCTGGCTCAGCCTGAGCTGGCTGAAATTGTAGCCGCCCATAATGTAGATGGCGTGGGCTTACTGCGAGCCGAGTTCATGATTGCCCAGATTGGTGAACACCCACAGCATATGATTAGCCAGAACCGAGGACAGGAGTTCGTCGACAAGCTGTATCAAGGTATTAATACCTTTGCCAAAGCCTTTAACCCCCGCCCGGTAGTTTATCGAACCAACGACTTTAAGACCAATGAATATCGGAAACTCCGAGGCGGCGAAGAATATGAGGCGATTGAAGAGAATCCCATGCTTGGCTACAGAGGAGCCTCCCGATATATTACGGACATTGAGGTGTTTAAACTGGAGATAGAAGCCGTAAAGAGAGTGAGACATAATTACCAGAATCTGTGGGTGATGATTCCTTTCGTCCGCACTGTTGATGAGTTGGCTCGAACTAAGCAGCTCATGGAATCCCAGGGGCTAAAGCGTTCTGAAGACTTTAAATTGTGGATGATGGTTGAGGTGCCGTCCAACATCTTCCTTATGGAGAAGTTCCTTGAACTTGGCATTGATGGCATATCCATCGGCTCAAATGACCTGACCCAGCTTATCCTGGGAATTGACCGGGATAGCGAAAAGTTAGCCGAGATATTCGACG
>JAUWIX010000017.1 GCA_030608005.1 Dehalococcoidia bacterium
ATCCCCAGATGCCTCATCTCCTTCTCCAGAAGCTCCCGACCCCGCTCAATATTTTCTGACCGTTCCTGCCACTTAAACCACTGCCGTATCTTTTCCCTGGCATGAGATGTTTTGATATAGCCCAGGTGTGGGTTCAGCCAATCTCGGCTTGGTGCTTTAGTCCCCTTAGATGACACAATTTCTACTACATCGCCGTTACTTAGCTGATAATTGAGTGGTACCAGCTTGCCATTCACCTTAGCTCCTATACAGCGGTGTCCCAAATCAGTGTGAACCCGATAAGCAAAATCAAGGGGGGTAGAACCCTTGGGTAAATCCTTTATCTCCCCCTTAGGGGTGTAAACAAAAACCTGGTCAATGAATATATCTGTTTTAACTGATTCCAAGAATTCTTCAGCCCCGCTGAGCTCCCGGTGCCAGTCAATTAATTGGCGCAGCCAAGCTATCCTCTCCTCGAAGTGCATATCCTTCTTTTCGCCCTCTTTATAGCGCCAGTGAGCGGCAACACCATATTCAGCAAAATGATGCAGTTCACGGGTGCGAATCTGAACCTCCAGGGGGGTTGTGCCCAGACACATTACAGTAGTATGTAAAGATTGATAACCATTTGACTTAGGATTAGCAATAAAATCGTCAAACTCCCCGGGCAAAGGGCGCCACAAGCTGTGAATAACGCCTAGAGCATTATAACAATCAGGCACAGTACCGACCAATATCCGAAGGGCGAGAAGGTCGTGTATATCATCAAAGTGTTTGCCCTGGGCAGAATACTTCTCCATTTTCTGGTATATACTATAGATATGCTTGGGTCTGCCTGACATATCACCTCTTAAGCCAACACGTTCAAACTCTCCTTTTAAAATCTGAATTACCTGAGCTATGAAGTTCTCCCGTTGAGCACGGCGGGTAGCAACCAAGTTAGCAATCTGACGATATTTTTCTAGCTCCAAGTAACGGAAGGATAAATCCTCTAGCTGCCACTTTAGCTCCCATATCCCCAGACGATGAGCTAAGGGAGCATATACCTCTAAAGTCTCCTGGGCAATGCTACGCTGCATTTCCGGCGATAGAGCATCTAAGGTGCGCATATTATGTAGCCTGTCAGCCAGCTTGATAAACACCACCCGAAGGTCCTCAGCCATAGCTACCAGCATCTTCCTCAGGTTCTCCGCCTGCGACTGTCTAGTCGCCACAGTGGGAGCATGCAAGGAGAGCTTGCCCAGCTTAGTGGTGCCATCGACCAGCCGGCTTACCTCAGAGCCAAACTTGGCTTCCAGCTCGGAAATAGGTATGTCACAGTTCTCAGGGACATCATGAAGTAAGGCTGCAGCTAGAGTGCTGGCATCAAGCTGGAGCTCTGCCAAGGTCAAGGCAACCTGTAGCGGGTGCTCTATATAGGAATCGCCTGACTTGCGTACCTGCCCCTGGTGCGCCTTGGAGGCAAAATCATAGGCATCCTCCACCAGAGCTACCCTCTCTGGCGGTAGATACCGTTGAGCCTTTTCTATAAGCCCGCTAAAAGTCATATTTCAAGTATAACGCAACATAGTTGACTTGTGCAAAATTTGCTATGTTTATCTACCTCACCCCCTTAGATATTTACTTAGCAACCTTCCCCCTTTATCCCCCTCCCTTACAAGGGAGAGGGAAATAGTTGTATAAGAGAGGCTTCGCCCCTCTTTGACTCTCTGAAAATAACTGGGTGTTTAAGAGGAGGCAAAGCCTCCGAGGGCGGGTGGGAAGAAAAAGATATGTTTAAAGGGGGAGAAGTAAGACAACTAAAAAATAGGGGAGGGGTTGCCACATAATATCCCTTTACAAATCCAGCGTTAATACTGTATTCTAGCTCGGAGAGAAACTATGTTGTATCGGGCACCGCGCGGAACCTCAGACATTCTACCCAAGGAGCAAGCCTACTGGCGCTATATAGAACAAAAAGTAGCCTATATCGGTCAGCTCTATGGCTATGAGCGCATCGATGCCCCAGCCTTTGAGGACACCAGGCTTTTTGCCCGCAGTGTAGGAGAAGACACGGACATTGTCAAAAAGGAAATGTATACCTTTGAAGACAGGGGGGGTAGCCTGCTCACCCTGAGACCAGAGGGCACAGCGCCGGTATGTCGAGCCTATCTGGAACACGGGCTACATAATCTGCCACAGCCGGTAAAGCTATATTATATTGCTTCTATCTTTAGATATGAAAGGCCTCAGGCGGGAAGATACCGGCAACACTATCAGTTTGGCTATGAGGCTATCGGGGATGACGACCCTGCCCTTGATGCCGAAGTCATTGATATGGCATGGCAATTCTTTTTGTCAGTGAACCTGCGCCACCTATCACTCCGGCTAAATAGTATCGGTTGTAAAAAGTGCCGACCAGGGTACATAGCTGCCCTGAAGGACTACTATGCCGACCACACTCATGAGCTATGTTCCGACTGTAAGACCAGGCTGAAGAGAAACCCGCTTCGCCTGCTTGATTGTAAGAAGCCCTCATGCCAGCAAATAGCCGACTCTGCCCCCAGAAGTATTGATTACCTTTGCCCTGAATGTGAGGAGCACTTCGGCCGGCTGAAGAGATACCTGGAACTACTTGACCTTCCCTTTGTAGTAAATCATCATCTGGTTCGGGGATTGGACTACTACACCAGGACGGTGTTTGAGATTCAGCCTGAGGAAGGGGGCGCCCAGAGCACCCTTGTGGGTGGGGGAAGGTATGATAACCTTATTGAGGAACTGGGTGGTAAGCCTACCCCGGCTATTGGCTTTGCCGCTGGCATTGAGCGAATAATACTCAATCTAAAGAAGCAGAATGTTGCCATCCCACCCCTACCCAAGCCGCAGGTTTTTATCGCCTATGTAGGCGATGAAGCCAGGGATGAGGCAATAAAGCTGGCGTCCACCCTGAGGCGGAATGGCATTGGTGTAATAGAAGCTGTCGGTGATAAGAGCCTGAAGGCTCAATTGAGGCAGGCTAACAATCTTGGTGTTGGTTACGCGGTAATTATTGGTGAGCAAGAGGTAAAGAGTGGCACGGTGATACTGCGGGATATGACCAGCGCCAAGCAGAAGACTATTCCTCGTGCCCAGCTACAAGAGGAACTAAAGTAGTCGCTATTTCTATTCTCGATTGTGTGCGATATTTTCGCCTATCCTCTGTTTAGGCAAGGCTCATCCAGGCTTATAAACATCTTTACGGTGGCCAATGAAACAGATTTCGATGGATTGGTTATAACTGTCTATCATATATATAACCCTGTAATCTCCAATTCGACGCTTATAGAACCCTGCCAAGTCTCCTAATAGTGGCTCGTGATGAACAAACGTACAATTAGTTGATAGCCATCTTATTTTAGACAAAATACGTTGGGCTACTGCCCTATCTTGCTTCGTTATCCTTGCTAAATCTTCCTCAGCTTCGGGACGGAATTTGACTTCATACGACATCTCACCAAGTCAATCCCAGATTCTTGGCAACCTCTAAAGCCTCACGGGTTCCCTTCCCTCTACCAGTTAGTAGGAGGCATTGCCTTAGCCTCTGCTTAACCTCATCATTCAGCTCCAGCCCTTGGTCTGGGTCTCCTATAAGTTCTTCTATATCCTCACGCAAGACATCCACTACCGCAAGGCGGTTGTTCAATTGCCTTACTTGTTCTCTTAAGTCAGGAATATCTGCTAGACTGACCGTATGAGCACTCAGAATAAAGTTATATTGTTCTGCAGGAAAATCATCCTGATATTGATATTCTCCACTATATGGTTTCGAAGCAGGTTCCTCAAGCCTCTCAAACTCTATTGTGAATGTTGGTGTACCTAATCTTATTTGGATGTTCTCTGGCCCAACATTGAACAACGAAATAGCAAGACGCCCTACAAATCCTGGGTCGACCTGAATTCCTCCAAATGACATAAGCCCTTTCCGCGCAAGGCTAGATTTAAGCCCGAATCTGGCACATATATCATCCGGTAACCCCAACTTCTCTTCGGTTAGAATAGCTACGTATTGGCCGGGGAGAATAGTAAGCGTTTGGTCTTTTTCTTTGTCCAAGTCGACCGCCTTCCCCGATTCGTCTCCTTTCGGACTAATTAGAGCCCTTTTCCCCAATCTAAGGTCGTAGGATGCTGGCTGGATCGCGTCCTCATAAAATGGCTCAATCTGTAATTGTCCTGTTTTTACTAATCGCTGTATGGCATCACCCGAGAGAGTAGCCATTACGAACCTCCTAACTCCTTCTAATAGTAATAATACCACAAAAGGAAATATTAGTTAAGAAAATTGTGTCGCCCGTGTCCAAGCAAAACCTATCGACTCCCCAGCTTCACCTCATAGCTAAATTGTGCTATAATGATATAAATGGCTTTCTTATTATCATTCGCAATTGCCTCTATAGCCAGAAGCTACCTCGGTTCCGCCATCTCCACTCAACAGCCTATTTCGCTTTGCTTCTCTGCTCACAGCCAACAAGGGGGTGAAGAACGGTTATGACACAGGATATACCTTCCACGCCTAAGCCAATAAATAACGAGTATACAGCCGAGGATATCCAGGTCCTGGAAGGGCGAGAGGCGGTGCGCCTACGCCCGGGTATGTATATTGGGAGTACTGACCAGCGAGGATTACATCACCTGGTATATGAGATCACCTATAATAGCATTGATGAGGCTATGGCTGGTTGCTGCGATAAAATCTGGGTCACCCTTTGTCAGGATAATGCCGTAAAGGTTGAAGATAATGGGCGTGGCATTCCTGTGGACATTCACCCCGCCACCAACATGTCAGCCCTGGAAACAGTAATGACCATACTGCATGCCGGGGCAAAATTTGGTGGTCATACCTATCAGGTGTCAGGTGGGTTACACGGGGTAGGTGCCTCAGCGGTAAACGCTCTTTCCTCGTGGCTCAGGGTCGATGTCAGGCGTGATGGCAAGCTGTATCAACAGGAATACAGGCAAGGAATACCCCGGGGAGGGGTGGAAGAGGTTGGTGAGGCCAGCGATACCGGCACTACCATCACCTTCCTCCCCGATGAGGAGATATTCGGTAAAGCTGAATATGATTTTAACACCATAAGCCAGCATCTACGAGAGCTGGCCTATCTGAACAAGGGGCTGGAAATATGTATTAAGGACGAAAGCAAGGACTGTGAAAAGACCTTCTACTTTGAGGGTGGAATTACTGGCTTCGTCCGCCACCTTAACCGAAACCGGGTGGTTCACCACCGCCGACCTATTTATATCTCCAAACTGGTAAACGGCACAGTAGTGGAGGCTGCCCTTCAATATAATGATGGTTTTTCCGAGTCCACCTTTAGCTTTGCCAACTGTGTTAATACCGTGGATGGAGGCACCCACCTTACTGGCTTCCGTTCGGCACTAACCCGAGTTCTCAATGACTATGCCCGTAAGAACAAGTTTCTCAAAGAGGATGAGCCCAACTTGATAGGGGATGATGTCAGAGAAGGTCTTACTGCCATTATCAGCGTCAAACTCGCCGAGCCTCAGTTCGAGGGGCAGACTAAAGCCAAGCTGGGCAACGCCGAAGTAAAAAGTCATGTGGAGAGTGCAGTGGGTGAGGGTCTATCCCTCTACCTTGAGGAGCACCCTGACGAAGCCAAAAGAATCATAGAGAAGTGTCTCCTTGCTGCCAAGGGCAGAGAAGCTGCCCGCAAGGCTCGCGATTTGATTATTCGAAAGAGCAGTCTAGAGACGGGCACGTTACCAGGGAAGCTGGCTGACTGCTCAGAGAAAGAGCCCTCCCACTGTGAACTATATCTAGTAGAGGGAGACTCAGCCGGTGGTTCGGCCAAGCAGGGAAGGAACCGCCGCTTCCAGGCTATCCTCCCCCTGCGAGGCAAAATCCTCAATGTGGAAAAGGCTCCACCGGATAAGATGCTAGCTCACGAGGAAATCCGCGTTATCATCACCGCTCTGAGAAGCGGTATAGACGATGAGTTTGACCTTTCAAGGCTCCGCTATCACCGGGTTATCCTGATGACTGACGCTGATGTGGATGGCTCTCACATTCGCACCCTTCTTCTCACCTTCTTCTATCGGCATATGGTGGAGCTAATCAATCATCAGCACCTGTTCATTGCCCAGCCACCCCTTTACCGCATTAAGACGAGCAAGCTCCAGCAGTGGGTTTACTCGGAACAGGAAAAGGAAGAGGTTCTAGCTAAGCTGAAAGAAAGCAAGAAGGTAGAGGTTCAGCGCTATAAGGGTCTGGGAGAGATGAGCGCCGAGCAACTGTGGGAGACCACCATGAACCCAGCCACCCGTACCCTTCTTGAAGTAGGCATAGATGATGCCGCCAAGGCCGACCGCATATTTCACATCCTGATGGGCAATGAAGTCCCACCGCGCAAAGCCTTCATCCAGGCTCACGCCAGGAGCGTTAAGAACCTGGATATTTAATGCCTAACATCCCCACTAAAATGCAAACCCATTTGTTATCGTATGGCATTACTTATCTACAAATAGAGTCTCAAGGACTTTTCTTACTTCGGAGTAGGCGTACAGTGGGACTTCTGTACTTTTCATAGTCTTTAGGTCTAGAATTACTACTTTGCAACCATCTTCCCAGGTTTGGAAGCGGTTAGCTAATGTAATCTTCTCGGCTTCGGTTCTAAGAAGACCGCGTAGGTGTTTTACTTGTTCCTTTACTTCTGGGTGCAAAAATTCTAAATCTTTATCCAGCGTTGCTTACCTCTAAACCTAGTAGTAAGACTCGACTTTTAAAAACTCGTTATTTGGCTGTGCTATTGGATTTTTGTACAGTTCTACGATGTCATTGTAATCTTTGACCTTATACCTGCTTTGGACCCGCATGTATGGCTCTCTTTGTACCTCTTTTTCCATCTTTGCTTTGTGCTCTCTTTTTCCTACAATGTAAAAGTCCAGATTGAATTCAATTAACTGAAGGCTTCTTTTCAACGCTTGTTCAAGTGTTCCAATACTATCAACAATTTCTATGGCTCTTTTTGGAAATCGGTAACCTTTTTTGTTAAACCATAAAACGTCAATTCTTTTAGTGCTCTCTAGGATTTCCTCGTAGGTAAATGCGGGAATTGTCTTCAATGTTGCAAGATTGCTCAATGTTATATTGTTATATGTTGCGGTCGGGTCTGCGGTGTAAGTATCTAAATTTAGAAAATTCCCTATTTCTAAACATATTCCTTCCATAATTGAATGACTACGCTGAGGTGTTTGCTCGTTGATTTCCTCCACCTTTTCTTCTTCAAAATCCATTAAGGCATAAATACCTAAACCAACACGTTTGAACTGTTTGCCTAGTTCTCTATAAAGGACTCCCCGTAAACCAGCTTGCCATTCTTTTGAAGTCTTCGCGGCGGGGTAATACTTCTCAATGTTGTTATAAATCATCTCCCAAGTTACAGAACCACCGCTGTCTTCCATCAGTTTTTTTATTGCTTCAACTTTAGTCATTTTTTTCAATTTTTTGGCGTATCAATTTGCTTAATTTTACATCACTTCACTTCAATTTGCTACAGATGTCAATAGCAAGCCAAAGAATAACCAACATATTATGCTATATATAACCCATTCTGCTTGATATACCTCTCCACTGGCTGGGGGACGAGGTGGTGAATTGATAGCCCCCGGGCGACCCGGTCTCTAATTTCTGAGGAGCTAATCTCTATCTGCGGCGTATCAAGCATAATCAGACTCTGAGACAATCCAGGGACGGCCGCTTCCAGAGAGTCAAGGTCAGGAGATGGGTGACCTACCCTGGGGACAGGCACCAAGCGGCACATTCCAACCAGCCGGGATGGCTCATGCCACTGTGGCAACTGAATCAAATTATCCCAACCCAAAATGAAGAATAGCTTATCCCCAGCGCCAAGCTGACCCCTAAGCTCAGCAATGGTGTCAACGGTATAGGAGGGACCAGCCCGCTCTATCTCCATAGTAGACAGTTTGAAATAAGGTTCACCGGCAATAGCCAGGCGCACCATCTGGACACGATGCTCGGCAGGTGAGATAAGGTTATTCGCCTTTAGCCACGGTTGACCCGCTGGCACAAATAAAGTCTCGGTCAGATTTAGCCTAGCTCTTGTTTCCTCAGCTATAATGAGGTGTCCCATATGAATTGGGTCAAAAGTCCCCCCGAGCACCCCGATATTCATTCTATTACCACTCCCATTCCAAATCTCCACAGCGAACTCTATCACCCGGCTTAATCCCAGCCTTCTCCAAAGCCTTGCTTACCCCCAGTCTGGCGAATTGCCTCCTGAGCTGCCGGCGCACATCAGGACTAGTTACATCCAGCCTGGTCACTATACGCTCCAGTCCGGGTGCCACCACCACAAAGGTATCTCCTTCCTTGTGCACCCTGGGGGCAACACCCCTGGGCTGAGGGTGAAAAACCTTCCTCAGAATCTTACCACCAGCCTCACTTACAGTGGCTGACTGAAGCATGTTCATAGTTTCAGCCGTAAGCTCGGGAATGCCCTCCCCGGTAGCCGCTGAAACAAAAAGGGCTTTGGTTCCAGCAGCGGTAAAGCTTTCCCTGAGCTCGGCTAACCGAGTCCTGACCTGGGGCAAATCAATCTTATTTACCACCACTAGCTGTGGCTTTTGAGCTAGAGCCGAGTCGAACAAGCTGAGTTCAGTATTTACCTGCGCCATATCTTCAGCCGGAGACGAAGAGCTGCCATCTATCAGGTGGATAAGTATCTTGGTACGCACAATATGGCGAAGAAAATCGTGTCCCAATCCTCGACCAAGGTGAGCACCATCTATTAGCCCTGGAATCTCAGCTAAGACAAAGCTTCGCTGACCAACCTCAACCACACCCAGAACGGGCTCACGGGTGGTGAAGGGATAACTTGCTATCTTGGGTCTGGCTGCTGAAACAGTCGCCAGCAAAGTAGACTTGCCCACATTAGGATAACCGATAACACCAACATCGGCAATGAGCTTCAATTCTAATATTATGGAATTCTCCTCGCCAGACTCCCCTTTCTGAGCAATCTGTGGGGCTTGGTTGGTAGATGTAGCAAAGTGGGTATTTCCCAACCCGCCTTTACCCCCCTTAGCCACCACTGCCTGCTGACCAGGCTGCTCCAGGTCAGCTATAAAGGCATCACCCCCTATCTGTGACTTATCTGAGACCACAGTTCCCGCAGGTACCGTTAAGAGCAGGTTTTCCCCCTTCTTACCATACTTCTTTTTACCCCTCCCATCCTTGCCATCAGCAGCTCTATAATATCTTTTTTGCTTGAATATTCTCAGGCTAGTAACAGCCGAATCAGCCATAACAACTACATCACCACCATCGCCACCATCACCGCCATCAGGACCACCAAAGGGAACCCACTTCTCCCGCCGGAAGCTTACCACCCCGTCACCCCCACCCCCCGCTTTTACTACTATCTCAGCCCGGTCAAACATAACAACAACATCCTATCAACACCTTTTAATTATATTCTTTATTAATTTATATATAGGTTTATAGTTAACACTATTAATTATAATACCACAGGCTAGCGGGTGTTAGGTAGAGTTGCAGACTCGCGGGTAAAACATGGTTAAATCCAAGCTATTTTATTTGAACTTCTTAACAAATTGGGGCGGTTATCCACAATTGGTAATCTTTTCAGTTGAGACGCTTTGTTTATAGACGGTTGATTTTCGGTGGAAATACCGGCATTAATAACCTTTGGACTTTTGCTTAAGGTATATTCCCTGTTGAATATCCAGGATTTTGCGTCTCAAATAAGGATTGTTATCGATATCATTGGCTATTTTTTGGTAGGCGTGGATGACAGTTGAATGGTCTCTGTTTCCTAGCTCTAGTCCAATTTGAGCTAGAGAGCAATTGCTTGTCTGTTTGATGAGATACATTGCCACCTGTCGGGCTAAGGCAGTTTCCCTATCTCTTTTCCTGCTCTTTAGGTCTGAGGGGGTTAGCTGGAAGCTATTAGCTACTGTTTCTATCACTAGATTAGGCGTGGTAGAGGCACTGTTGGTACCCTTACTGGCAATATCCTCGAGTGCCCGAGCGGCTAACTCGGGGGTAAGTAGAGCTCTAAACAGCTTGGCATAGGCGATAGCTCGGTGCAGGGAACCTTCTAGCTCCCTTATGTTGTGTTGAATCCGGTGAGCAATAAACCCCAGCACCTCTGAAGCTACATTTTCCCCTTCCTGCTCAGCCTTAGCTTGTAGGATAGCCAGACGCGTGTCAAAGTCAGGCGGTTGGATATCGGCAATAAGCCCCCACTCAAAGCGGGAACATAACCGGCCCCCCAGGACGGGCATGGATTTGGGTGGGCGGTCGCTGGTAATAACAATCTGGCGGTTAGCGTTATGCAGCTCGTTGAAGGTATGGAAAAAGCTTTCCTCTGTTTGTTCCTTGCCGCTGATAAAGTGGATGTCATCTATCAACAACATATCAACACTTCTAAATTTACTGCGGAATTCCTGGGTGCTTTTCTCCCGGAGGGCATTGATAAACTCGTTGGTAAACTGCTCGGCGCTAACATAAAGCACCTTGACATCACTGGCCAGAGCCAGATGATAAATGGCGTGCAACAGATGAGTCTTACCTAAACCCACCCCCCCATATATAAATAAAGGGTTATAGCTATGTGCTGGGTTTTCAGCTACGCTCAGAGCAGCAGCATAGGCTAAGCGGTTACTGTTACTAACAACAAAGGAATCAAAGGTATACTTTGAATTGCAGTTGGGGTGAGTTTTTTGTAGAGTAGCAGCGGTTTCATGTCCTGAGCTTACACGGAAGAGGACTTTGATGTCAGGATGGGTAAGACCAATGAGCGTCTTTTCAATCAAAGAGCGCTGATTCTGGTCTAAGTATTCAGCGACAAAGGTATTGGGAACCCCGACAACGAATTGATTATCCTGATAACTCAAGCCTACAGTTTTTTCCAGCCAGGTGCGGTAGTTTGGCTTGGTTACTTGGATTTGCAATTCACCTAAGGCGGCTTCCCAGATTTCTTGAGCTGACTTGGCTCCCATGAAATTCCTCCCATGTTTCACTGCTAAGATTGGCAGGTTTAGCGCACAGCCCGAGTTGGAGGCTTGGGGAGGGAAGATTGGAGACGATAATATTAGAATAATGCCTTGCTTCTTTGATGGCAAACTTTTTGATGCTGATTGTTGGGGATTGTTAACCCCTGTTTTCCCTTGCTAAGTCTATCGACCTTGCTTTTTTGCTTAATGGCGAACTGATAGATATAAAATGTCAGCTTGTTGGTAAAAAATTTTTGCTAAGTGGCAAACTGATAGATATAAAATGTTTGCTTGTTGGCAAAAATTTTTAGTGTTAGAATTAGCGTTAGGAGGCTTAAATTGCGAGTTATCTTTATGGGCAGTCCTGAGTTTGCCGTTCCCCATCTGGAGCACCTTATTCTCGCTCAATATCAGGTGGTTGCCGTTTATACTCAGCCTGATAGAGCGGCGGGTAGGGGGTGTGCCTTAGTTTCTCCCCCAGTAAAGAGGGCGGCGCTAGCTTGGGAGCTGACGGTGGTGCAACCAGCTAGTTTAAAGGAGGGAGGGGTGGTGGGGCAACTGACCGGGTTTCACCCCGATGTTATAGTGGTTGCCGCCTTTGGTCAAATTCTGCCTCGGTCGGTTTTGGGCATCCCACGCTTCGGGTGCATTAATATTCACCCTTCACTGCTACCTAGGTTTCGAGGTGCCTCACCGGTGGCGTCGGCTATCCTGGCTGGTGATGAGTTTACCGGGGTTAGCATTATGTTGATGGATGAAGGTTTAGATACTGGTCCCATATTAGCCAGGGCACAGATTCCTATTTCAGCGCAGGATACCACCGGCCCGCTTACCACCAAGCTGTCCTTGATGGGGGCTCGGTTGCTCCAGGAAGTTTTATCTTGTTGGTTGAGGGGTGAGTTGACTCCCCAACCTCAGAATGAAGCCGAGGCTAGCTACTGTGGCTCAATCACCAAGGAGGAAGGCGAGATTGACTGGCATCTGCCAGCTATAGATATATGGCGGCGAGTTAGGGCTTTCTACCCCTGGCCGGGGTGTTATACCAGATGGCGGGGAAGGCAGCTTAAGATTATTGAGGCGGTGCCTTTGACTGAGGAGAGAACCTTTAAGGTAGGGGAGGTGGTGGCGCTGACCTCAGTCCCTGAGGGGTCAGAGGCTGGTTGGGGCGTCTATACCGGGGACGGAGTTTTGGGGGTCTCTAGGGTTCAACTGGAGGGGAAGCGAGCTATGTCTGCCGCTGAGTTTTTGAGGGGGCAAAGGGAGTTTATCGGGGCGATACTACCATTGAGCTGATATTCCTCTGTTGCCTCAGTTAACACCAGCTTGTATAATCTATGGTAACAAAGGGGGGGCGTTTTTGTCTTTGCCGGAGAACCTGAGCCAGTTTGCCACTCTGGTAGGTATTATAGCCAGATTGCGGGCGCCTGACGGCTGTCCCTGGGACAGGAAGCAGACCCATTCCTCTCTGCGGGAAAACCTGCTGGAGGAGTGCTACGAGGTACTGGAGGCTCTGGACGAGGGGGATTCAGGGAAGCTTTGTGATGAATTAGGTGACCTGTTGATGCAGGTCGTGCTCCATACTCAGATTGCCACTGAAGCCGGGGAATTTGAGCTAGGGGATGTAGTCAGAAGCATCAACGCCAAGCTAATCCATCGCCATCCCCATATCTTTGGCACAAAGAAGGTGAAGGATGCTGAGGAGGTGGCGCTTAACTGGGAGGTTCTAAAGGCAGAGGAGAGAGGAGCTGATACCCCCATATTGGAAAGTGTACCCCAGCAAATGCCGGCTTTGGGTTATAGCCAGGAGATTCAGCGCCGGGTAGCCCAGGTTGGCTTTGATTGGGAGGATGTTGATGGCGTCATTGATAAGCTGGTTGAGGAGGTTGGTGAGTTTAAGCAGGCTCCAAGTCAGGAGGAGAAGGCTAAGGAGTTTGGCGACTTGTTATTTACCCTGGCTAATATTGCTCGCCGGCTGGGAGTGGATTCAGAGGCAGCACTGAGGCAGGCAAACCGGCGGTTTTACCGTCGCTTTACCTATATGGAGAAGGTCTGTCGCCAGCGTGGGGTGAATTTAGGCGAGCTATCCTTTGAGGAGCAAAACGCCCTGTGGGAGGAAGCTAAGAAGAAAGCGGAATAGACTGGTCGGGGCGAGAGGATTTGAACCTCCGACCTCAGCGTCCCGAACGCTGCGCGCTACCAAACTGCGCTACGCCCCGATAGCTACATTATAGGCTGATTTAACCTTTTCGGCAACAAGTATAAACTAAAGAGGTTGTCTATAAGGGAAAGTTTGAAGGGGATAGGGTTACCAAAAGAATGAAGTACGGCGTAGTGATAATTGATGGTGCCGCTGGCTTACCGCTGCCCCAGCGTGGTGGCAGGACCTGCCTGGAGCTGGCTGATACGCCAAACCTTGATGCTATGGCGCGGGAAGGCACTATTGGGCTTGCCCGCACCGTGCCGCCAGGGATGGAGCCCTCCAGTGCCTGCGCCTGCATGTCGGTGCTGGGCTACGACCCGAAGGTCTACTACCACGGTCGGAGTGCCATTGAAGCTCGGAGTATGGGCATTCCTATTGATGATGAAGAGGTCGTTTTTCGGTGCAACCTGGTGGCTATTCGTGACGGGAAGATGTGGAGCTATAGCTCGGGCTATATCAGCACTGATGAGGCGAGACAGCTTATTGCTGCTTTAAATCAGAGCCTGGGTGATGATAATGTTCACTTTTATCCTGGCATCAGCTACCGACATATATGCAAGCTTAGGGGAAGAGAGGATACGCTGTTGGCTACCTGCACCCCCCCGCATGATATCCCTAATAAGCCCATTGCCCAGTTCCTCCCAGCTGGTCCGGGGAGCGAGCTGCTTAGAGACCTGATGAAAGGCTCGGAGGTTGTGCTCCGAGACCATCCGGTGAATGTGGAGCGGAGGTCTGCCGGTGATATACCGACGACGACGATTTGGCTCTTCTGGGGTTGTGGTAAGGTGCCTGATATGCCGGCATTTAGGCAGGTCTATGGTCTTAGTGGGGCGCTTACCTCTGGGGTTGACCTCCTCCGAGGCTTAGCCCGGATGATGGGGATGGAGGTATTGGATATACCTGGGGTGACCGATGGTCTGGATAATGACTATGCTGCCCAGGCAGTCAGAGCCCTGAAGGCGCTTGAAGAGCATGATTTGGTGGTTATCCATATTGAGGCGACGGATGAGGCAGCTCACGCCGGCTCCATTGACGATAAGCTCGAGGCTATCCAGATGGTGGATAAGGAGGTTTTAAGTCAATTTCGCTGGTGGCGGGGAGACGCCCTTCGGCTGCTGGTTATGCCTGACCACCCCACCCCGATAGAGACCCAAACCCATAGTCCTGACCCAGTTCCATTTCTGCTTTGGGGGGTGGGGTTTACTGCTAATGGGGCAAGAAGATTCACCGAGGCTGAGGCAAAAAGCACTGGTCTTTTTATGGAGGAGGGGTATAATATTATGGGAAGGTTAGTGGGGGGATGGTAGCCATGAACAAACTTAAAAAATCTATAACAATAGACGGAGCGAAGTATCTATTAAGACTTACTTTTGACATTGATGATTTCATCGGGGACGGGATTTTCAATTTGGCAGTTTATAACGATAAGGGCGGAAGGGAATTAGAGATGCCCTTTGCTTCATCAAGAGGATTGCCTCAAAAATGGTGGATAGAGGCGAAAGAGGTTTTCAAAGGTGTGAGGCATTAAAATGGGGAATTATAGAATTACAATTATGGCTACAGTGGTTTCATCTTTGCCGAGACAGGAGTTAGAGGCAAAATTGGTCGCAGCACTTTTTGATGTGGAAACTGAAGTGAAAATTAGCGACGGAGATAATGAGCAATTTGAAATCGTGGATTATGAATTAACAGAAGCGACTCCAATTGGTGGATGAAAATGTCAAATCGCGAAATGACTTTTAGTCAAGCTATCGAACAAATTATGTTAGATAATGGATATTTAGCTTCGTTGCAGCACATCTACAAGGAATTTCCTAAATATCGAGCGTTGACGGGGCAGACTCCATTTAAGACGATCCAAGAAAGAGTTCAGCGAGATCCAAGATTTACTAGAATTGGGTTAGGTATATATGCTCTAACCGACTATTTGCATAAATTACCAACTTCTCCAAAACCACAAAGCAAAGAGCAGGAAAAGGAACAAACCCATTATTCAATTCAAGGGATGCTATTAGAGATAGGGAATATGGAGGGATTTGATACTTATTCGCCAAACAAAAATTCAATCTTTAATAATAAACCATTAGTGCGAATAATGACTTTCTCTGAGTTCCCAAGCTTCACATACTCTAACATAATTCAATCGGTAAGATTTATAGACGTTTTGTGGTTTAATGACCGTGGTTTTCCCAAGTTTGCTTTTGAAGTTGAGATTACACCTCAATTCAGAAACTCTTTAATAAAGTTCAGTGAACTAAGTGACTTTTATACTACATTCTACTTAATAGCCGAGGCGGAAAATCAGGAGAAGTATAATAGAGAAATTTCAAGGTCGGTCTTCAGAGAAATCAAGGGGAGATGTTTATTCAAGACATGCGACCAAGTTCGAGATATGTATTTAAAATCAGTTGAAAAACAAAAGGTTTCTGCTGAGTTTTTTTAACTAAAAGAGGACATTAAATTTTAATCAAGATTTTATTTGGGGTTAATAGATGGCTTTAGTTGTTCAAAAGTATGGCGGCTCATCGGTGGCGGATGCCGAGAGGATTAAGAGTGTGGCTCGGCGTATAGCCCAGGCTAAGGCTCAGGGCAACCAGGTGGTGGTTGTGGTCTCGGCTATGGGGAAGACTACCGATGAGCTAATTAAGCTGGCTGGTCAGGTTTCTAAGCAGCCCAGTGAGAGGGAGCTTGACCTTTTGCTTTCCACCGGCGAGATTGTTTCCTGCACCCTGCTGGCAATGGCACTGAGGGATATGGACTATAAGGCGATTAGCCTCACTGGTGCCCAGGCGGGGATACGGACTGATTCAACCTATAGTCGGGCTCGGATTCAGAGGGTTGACCCCAAGAGGGTGGTTGAGGAGCTGGAGAAGGGGAATATTGTCATTGTGGCTGGCTTTCAGGGGCTTACCGATGAGATGGACATAACCACCCTGGGGCGGGGTGGCTCCGATACTACTGCCGTGGCTCTGGCTGCCAGCCTGGGGGCAGAGATTTGCCAGATATATACCGATGTTGAGGGTGTATATACCGCTGACCCACGACTTGTCCCTGAAGCCCAACAGCTACCAGAGATTGGCTACGAGGAGATGCTGGAGCTAGCCACCTATGGGGCTAAGGTGGTTCATCCCCGGGCGGTTGAGCTGGGAGAGCTATTCAATATTCCTATTCTAGTAGCCTCCAGCTTCACTGATAGTCCGGGTACATTAATTCATGGAGGGGCATCTATGGAAGTGAGAAATAAGGTGAGAAGTATAGCTCATGACCTTGATGTGGCTAAGATAACTGTGGTTGGTGTTCCTGACCGACCGGGTATTGCCGCATCTATCTTTGAGTCCTTAGCCAAGGCGAATGTCAGTGTGGATACCATTGTTCAGAATGCCAGCATTGATAATATTACTGATTTAACCTTTACCGTGGCTAAAAGCCAGCTAGATAGGGCAATGGATGTGGTGAAACCTATAGCCCAGTCAATTGGCGCCAGGGAGTGTGTCAGCGACGCCAGATTGGGTAAGGTCAGTATTATTGGCACTGGGATGCAGAATACCCCGGGCTATGCCGCCAGGATGTTTGGCACCCTCAGTGAGCATGGGATTAACATCCAGCTTATTACTACCTCAGAGATAAGGATAACCTGTATTATTGATGAAGCCAGGGTCAAGGATGCAGTTCATGCCTTACACCGTGCCTTTGAGCTAGAAATAAAAGAATAATTTTGCCATATGGCGAATAAATAGTGTTTCCTTATTCTTGACTTTGCTTGTTTAGCTGCTTTGGCTGGAGTAAAATACGCTGATGTTTAATTAGTGGAGGCGAGGATGGCATATCAGGAAGAGGAACAGGTAAGGCTGAGGCGGCAGCGCAGCAAGTATGCCATAGCCCTAGCTATGCAAGGTCGGTGGCGGGAGGCGGTAGCGGCTAACGAGGAGATAATACGAAGCTTTCCCAATGATGTTGATGCCTATAATCGTTTAGGCAGAGCCTATATTGAGCTGGGCGAGTACTCACAGGCAAAGGAAGCCTACGGACGAGCTATAGAGCTTGACTCCTATAATGTCATTGCCCAAAAGAATCTTCGTCGTTTGTCCTATTTAGGGGAGGCTGTAGTTGGCTCAGAGGCTGATTCTGATAGGGCTGAGCCCCAGCATTTTATTGAAGAGACAGGTAAGGCGGGCGTGGTCGACCTTTATCACCTAGCACCACGAGAGATACTAGCTAGGATGGTGGCTGGTGATAGGGTATATTTGAAGATAGACGGCTCTGGTTTAACGGTGGAAAATGGTCGTGGTGAGTATCTAGGGCAAGTTGAGCCCAAGCACGGTCAGCGACTTATTAAATTAATGGCGGGGGGTAACCAGTATACCGCCGCTATTGTCAGCTCAACAGAGGACAGGGTAGCCGTCATTATTAGGGAGGTATATCAGGACCCCAGTCAGGCAGGGCAGCTTTCCTTCCCGTCAAAGGGGGTTGAAGGCCTACGCCCTTATCTTAGCGATAAAATGCTTAGGCGTGAGTTGGAGTATATGGAGGCATTGGCTGAGGAGTCTATTGAGGATGAGACGATTGATAATCAGGAGTAGGAGGTTTTGAAGCATGGTTTTAGGAAAGACCAAACCGGTAAATATAGAAGATGAGATGAGCAGCTCTTACCTTGATTATGCTATGAGCGTCATCGTTTCCCGTGCCTTGCCTGATGTGCGGGATGGGTTAAAGCCTGTACAGCGGCGTATTCTTTATGCTATGAATGGGCTGGGGTTAAATCATGCCAGCCCGCACAAGAAGAGCGCCCGTATTGTGGGTGAGGTGTTGGGCAAGTATCATCCCCATGGTGATGCCTCTGTTTATGAGGCGATGGTGCGTATGGCACAGGATTTCTCTATGCGATATGTCCTGGTTGATGGGCAGGGCAATTTTGGCAGCGTGGATAATGACCCCCCGGCAGCTATGCGCTATACCGAGGCACGCCTGGCCTCCATTTCTGAGCAGATGTTGGTTGATATTGATAAGGAGACCGTTGACTTTATGCCCAACTTTGATGATAGTCTTAAGGAGCCTTTGGTTCTACCCACCCAATTGCCCAATCTGCTGGTTAATGGCAGTGCCGGAATCGCAGTGGGGATGGCTACCAGTATCCCTCCTCATAATCTAGGGGAGGTGTGCGATGCCATCTCCTGCCTCATTGATAATCCTGAAGCCACAGTTGATGAACTTACCCAATTCGTTAAGGGGCCTGATTTTCCCACTGCGGGCATCATCCTGTGGGGAGAGGGGATTAAGAATGCCTATGCTACCGGGCATGGCAAGGTAGTAGTTCGAGCTAAGACTCACCTGGGTGATGTGCCCGGGGTGGGACGGCGTCAAATAGTTGTTACTGAGCTTCCTTATCAGACGAATAAGGCTGCCCTGGTGGAGAGGATAGCCGAGCTGGTCAAGGACAGGAAGATTGAGGGCATCAGCGGGCTGCGTGATGAGTCAGACCGTCAAGGTATGCGTATTGTCATTGAGCTGAAGAGAGAGGCTCAACCGAGGCAGGTGCTCAATAGCCTTTATAAACATACCTCAATGCAGTCAGCCTTCTTCGTTAATATGCTGGCTCTGGTTGATGGTCAGCCCCGGGTAATTAGTCTTAAGGAGGCGCTTCAGTATTACATAGATTTCCGCCACCAGGTAATCACTCGGCGCTCTCGGTTTGAGCTGAAAGAGGCTAAGGCGAGGGCTCATATTCTGGAGGGAATTAAAATCGCCTTAGACCATATAGATAGAGTGATTGCTACCATCAGAAAATCGGAAACGGCTGAGATTGCTCGCCGTGAGCTTATGAGCGGCTTTGGTTTATCCCAGGCTCAGGCGCAGGCTATTCTTGATATGCAGCTACGCCGGCTGGCTAATCTGGAGCGGCGCAAGATTCTTGATGAATACGCCGAGGTAGTAAAAACCATTGCCTATCTGGGAGACCTTCTGGCTAACCCCAGGAGAATACTTCTCTTGGTAAAGGAGGAGGTGAGTAGGTTAAAGTCCAAATATGGTGACCCACGGCGAACCGAGATAAGTGAGGAGGAGGTAACGGAATTTCGTGAGGAAGACCTTATCCCTCATCAAAGGGTGGTGGTGACGCTCAGTAATAGGGGGTTTGTTAAAAGGGTAGCCTCTCGTAGCTACAAGCCGCAGCATCGCGGTGGCAGGGGGATCATTGGCATGGTAACCAGGGAGGCAGATGCAGTAAGACTTCTGGTGGTGGCTGATACCCACGACAACCTGCTGTTCTTCACCAATCGGGGCAGGGTCTTCCATCTTAAGTGCTATGAAATCCCAGCCGATAGCTCCCGGGTGGCTAAAGGGACAGCGGTGATTAACCTTTTCTCCGTTGTTGATAATGAGAGAGTTACCGCTATGGTAGCGTTGGCTGATTTCAGGCCGGGTGCCTATTTATTGATGGCTACCCGCCGTGGGGAGATAAAAAAGACAACGGTGGAAAATTTTGCTTCAGTGCGGAGTAGCGGGCTTATTGCCATGGATTTGGAGCAGGGGGATGAGCTGGTGGCAGCCTGTTTGGCTACTGACCAGGACGATGTCCTTTTAGTGACTCAGGAAGGGCAGGCAATCAGGTTTGCCGTATCTGTTTTAAGGGCTGCCTCCAGAACCAGTGGCGGGGTACGCAGTATTCGTCTGAGCCCTGATGACCAGGTGGTCAGCATGGATATTGCTCATCCAGACGCCTATGTTTTAGTTGTTACCACTGGAGGCTTCGGCAAGCTCACCCCAGTTGCTGCTTATCCCAGGCAACATCGGGCTGGTAGTGGGGTCAGGACGTTTAAGCTTACTGAGGAAACAGGTAAAATTGCTGTCTCCGAGGTGGTTTCTCTATCTCAACAGGCAATGATTATATCGGCTGAGGGCATTGTCATCCAGACCCCGGTGAGGGAGGAAGACCCCAGAAAGGGCATTACTATTCAGGGTAGGAGCACCCAAGGGGTGAGGCTGATGAGGCTCGACTCTGGTGATAGGGTGGTGGCTATTACTTGTTTTGATAAGGAGGCTAGATAGTGGGCGTACCCTCTTTACCTTTGCCAGGGAAGGTAGCTATTGTCACCGGGGGTAGAAGGGGAATTGGTAAGGCTATTGCCCTGGCTTTGGCTGAGGCTGGGGCTGATATAGCTATTTGTGACCGGGTGATTGAGGATGGCGAGGTTAAAGCCGTGGCTGATGAGGTTCAGTGGCTTGGTCGGCGTTCTTTGGCTGTCCGGGCTGACATTACTCAGAAGGCTGATGTGGATAGTATGGTTCAGAGAGTGGTGGATGAGTTTGGCGTCATTGATATTCTGGTAAACAATGCGGCGATGAATATCAGGGCACCACTGCTTGAGCTTGGTGAAGATGGCTGGGATAGGGTTATAAATACTGACCTTAAGGGATACTACCTTTGCTCTCAGGCAGTGGGCAAGAGAATGGTTGACCAAAAAGGGGGCAATATTATCAATATCGCCTCCACTGCGGCGATAAAGGCGGCTCCAGAGATGGGCGCTTATTGTATTGCCAAGGCGGGTGTGGTCATGCTCACCAGAGTGCTGGCTCTGGAGTTAGCCCGATACAATATACGGGTTAATGCCATTGCCCCTTATATGGTTAAGACCAAGTTCAGCCAGCCGTTGTGGGGTGACCCAGAGACCTTAAAGCGGCTTGAGTCTGAGATACCGCTGGGTCGGCTGGCTGAGCCGGGAGATATAGTTGGGTCGGTTCTGTTTTTAGCTTCCGGTGCCTCCAGTTATATCACGGGGCATACTATTATCGTGGACGGTGGCTTAGGCGCTTAGCCTCTGGAGCTTTTGCTGGCAATCCGGTTGCCAGCGTTCCAATCCACAGGCATTACAGGGTTGATAACGACAGTCAGGGGTTTCCTTGCCTTCTATGGCACGGTGGTATTCCCGTTTTAGGAAGGCTGAAGTTACTCCCACATCAATATGAGCCCAGGGTAGGAGCTCGTCTAGAGGGCGCTCCCGCTGGGCATAGAAGCTGGGTTCAAGTCCTGTCTGTTCAAAGGCGCCAAGCCAATTTTGATAGTTGAAGCGTTCATTCCAGGCGTCAAAGGTTGAGCCTAGCTTCCAGGCACGATAGATAACCTCGCCTAATCGTCTATCTCCACGCGACAGGGCTGCCTCAAGCAGGCTGACTTCGGGGTCTTGCCAGGATATCCGGCATCCCTTTCGGCGTAACCCCAGCTTGAGTAGTTCGTGCTTGGCGCTTAGCTGCTGTTTGCTTTCCTGGGCTACCCATTGAAAGGGGGTATGTGGCTTGGGTATGAAGGTTGACAGGCTAATTCTTACCTGGGGCATTCCACCCTTAGCCCTCCTGCCCGCTGAGCGGACTTTATCTACTAGCTGGATAATGCCCTCAATATCTTCCATTGTTTCAGTAGGTAAGCCGAGCATGAAATATAGCTTAAGGCTGGTCCAGCCTCTGGCGAAGGCAGCGGCAGCGGTTTCCAGGATTTTATCCTCAGGGGTGCTCTTATTGATGATTCGGCGCAGTCTTTCGCTTCCTGCCTCTGGGGCGAAGGTGAGCCCTGTTTTTCTGCGAGAGGGAAGGGAGTCCATCAATCTTACCGAGAAGCTATCAATGCGCAGGCTGGGGAGTGACAGGGCAAGGTTATGATAATTATGGGAGAGGCTAGCCACCAGCTCCTCAATGTGGGAGTAGTCACTGGTGCTTAACGAGACCAGGGAGATATCATCGTAGCCACAGTTGGCAATAAGCTCTTCCACTGCCTGTAGCACCTCTTGTTGAGGGCGCTGGCGCACCGGGCGATAAAAAATCCCTGCCTGGCAAAAGCGGCAGCCCCGAGTGCAACCCCGCTGAATCTCCACTGCCCCTCGGTCGTGGACTACCTCAATATAGGGGACTACCGGTCTGGTGACCGGGGGAGGGAGCTTGGTCACTATCCGCCGCTGAATAATGGGTTTAGCCTCAGCTACAGTGGGGGTGATGCTTTTAACTAAGCCATCAGCCTGATATTCTACCCGATACAGGCTAGGCACATAGATGCCGGGAATGGTAGCCACTTGGCGCAGTAGCTCTTTTTTGGAGGCTTTCTTGCCCTTGCAATCCCGGAAGCTATCAACTAGCTCAAGCAATACCTCTTCACCATCCCCGATTACAAAGAAGTCAATAAAGTCGGACATGGGCTCAGGGTTGAGAGAACAGCTACCGCCGGCTATTACTATGGGATGGGAATCGTTTCTTTCTGAGGACAGGACTGGTATTTGTGCCAGGTGAAGGATGTTCAATACATTGGTATAGGTAAGTTCATAGTCCAGGGAGAAGCCAATGATATCAAAATCTTTTATCTGGTGCTTGGATTCCAGGCTGAGCAGGGGAATACCTGCAGTCCGCATGGCTGCTTCCATATCTGTCCAGGGGGCATAAACCCTTTCGGCGAGAACATCTGGCTGGCTATTGAGCAACTCATAGAGGATGGGCAGAGCCATGTTGGACATGCCTATTTCATATAAATCGGGGTAGCAGAGGGCAAACTTAATATCGGTTTTGTCCCAGTCCTTTATGATGCTATTCCACTCGCCACCAGTATAGCGAGCTGGTTTGGTAACCTGATGCAGTATATTGTTGGGGTAGGTCAAATTGTTCCCCTCTCATTCTTATCAGCTCTATGAGTCAAGAGATTCCTTACGTAGCAGCTTGCGATAGTAAGAGCCAGATAGATATAGAGCTGCCGCTGGGTTATGACCGAAGACCCTGTCCTTAGCTACCAGAACAGTGGTCGGAGCTTTAGCATACTTAAAGAACAGCGAATCATGACCGACACAAAGTCCTACCAATATGTTAAAATCTGTCCCCTCACTATTTAGAATTTCAGCCTGGGTTATGGGGCTGCACATTGTTTCCCATTGACCTGGGCCTGCTATCTTCTGCTCCTCTGTAATACCAATCCTTTCCTTTGGTATGGCTCCTGCCTTACAGCAGACGGAAACGACTTCAAAGCCTCTATTTTCTAAGATTTGAGTTAGTATTTGAGCTTCATTCCTTAAACCAGCACAAAAGGCAATACCCAGCTTTTTATAGCTCATCTTCTTAGCGAATTGTGCTATCTCCTCTACCCTGGGGTAACGTGGAGTCCTGCCCTCTGGTAGGTTCATATAACACTCAAATTCTTGAATGGAGGCTTGTCGGGCAAATTCCTTTGTCTCTGGGTCATCATACTCAGTCACCGCCTGTTCGATAACCTCTCGTTTAGTCTTTGTCGGGCAGTTTGCTGGTCCTTCGAGAAATGCCTTACTGCCACACACCACCTTGGTGCATTTAGCACACTCAACTTTTTCAGCCATGAATCCTCTTCCTTTACAAGAATTTAAACTAATTTTAGCTGTTATCCAACTGTGATAGGTCAAATTTCATGCCATCCCGGGCAGCGATTACCTTGACCCCGGTCTGCTCAGACAGCCTTTGGGCTATCTTCCAGGGCTTTGCCCGCCACACGGTCATGCCAAAATGGGTCAGAATGGCTACCTTGGGCTTTAATTCCATAATAATATGCTCGGCATCAGGCATTGATAAGTGGTCATAGGGATGGTTGGACTCAAGCCTGACCACATTAATAATTAGCAGCTCACCGCCATAGTTTTGACATAAACCATCAAAATAGCGGCTATCAGCGATGTAGGAGAAGGTATGCTCAGCGGTTCTAAACAGCATGCCATAGGTATCTACCGAGTGTATGTGGCGAATTGGAGTATCAAATGAGACATTGCCTATAGAGTAGGACTTGCCTTCCTGCAAAATCTCAATCCCCTCAAGGTATTCTTTCAGGTAAGAGAAGATAACCGGCTCTGTCTCTAGGGCATCAGCCGGGGCAAAGAGCCAACCGTGCCGCTTGAATCCACCTTTAGTCATTGCCTCAACCATAATATTGACATCCGCTGAGTGGTCAAGATGGCGATGCGATACGATGATGGCGCTAAGCTTGTCGGCTCTAAGCTTCCTCTTGGTGGACTGAACAATACACCCCGGACCGGGGTCAACAAGTATTTCAGTGCCACTCAGGCTCAGCCACAAGCCACCTGAAGCCAGAATCTGGCTAATCACCACAAACCTGGCGCCAGCCGTTCCCAGAAAGGTTATGGTGTCTGCCATAGCGATATAACTATAGACTATAGCTTCAGTTTTTACAATTAGTTCATATTTGGGATTATTTATTATTTATCTACCTCACCCCCTTAATCCCCCTCTCCCTTGAGGGAGAGGGGGAGGGTTTTTTAAGAAGAGGGGCGCTAGCCCCTCTTAGACACCTGGTTAAGTTGGGATGTCCCCTTCAGAGAAGAGGGGGACGGGGGGTGCCGCCCCCAAATACGATTCTAGGGGGGAGGAGAAGAAAGAGGGGTGTCAACCCCTCTTGGACGCCCCGTTAAGTTAGTCTCCTTCAAAGGAGGAAGGAGATTTTAGATAGGCGCAAATGTGGGTAACAAGCCCTTATTCAGACGTCTCCCAAACGTAGGAGAGTTAAAGAGAGGCGAGGCCTCTCTTAATTTATTTCCCCCTTCCCTTATTAAGGGAAGGGGGTTAGGGGGATGGGTTACCACTTAATCTCCCTTTGACGCCTGAGGGGTAGTTGACTAAAATAGCACTAAATAGCCGATAAGGAGAATGAAATGGAGCAAATCTGGGCACCGTGGCGGATAAAGTATATCCGGATGGAGAAAGCTAAAGGATGCATTTTATGTGAAAAACCAAGACAAAATAATGATGCCCAAAACTACATCCTGCACCGGGGTGAAAAAAACTTCGTTATGCTGAATAGCTATCCCTATAACCCGGGTCACCTGATGATAGCCCCCTACCGCCATGTAGCTAACCTGGAAGAGCTAACCAGTGAAGAGCTTCATGAGCATTTTGAAATAGTTAGCCGAAGCATCAAGGTTCTGAGGCAGATATTCGCCCCCGGCGGCTTTAATATTGGTATAAATATGGGGAAGGTGGCTGGAGCTGGGATAGATGAGCATATTCATACCCATATTGTGCCGCGGTGGCAGGGGGATACCAACTTTATGCCGGTAATGTCTGATGTCAGGGTTGTGCCTGAAGCCCTGGATGAGACCTACGGGAAATTAAAGGGCAAATTCTGAGTTAGGGTAAAGCCAAAATCGGTCACTCGCTTGGCAAAAGGTGAAGTTGAAGGCTCGGTTCCCTTCCTTTGGCAGTAGATCGACGCATTAGTTCCTGCAAGCTTCGCATTTCGGTAGCCATCGCACTATAGAGGTCAGGTAGAAGCTCACTAATCTCCTTATCAGTATAGCCAATAATTTTAAGAACAGCATGGTCAATAATCTGCCTCGCCTCTGGCGGGTTCTCAAATTGCTGGACGAGGGGGGGTAACTCTGCATATCTTACTTGCTCAAAGGCTTCTAATAAGTCATTGATGTCGCACTTAGCCAAGTTTGGGACATGAAGTTGATGCACCTGTTCTTTAGTGATAAGCATATAGGAACCCCCCGTCTCAGTATGGAGTAAAAGCAACTCTGCCAAATAGAAGCTACTATTAAACCACAAACACATAGCTTGGGAAGTCCGACTATCCAGCAAGATTGACCAGTGCGCTCCTACGGGAAGGATGCTTTCTTCTGAGAAGAAAGCGAGAGCTCTTGTACCAGGAGCAGTAAGATTAAACCGCCGATTGAGCACAAGATGGGTAAACCTTCTACCTGCTTTCTTGGATATAGCTAAGAAATCTACTTGTTTGACTCCAAACGTTCTTACGATTTCATCGAAGTCTTCAAATGGCTTGAGAATCACGTAATCGCTACGTCCCCCTATGTCTATCCAAGGCACATAGGCTGAGGTTTTCAGCCCTCGCTTTAGGGAACTAAGCGGAACCTCAAAAACTCTCTTGCTCTCCTTACTAGCTGCGACTACCTTCTCTCCGTTATCCGACGCCAATATCAAAGCAGAACGAGTCAGCCTTTTATCACTGAGTGGCCTAACTATGTAAAGCAGGCTTTGGAGATTCTCGCCTCCGTGCTCAAACCCCCTTATTACAGGGACTATAGGAGTTCGTGATTTGCCTAGAGAAACGAGTTTTTCCTCGGCGATGGACAAAGACCTTCTGTAGAACTTTAGGAGCCTTTCCCCTGCCTGAGTGTTAAATGCAACCAAATGCCCCAAATCTTGCCAATTAGCAGAAATCTCAGACTGGTCTTTCCAGGTAACGAATATAGATTCATCCTCAAACTTTTTGCCTTCATCAAGTAGCCTCACTGTAATAGGTATACCTAAAGCTTCCCTCATGCTAATTTCACTGAGTCTCTTTTTGAGGTAGACAAAGGCACACTTAGCCTGAGTGTTGCCTTTCTGGAGAACAACCAAAAAATCTCTAAAGAAAGCTCTTTCACTGAAAGCCATCTCTTTTGTGGATTTCACAACATATCTAAGGCTGTATGCCCCCTCCTTGAAAAGGTATCCCCTTACCCTCCTACTATATTCGCCTCTAAAGAAGTCACGAGGCACGACAGCAGCTATTTTGCCATTTTTGCGAAGGAGCGAGTCCGCCAGAGCAATAAAGTATGCCCAATAGTTCTGCTCGCCAAAACTTGAGAACCTAATTCCCTTCATTTGGGGAGTTAATCTTTCCTTTCTGGTAAAAGGTGGATTCATAATAACCACATTAGCTGGCTCAATCTTGAACACCTCGCCCTTGGCAAGAGGCTGTTCTATGTCAACGCCGGTAATATCTCCGCCAAAGGTACGAAGCCAACTGGCAACATCGCCAATCTCATCTCCTTGTGCAAGATGTAGAGAGTTCCCAATACCGATTCTGGTTCTATTGGTTACCTCCATAGGCGATTGCATCGTAAGGTTGAGGGCAGCGAGGTGGGCAGCGAAGGGCATTATATCAATCCCGGTAAGCTCCTCCTCTACAAGTCTTTTGTGGGGTCTTCCTTTGCCCATGGTCATTTTCTTCCTGTAAGCACTTACCAAAAGCGTGCCACTACCACAGGCAGGGTCAAGCACTTTCTCATCGGGTCGGTCAATGGTAAGCCCAGCCAATATTTCCGCTGCTTGAGGTCGAGTATAGAAAGCACCCAGTTGCTTCCTGGTTTCTGGGGGTAAGAACTCGTGGAATATCCTGCCTAACAAATCTGCTTTAAGTTCCTCAGGCTGTAGGGCATGAATAGCGGTTATCGCTGTGTTTATCTCAACTGTAGCTGAGGAAGGGATATTAGAGGCAATATCAATACAATAGACCGCTTTATAATCTATATCCTCAATTTCTTTGAAGTAAGGATTAAGCTCCGCAGGTGAAGATATGTGTTCTAATTTCCTGGGGAGGCTTAGAGTCTTCGACAGGATACGATGAAGCAAAAGTTGGTTAACTAGGATATAAGCAGCAAGGTCAGCGACAACACCTTTTACAGCTTCCTTGCCGACCTTTTTGCCGTTCTCTTGACTCTCCTGAGATAGTATTTCAAACAGAACTAGGGAGCCGACTGTTTCTTTAATTATCGGACTGTCAATCCCGGTGCTACGCTTGATTTCCAGGGCGACCCCCTGGACCGAAAGACGAAGAGCTTCAACAACCAAATCAACAGAAGGAGCTAATGTAGGTTTAGTTAGACTCTGCTCAATATTCTTTGCTAACTCAGCTAGGGAAGTTTGAGGGTAGTAATCCTTAAGAAAGGGGCAAAGCACCATTACACTTGGACGGAGACCTAAGGCTATGTCTCTAACATCTTCTGGATTAGTAACAGTTTTCCTTGCCTCATTGGGATACACAATGGCTATAATGCCATCAGCACCTATGCTTTCCTTATAATCCTCTGCTTGTGCTATGGCTAAAGGTAGTTTCTCAAATCCGCCTATTTTAAGCTCGACAACTACCTTTGAACTATCCAAGATTAGGAAAAAATCAAACTGCTTTCTGTCCTGGAGAATACCTTCCCTTGCTATCTTGCAGCCCAAGAAGCTTTCTAAGAGGTTCGCTACCTCAGGACTTAGTGTAGGCTCTGCTACTTGAAATACCATTGTCCTTCGCTTCACCAAGGAATAAAGCGATAGCGCTGCTTAAGCCTCAGCCTTGAGGGGGCTTTCTGAATTTGGCTTTCAGCGCTTCTATTTCCTGTATTCTTTCAAATTCCTCCTGGCTGAGGGGCTCACAGGACTTGAGCTCGTTGCCTTCTAGTTTAATGGAAAAAAGCTCTCTGCATTTCCAGCAGCGGTATGGACCCTCATAGGTTAGCTCAACCAGGGAGAGACTGCCCTCGGTGCCACATTTGGGGCATTTTATGGTTATCATCATGGCAGCACCTCCCATAAATAACTGGTACCCCCAAGCGAATTCGAATCGCTGTTGCCGGCTTGAAAGGCCGGTGTCCTAGGCCTCTAGACGATGGGGGCATCATGCCAAAGTATAGCAGAGAAGCCATCCCTAGACAACATCCTGTACTCGTCCATATGATTAGTGACACCTTAACTTTCTGCACCTCACCCCCTTAGACATTTACTTAGCAACCCACCCCCTTTTTCCCCCTCCCTTACAAAGGGAGGGGGAAATTGATTATATAAGATAGGCGAAGCCACTGTTAGACTCTACTTTAGTATACCCGCAAAGGAGAGGGGGAGGAATAAAAAAAACGGGGCTAGCGCCCC
>JAUWIX010000002.1 GCA_030608005.1 Dehalococcoidia bacterium
ATTACTTCGCTTTTGTTGGCCAAAATTTATGGTCAGGGTCATACCATATAAGATAAAAGATTCCTCTATCTTTATACCCCAAAACTCTCGGTTTATTGCCCAAACCTATCTGGAATAGTTCGTCAACAAGTATTTGGCGTTCTTGCAGTCTGTTATAGAATTCCGTGGGTATTTCATCTAATCCCCAAGGGTGGCAATGCTTTCTGCGTCTTACTTCACGCCATTTGTGTCCCTCATATGATTGGAGAGATTGAACGATTTTCTTTAAGAAGTGAAGAATTGCAACTTTATGCCAGCCAAGCTTAGGGTGGTCATAGTCAATGTAATTGTTATGGACACGCCATGAAAAATTGGTATCTTCGTAAGTGATTGGGTCTTCTAATTTTCTGGGGGTTCTGTCAGCCTTGGGGTTGACACCTCTTTTCTTTGAGGGCTGCCCCTTGCCCATTAGACTGGCTCACTGTCAGGTGGCAAAGAGCCATAGTATTCGGCTAATGATGCTGGGATAATTTCATTTTCGCAGTTCTGCCCAATAGGAATTCCTTCACGGGCTTCATTCCATGGTTTTTCCATATGCGTTAAGTCACTAAGCCATTGAGCAGGCTTATCGCCATAAGCCTGCAATACAACATCTATAGTCTCTTTTTCTTCTAGTTTTAAATTGTCTGTATTTCCCTTCTCCAAGCCAGAAATTTGGAACATCCCCTTGTGCTCATCATATAGTTCACGCACAACAGGGCCGCTTGCCCAAGCTTGAATTTTCTCTTCAAATATAGGTTTCTCATCCCAAACCAATGACCAAGCTTGGCAATAGTAAACAAGCTTCTGTAATTTCATTGTGGTCATAAGCCCTTGTTTCTCTAGTATATATTTTGCAACATCAAATACATTAGCCATATCTATCCCCTCTGTCACACTCCTACTATAATTTTAACACTATATCCGCCTTTGTCAATACCCGTACTATGCATTTTAGCACATATGTTCCATTATTGCAAGTTACTTATGTCCCCGGTATACTTACCTTCTTTCTATATCCTGCTTGGTTAACTCTTGAAAGAAGCAGGTCTTGTTGCCGGTGTGACACACCGGACCGGTTGGCTTTCCTTTAATGAGGATGGTATCGCTATCGCAGTCCTTCCATATTGAACGAACCTTGATAATGCTGCCCGAGGTTTCTCCTTTGTGCCATAACTCCTGTCGGCGGCGACTATAAAACCAGACCTCACCGCTGGACAGGGTTCGGCGCAGTGCCTCTTCGTTCATGTAGGCCATCATCAGCACCTCGCCGGTGTCGGCATCTTGAGCTATAGCCGGGATAAGCCCCTTTTCGTTGAACTTTAGATTTTCTATCAACCTCACCCCCTGTGTCCCCCTCTCCTTTCCAGGAGGGGGGGAGGGATAATTCTTGAAGGGGCGAAGCCCCTTCAAACTTCCCCCAGGTAAAACTGTTTTGGCTCCTACCTAGCTAATAGCGTCTAGCGCCTGTTTTAAGTTTATATCCCCGGTATAGAGTGCCTTGCCGACTATGGCGCCCTCGGCACCGAGTGATTTGAGCATTCTGAGGTGGTTTAGCGATGAGATGCCACCGGCGGCGATGACAGGCGCTCTGATGGCGTTTATTAGCTCAGCGATAGCAGCAAAGTTGGGCTCGGTGAGGGTGCCATCGCGGTTGATATCGGTATAGATAAAGCGCCTTACCCCCAGTTTTACCATAGATTGGGCAAATTCTACCGCCCTTAGCTCTGTTTCCTGGCGCCAGCCATGGATAGAAATATATCCTTCTCTGGCATCAATGCTAACAATAATAGATTCTCTGAACTTCTGACACGCCTGTTCAATCAGCCTCGGGTCTTCCACGGCGGCTGTGCTCAGAATGACCCGCTCTATGCCAGCTTTGAGCATTTGCTTAACGGTTTCCAGTTGGCGGATGCCGCCACCCAGTTGAGTAGGAACTAATATCGCGCTGGCTATCTCGGTAACAATGTCCAGATTGTAGACCTCTCCCCTAACTGCACCATCAAGGTCAACAATATGCAGTCTTGGTGCCCCTAATGATTGCCACTGTAAAGCTGCCTCTAGCGGGTCATCAGAGAATATCGTCTCCTGCTCATAATCACCCTGATAGAGGCGAACGCACTTACCATCTCTAATGTCTACGGCAGGGATAATTTCTATAATAACCTACCTTATAGATTGATATTGGAATACTTTCGCCAGGGTCTGGCGAGGAATGCCTTGTTATCCTTATTCTTATCTTCCAGGATACCCAGCGCTCTATTGATGACTTTCCTGGTATCGCTGGGCATTATTATATCGTCAATATAGCCTCGCTCGGCACCTCTATATGGGTTTTCATAAATTTCGTCGTATTCCTTGATTCTTTTGGCTCGCGTTTCTTCCGGGTTTGCTGATTCTCTTATCTCCCTGGCGAAGATAACGCTGGCGGCAGTTTCGGCACCAACGATGGTAACCCGAGCTGTGGGCCAGGCAAAGACAAGGTCAGCGCCAATACCCTTATCCAGCATGCCGTAGTGGGCGCCGGCGTAGGACTTGCGTAGGATGATTGAAATCAAAGGCACAGTGGCGTCAGCCCAGGCAAATAGCATTTTGGCGCCATGGCGCAGGATACCCTTCCAGTCCTGCTCAGAGCCTATCATATAGCCGGGGCAGTCGCCGAGAGTAACCACCGGGATGTTGAATAGGTCGCAGAATCTGACGAACCTTGCCCCCTTGTCTGCAGCATCAATATCAATAATTCCTGCTGCCCACATTGGTTGATTTGCCCAGATACCCACCGGGCGACCATTAAACCGAGCAAAACCGGTGATTACACTCTTGGCGTGGTCTTTCAGTGTCTCAAGGAAATAGCCATCATCTGCTATGGCATGAATTACCTTGTACATATCGTAGGGTTGGGTTGGGCGGTCGGGAATTATGGTATCCAGTTCGGGGCAGGTGCGCCACGGGTCATCCTTAGTCTCGATGCGAGGTGGCTTTTCTCTATTGTTAGATGGGAAGAAGGATAGAAGCTCCTTGGCTTTGTCTATGGCATCTTTATCGTCCTCGGCTATTATATGGGTTTGCCCAGATTTAATGGCATGGGCTTTCCAGCCAGAGAGTTCTTGAAGTGAGATTTCCTCCCCGAGCTGGGTCTTGACAAAAGCGGGACCGGCAATTCCCATAAAGCCAGTGTGTCTGGTTTGGATGAGGAAATCCTGCATTATCGGGTGATAGGCTTGCCCTCCCAGGCAGGGACCCATCAGCAAGGCTATCTGAGGGACTATCCCTGACGCCAGGCATTGAGCCCGGAATATCCGACCATAAGCCTCCAGGGTATCCATTCCTTCCTGGAGTCGGGCACCACCGGAATCGTTCATCCCTATAAATGGCCACCCCTTCTCCTTGGCGAAATCCATAGCTTGAGTTTCTTTCATGCCATGATATTCGCCGAAGGTTCCAGCCATAGCCATAAAGTCCTCGGCAAAGGCAACAACATATCTGCCATTTACCTTGCCGTAGCCGGTTACCACTCCCTCGGCGGGCACCTCCCTTTTATCCATGCCAAAATGGATGGTTCTATGCTTGACGAATAAGCCTATCTCGGTGAAAGTGCCGGGGTCAAAAAGGTATTCTATCCTTTCCCTGGCTGTCCACTGTCCCCCTTTATGGCGCTTTTCAACAACCTCGGGGGGTGCCATCTGCTCTATTTTGGCTCTCTTCTGCTTGTATTGCTCAATTAGCTCTTCGGTTGTTGCCATTTTGATAACCCTTCTCCTTTCAAATTTATTATCATTTTGGGGCTTAACAGGCTTGGTGTATTATATCATTATTGTTGCCGGGTTAACAACGCCGCCAGCTTGTTCCTGAGCTAGTTCAGATAGATAGGTGACACAGATTATCATGTTTCGTTTCTCTATAGCGTTGACCCTATCCCCCTGACCCCCTTCCCCTGGAGGGGAAGGGGGAAGTTGTTTTAAGAGGGGGCTTTGCCCCCTCTTTTTTATTCCTCCCCCTCCCTTTGTAAGGGAGGGGGAGGAAGCGGGTTCCCAGGAAAATCGAAGATTTTTCTGGTGCTTAAAGGGGGTGGGTTGCTAAGTAAATGTCCAAGGGGGTGAGATTAATAAACAATCTCAGCTTGTTCCTTGACACGGCTGGGTCAGGTTGTTAAACTATGCTCACTGTTGGTCAGCTTTTCGTTTAGGTGCTTCATTGGTTGGGAAGGCATCATCATATAACGCTCTGTCACCACAACCATGGCGCAGGGGTCTGGTTCAGATTTTCACTGGCGATGGGAAGGGGAAGACTTCAGCAGCCATAGGGGCAGTAATCCGAGCCTTGGGTCATGGTCTTAGGGTTTATATTGTCTATTTTATGAAAGGCGATTATCCCTATGGTGAACGCAATATCCTATCTCAGCTACCCAATGTTACTATGGGTAGTTTTGGGTGTGGGGGCTTTGTTGACCCAGCAAATATCAAGCCTGAGGAAAAGGAGCAGGCAAAACGGGCTTTAGCTGCTGCCCGTGAGGCTATGCTCAGCGGCGGCTATGAGCTGGTGGTTTTGGATGAGGTGAATCTTGCCGCAGCCTGGAACTTAGTTGAACTGGATGAGGTGGTCAGGCTTATTGATGATAAACCCGAGGATGTGGAGCTTATCCTTACCGGTCGCCGGGCTGATAGTAAGCTGGTTAAATCGGCTGACCTGGTTACTGAGATGCTGAAGATTAAGCACCCTTATGATGAGGGGGTGATGGCGCGAGAGGGGATTGAGTATTAATCAAGCTCTGTAGAGGAAAGGAGGAATTATGAGCATTACATTGAGTGTAATCAAGGCTGATGTTGGTGGTTATGTGGGGCATTCTGAATCTCATCCCGATATTTTAGCCAAGGCTAGGGAGCATATGGCCAAGGCTAAGCAACAGGGGTTGCTGGTCGATTATCATGTAACCAAGTGTGGAGATGACCTGCAACTGATTATGACCCACCAGCATGGTGAGGAGAATGAAAAAATCCATAAGCTTGCCTGGGATACCTTTGTTGACTGCACCCAGGTAGCCAAAAGTCTGAAGCTTCACGGTGCTGGGCAGGATTTGCTGGTTGAAGCTTTTACCGGCACGGTTAAGGGGATGGGTCCCGGGGTAGCTGAAATGGAATTTGAGGAACGCGCTGCTGAGACCGTTATTATCCTTATGGCTGATAAGACCTCAGCTGGGGCATGGAATATGCCGCTATATAAGATGTTTGCTGACCCATTTAATACTATTGGATTAGTTATCGCACCTAATATGCACACCGGTTTTGCCTTTGAAGTGCACGATGTAAAGGAGCATCGGAGAATAACCTTTAACGCCCCTGAGGAGATTTATGATTTACTTGTTTTCATAGGGGCGCCCTCACGCTACATGGTAAAGGCAGTCTATCACCGAGAAACCAAGGAGATAGCCGCTGCATCTTCTACCCAGCGTCTATCCCTGATTGCTGGTCGGTATGTGGGCAAGGATGACCCGGTGTGTATTGTGCGTTCTCAAGGGCAATTCCCGGCGGTAGGTGAGGTGCTGGAACCATTCACTTTACCCCTGCTGGTGGAGGGCTGGATGCGAGGTTCGCACCACGGTCCCCTTATGCCGGTAGCTATTGAGGATAGTACCCCCACCCGCTTTGATGGACCACCACGAGTGGTAGCTCTTGGCTTCCAGCTCTCTGGAGGCAAGCTGATAGGGCCCCGTGATATGTTTGCTGATAAGTCCTTTGATAACGCCCGTCAGCAGGCGAATGACATAGCCGATTTTATGCGTCGCCACGGTCCCTTTGAGCCGCATCGTCTGCCCTTGGAAGGGATGGAGTACACCACCATGCCTCAGGTAATGGAGAAGCTGGAGGGAAGATTTATCCCCCTGGCGGATTAAGAGCATGCCTAAGCTCCTCCTGGCAACAAACAATAAAGCCAAGGTGCAGGAATATAAGAGTCTGCTCCAGAACCTACCCTTTGAGCTGGTTACCTTGGCTGAGCAGGGTATTACTACTACGGTCAGTGAGGTGGGGGAAAGCCTGGAGGAGAATGCTAGATTAAAGGCAACGGTGCTGGCTGCCGAGAGCCACTTATTAGCCCTGGCTGATGATTCTGGGCTAGAGGTGGATGCCTTGGGCGGTGAGCCCGGTCGACTTTCAGCTCGCTATGCTGGCGAGGGTGCCTCAGATAGGGATAGGGTTGACTACTTATTAGCTAAGCTCAGGGGGGTGCCCTGGGAGAGGCGCTCTGCTCGTTTCAGGTGTGTTATTGCTATAGCTACACCTGATGGTGAGGTAGAGCTTTGTTCCGGCGAGTGCCGTGGCTTTATAACCTTTGAGCCAATGGGAGAGCAGGGCTTTGGCTATGACCCGGTGTTCTACCTTGCTGAGCTAGATAAGACCATGGCTGAGCTATCTTTGGAAATAAAAAACCAGGTTAGCCATCGGGGGCAAGCAGCAAGGAAGGCATGCCAGTTGCTCAGGAGGAGGTATAATCTATGACCGGACTTTCTGACTCCTTCCAGCGTCCCATAAATTATCTGCGTATCTCGGTAACCGACCGCTGTAATCTGCGCTGTATCTATTGCCTGCCACCTGGTGGTGTTCGCCTGCTCTCTCATGGGGAAATCCTCACCTATGAGGAAATCCACACCATAGCCCGGGCAGCCGCTGAGCTAGGGATAAATAAGATAAGGCTCACTGGTGGCGAGCCCCTGGTGAGGTCGGGGTTGCCCGAGCTGATACAGATGCTGGCTCAGATAGAGGCTATAGATGATATTTCTCTGACCACAAACGGGACTTTGCTCAGTCACTATGCTGCTGAGCTAAAGCAGGCAGGGCTACGGCGAGTTAATGTCAGTCTAGATACCCTTAAGCAGGATAAATTTGAATTCATTACCCGCCTTGGCAATAATCTTGGCCAGGTGCTGGAAGGCATTGAGGTTGCCAAGGCGGTGGGGCTTAATCCAGTTAAGCTTAATATGGTGGTTATGTCTGGTGTTAATGATGATGAGCTTCTTGATTTTGCTGGCAAAACCATCGCCGAGGATTGGCATGTTCGCTTTATTGAGCTTATGCCTGTTACTGGTGAGGGCAGCACAGCCCCGAAGTTTGTCTCAGCCGGCGAGATGAGGCAGCGGCTTGAGCTACTGGGGGAGCTGGAGCCCTGCCTGCCCAGTATAGGCAATGGACCAGCCAAGTATTTTCGTCTTCCTCATGCCAAGGGCACCGTTGGCTTTATTACTCCGGTGAGCGAGCATTTCTGCTTTCGCTGCAATCGGCTGCGGCTTACTGCTGATGGTAAGCTCCGCCCCTGTCTGTTGAGTGACTACGAAATAGACCTTAAGCAGCCTCTGCGTAGTGGCATATCTTCGGCAGGGTTGAAGCAACTGTTCGAGGAAGCAGTGGCTAATAAGCCACTGCGCCATCATCTGGCAGAGGGCTACGTGCCTAAAGAGCGACCGTTCTCTCAGGTGGGAGGTTAATCGTGGAGGAGCTAACTCATATAGATGCGCAGGGTCGCCCCCGCATGGTGGATGTTTCTGGTAAGCCTGATACCCAGCGTGAGGCGGTGGCTAAAGGCGTGGTCAGGATGCAGGCTTCTACCCTTGACCTATTAAAGAAAGGTCCCATGCCCAAGGGGGATGTTCTGGCTGTAGCCCAGCTAGCTGGCATCATGGCAGCCAAGCAGACGCCTCATTTAATACCTTTGTGCCATCCAATCCTTATTGCCGACATTAAGGTTGAGTTCAGCCTGGACGAGGAAAATAGTGCCGTGGAGATTACCACCACGGCGAAGAGCACAGGTAAGACCGGGGTGGAGATGGAGGCACTTACCGCTACGGCGGTCGCCGCTCTAACCATCTATGATATGTGTAAGGCGGTAGACCGGAGCATGAAAATTGAGAATATACATCTGGTTAAAAAAAGCGGTGGCAAAAGCGGGACAATTACCCTTGAGTAAAAATAATTATTGGTATATACTACTCTATTATCAGCAATGTGTTTTTGGGGGTGTATTATGAAGTTATCATGTCTTCAGGAGAACCTAAATCGGGGACTCGGTGTGGTGGGGAGGGCAGTAGCTACCAGGACCACCCTGCCTATAACCAACAACGTCCTCTTATCTACAGACCAGTCGCGGCTCAAGCTGGCTGCCACCAATCTGGAAATGGCTATTAGCTGCTGGATTGGTGCTAAGGTGGAGGAGGAAGGGGCAATCACTGTTCCCGCCCGGCTTCTCACCGAGTTTATCAGCTCCCTTCCCAGCGAGAAGGTGGATATTAGCCTTTCCCCTCAGACCAAGACCTTAGGGTTAAAGTGTGCCCGATTTGAGGCGCGAATCAGCGGGGTTGATGCCAAGGACTTTCCTCCTATACCCAAGGTTGATGAGGGTATTACCACCAAGGTTGATGTAGAAGCTCTCCGTCAGGGGATTACCCAGGTTGTGTTTGCCGCTGCCACTGAGGAGTCTCGCCCGGTACTTACCGGTATTGATGCTGAGTTTGACGGTGATTTGCTGACACTAGCGGCGGCTGATGGCTTTAGATTAGCCGTATATAAGCTACCTCTTGCCGAACCAGTTAGCCAGAAGACTGAGGTCATTATTCCAGCGCGGACACTGGCTGAGCTAAATCGGCTTATGGCTGAGCAGGAGGAGGCGGTTGAGATAACGGTAAACCCCAATAAGAGTCAGGCTCTATTTCGGCTGAAGAATATTGAGCTAGTTTCCCAGTTGATTCAGGGCACCTTCCCCAATTATGCCCAGCTCATTCCCCAGAGCTACAATACCAGAGCGGTAGTTAGTGTTAACGATTTCGTGAGAGCAACCAAGACAGCCTCTATCTTTGCCCGTGATGGCAGTGGCATTGTCCGCTTGGTGATAGCCCCTGGTGGTGAGCTAACCCCGGGCAAGGTAATAGTTTCAGCCAGGTCTGAAGAGATTGGCGATGATGTTGGTGAGATTGATGCCATCGTCGAGGGTGAGGAGGCGAAGATTGCCTTCAATGGCAAATATCTAACCGATGTCCTGAGTGTACTTCGTGAGGCGCAGGTAGCCCTGGAGACCACCAACTCATCAAGCCCCGGTGTTGTCCGCCCTGTCCGCCCAGTAGGGGTAGATAACTACATCCATGTGGTCATGCCGATGTTTGTTCAGTGGTGATAAAATCTACCGGAACAGTAGGCTAAGGCTAGAGTAGGTTACTATTCTGCATAGAAACTGCTTATCCAGGGAGACCTCTCAGGTGCATCCCCTTTAGTCGTGCACCAGGTGTATGCCGGGCATGTTATACGGAAAGCCCGCACAAGAGGGCGAAGTGTTACACAGAGGCGTAGCTGGTGTGGAAAAGTTCTCTTTGGTGGGCAGCATGGAGTTCGGCGCTTTATCTATTTCAGAACCACCCCCGTCCCGTAGGTTAGCACCTCAGCCGCATTCTGCATTATCATTGAGGTAGAAAACCTCATGCTGACCACAGCGTTAGCCCCTTTTTTCTCGGCATCCTCCGCCATCCTCTGGATGGCTTCTTCTCTAGCCTCAGCCATCATCTTGGTGTACTCGGTTATCTCACCACCAACTATACCTCGCAGTCCAGCCATAATATCCCTGCCTACATACCCCTTCTGGCTTACTCGGTTTCTAGGGTGGCGAACCAGGCTAGGTCAGCGTTGTCGCCTGCCGTTGCCGAGGCTGTGGTGACATTACAGATAACGGTGAAGTCGTTAGCTGTCACGCTCTTTATCCAAACAACATAGGCGATAGCACTGGGGTCATCGGGATTAGTTAGATTTGCTATTACCCTGGGCGTCTTCACGAACGGCACAGAGAATGTGACGGTGTGCTCCTTCAAGCCTGTGCTGTCGATAGGAACCAGGTTCTGGGCTAGACCGCTTTGTGAAATTTCAAGGATGGTGCCCGTTCCAGCATCCGCAATGCTCCCGGCCACGTTTCCGTAGCAGTAGTTTGCCGTTAATTTGTTAAGGTCGCAGTTGGCGGTGGCAATGTTTATGCCATAGTTCTGCTTACCATCGGTGGCAAAGCAGTGATTGGAAGCGATGAGGTTAGAGTCACAATCATCATTTACACAAATGCCGTCATATGTGCCGACTCCGGCTCCAGAGTTATTGAAGCAGGTGTTGCCACTGATGGTGTTGTTGTCGCAATCCTCAACTAAGTAGATGCCGTGCCAAGCATGCCCTCCAACGGTATTGCTGCTGATGGTATTGTTATCGCACCGTTCATCCAGGTGAATGCCATTCCGACTACTGCCCAGACAGGTGTTGCTGTCAATGGTGTTGTTGCTGCTGCGATCCAAGAAGATAAGCTGGCAGGTGTTGCTATCAATGGTGTTCCCATTGCACGTGGCGAGCAAGTAGATACCCACAGAGGTGTTACCGCTGATGGTGTTGTTATCGGCACCGGACATTAGGTGGATGTGGCCGAGCTCGCCCTGAATGTTATTGCCGTTAATAGTATTGTAGTCAGAGTTACTGCCATGCAGGCATATACCACCGTTATAATTATCCTTGACGATGTTGCTAGTGATTGCGTTGTTGCTTCCTACCACATCGATGCCTTTGTCTCCGTTCATCCGACAGATGTTGCCATTGACGGTGTTGTCATTGCTTGAGGACAAGTAGATGCCGTGAAAATCTTCGTTCTCCTGGCAGATGTTGCCGATGATAGAGTTGTTGTTTGAGGACCTCACGTAGATGCCGGTGTAGTAATTCCTCTCACAGGTATTGCCTCTTATAGTATTGTGGCTAGAGGATTCCAACTGGATGCCGTAGAACCAGTCATTGTCCCGGCAGGTATTGTTGATGATAGCGTTATAATCGGAGGAGGAGAGGAGACAAATGCCGTTACTTTTTAGGTTCTCTACCTGGCAATTGACGATTTTGGAGTCTTCGACGCTGGTGAAGTAAATGCCATTCATGGTGACCCAAGACTGATTGGCTTTATTGCCGTCTATACAGAGGTCTCTTATCAATAGCTTGCTCTGGCCAGATGCATAAATCATGTTGATGTTGACATTGTGGCTGTCCCTGATTTTGATTACCGTCGAAGCGCCAGCACCCACCAGGGCTACGTTCGACTTCGAGATGATGATGTCGCCGGAAAGGACGTAGGTACCTTCCCTGAGGTAGATTGAGCCTCCAATGGATGGTAAGTCGTTTATCGCCGTATTGATCTCAACCTGGTCATCCGTTCCATCACAGACATAATCTGCATTCGTGTTGTCTATTGAATTGTATGCCGCCACGACGAAACTCGTAAACCCGTACCCGCGTGGTCCCTCTGGCCCTTGAGGCCCCTGTTCACCTTGAATTCCTTGTGGCCCCTCTGGTCCTTGAGGTCCCTGTGGCCCCCGAGCCCCTCGTGGCCCCCGCTCACCTTGTGGCCCCTCTGGCCCTGGTGGTCCTGGCTCGCCGGCTGGGCCCTGTGGACCCTGTGGCCCTGGTGGTCCTGGCTCGCCGGCTGGCCCTTGCAGTCCTTGTGCTCCCGGCGGTCCTTCTGGTGCCGGCGTTCCTTGTGGTCCAGCACAACTCACCGCTGGAACCAGAGCAAGAGCTACAAGTGCCAGGACGATGAAGACTCTACTTGGCGTTTTCATAACTAAATCACCTCCTCTTTTTATTTGTGGTTATAGCACTTTGTATCAATATAGCGACATAAATTAAATTTAATTATTATCGCTTACGCTTCCACACCGTCCCCTTGGGGGTATCCTCAAAGGGCTATGCCTAGCTCATCCATAAGACTGTTAAGAGATTCTTCAGATGGAACACTTTTATATGTGACGTCTGTTACTGTTTTGGTATCTTCCAGGGCGACCCCAAGCTCAGCCAGCTTACTTCGTATTTCATCAGCCCGTTGCCATTTCTCCTCTTCCCGGCATTTCACGCGCTCCTCAACAAGACGATGGACACGGGCACTGACCGCATCAGGTATTATTCGTCTTATGCCAAGCCTTCCTGAAATCTTGACTGCACCCCCTCCTACAGAGACTGTTTGCACTGTTCGCGTTTCCGGAAGCTTTAGCCCCAGAACTTCCCGTGCCAGCGATATGAGAGTACTTTGAGCCTTGTCAATACTAACACCCGCATCGCCAGCCTGATTTATAGCCCTAGCTAAATCAAATAGTACCGCCAGCGCTTGAGCGGTATTGAAATCATCATCCATCGCCTCGATAAACTGCTTACGGTAAGGCTCAGCATCAAGAGCTTTGCTCTTGCCACCAGTGGGGTCTTGTCTGGAAATCGCTTGTGTTAGTCTCTCCACCCCCCTCTCCGCTGCCTCCAGTCCCTCCTCAGAGTAGGTGAGCGGGCTGCGGTAGTGGGAGCTTAAGATGAAGATGCGCATGGCATCAGGGCTATACTTTTCCAGCGCCTGCTTGATGGTTATCAGGTTGCCCAGGGATTTGCTCATCTTGTCTTCACCGAGCTGCACCAGCCCATTATGCAGCCAGTATTTAACGAAGGGTTTAATGCCAGTGAAGCTCTCCGACTGGGCAATCTCATTCTCATGGTGGGGGAAGATTAGGTCCTGCCCGCCACCGTGGATGTCAAGGGTATCACCCAGATATTTTAGGGACATGGCGCTGCATTCAATATGCCAGCCCGGTCTGCCCCGACCCCAGGGGCTTTCCCAGGAAGGCTCGCCCGGCTTTGATGCCTTCCACAGGGCAAAATCTATCGGGTCTTCCTTCTCTTCGCTACCCACAGCACACTCACTAGGCATCATAGAATCCAGACTGCGGTGAGCCAGCTTGCCATAGTCAGCCACCTTCCTTACCCTGAAGTAAACGCTACCCCCCGCTGGATAAGCATACCCCTTATCTATTAAGCCCTGGAGCACTTCAATGATTTTTGGTATCTCTTCGGTAGCCCTAGGGTAAATATCAGCCCGCTCGATATTCAGGGCATCCATATCCTCAAAGTAGCTATTGGTGTATTTCTCTGCCAGCTCGCGGGGTGGAATACCGAGCTGGTTGGCTCGGTCTATAATCTTATCGTCAATATCAGTGATGTTCTGCACATACTTAACCTTATAGCCCCGAAACTGGAGATAGCGCCTGACGACATCAAAGACGATGTAGCTCATGCCATGACCAATATGGCAATGGTCATAGGGGGTAACCCCACAGACATACATCTTAACCACATCGCTCTGTGGTGAGAATTCCTCCTTTTGTCCTGAGAGGGTGTTATATACTTTCACCTTTCCTTCCTTCTGCTAAAGCTAAGCGCTTCTCTAGCTCAGCTATTCTTCTTTCCAGAGCCTCTAGCTTCTCTCCTACCGGGTCGGGTAACCTCTCCACGGTATCGGTATCGGGATTCCTGACCGCCACCACCCGCCCCGGCACTCCAATCACGGTAGCATTGGCTGGCGCCGAACTTACCACCACTGAGCCGGCACCAACCTTGGTATTGTCACCGATAGTGATATTCCCAATAAGCTGTGCCCCAACCCCGACCACCACATTTTTGCCCAGGGTAGGGTGACGCTTTGTCCGCTGGTGACTGGTGCCGCCCAGGGTTACCCCCTGATATATGGTAACATTGTCACCAATCTCCGAGGTCTCACCAATAACTACACCCATACCATGGTCAATAAAAAATCCTTCCCCAATCTTAGCCCCGGGGTGGATTTCGATGCCAGTAAGAAAACGGCTAATATGAGATATGAGCCGGGGCAAAACCGGAATATGCCACCGGAACAGGGTATGAGCTAGCCGATGAGACTGACGGGCATGAAATCCGGGGTAAGCCAGCAACACCTCTAGGGTGCTGATAGCTGCCGGGTCATGGTCAAAAACCGCTTTGATATCCTTTCTTATGCCAGTGAAAAATCCCATTAAATCAATCTCCTTCCCAGACTGAACTCTCTTGCCTAGTTACCCCAGAGGACTGGGGCACAAAACAGACGCAGTTCAGCATCCGGGGAAAGCAGACTACATCACTTATTTGGCTTACCATACCGCTAAGCATTATTAAGTCCACCTAACTTGAAACGCCTTCTATCAAGGCTACAACACAGGCAGCCATCCCCTCCTCCCGACCGACAAAACCCAACTGCGCTGAGGTGCTAGCCTTCAGGCTCACCTGGCTAGGAGCAATGCCCAGCGTCTGGCTTACCTGCTGCCGCATCGGGTCAATAAAATCTCCAAGTTTGGGCTTTTCAGCCACGATGGTAGCATCAACATTGACTATTTGCCAGCCATGAGCTAACAGCTTATCCCGCGTTCTTTCCAGCAGAGCCAAGCTGGAGATGTCCTTATATTGTGGTTCGCCGGGCGGGAAGTGGCTACCTATATCGCCCAGGGCAGCTGCTCCCAGCAGGGCATCAATAATGGCGTGGGTCAGCACATCGGCGTCACTCCAGCCATCGAGACCCTTATTAAAGGGGATATCTATCCCCCCCAGCACTAACCTGCGCCCTGGAGTCAGGGGATGGACGTCATAGCCTATGCCAACCCGCATCTTATTTCCCATGCTTTTGTCGCAAAGCCTCAGCTATTAGTAGGTCATGATTAGTGGTTATCTTTATATTATCATAGGAGCCCATGTATAGCTTAACCTTATAGCCCAATTGCTCTACCAGCGAGGCATCGTCGGTTACCTCACCCTTTGCCTGCTTATAGGCTTCAGCTATTATATCAAAGCGAAACACCTGAGGAGTCTGCACTGCCCATAGGTTTTGGCGTGGTGGCGTCTGGTGCACTATTCTATTGGTGTCTGCCACCTTAATAGTATCGGTGACGGGAATGGCAGCTGCAGCGGCACCGGTTTCTTGGGCTGCCTCGAGTCCGCGCTCAATTAAGTCTCTGGTTACTAGCGGTCGGGCGCCATCATGGATTACCACCCAATGGCAATGGCTAAGTCGACTAAGCCCAGCCGCCACTGAATCCTGCCGCCGCCTGCCCCCGACACATACCTCAATCGGCTTAGACCATCCCTCCTCGGCTATCAACTGCTGGCATCGCTCCAGCTTTTCTTTACTTACTACCACCACTATTTGACTCACTGAATCACAGCTTTCAAAGGCATCAAGCACCCGGGCTAAAGCCGGTTTTCCCCCTAACGGAGCGAAGACCTTATTCACCCCACCCATCCGCCGGCTCTCACCAGCAGCGGCAATTATGGCGCCTACCTGAAGATTAGTTATCTACCTCACCCCCTTTATCCCCCTCTCCTTTGAAGGAGAGGGGGGAGGGATTTATAAGAGAGGCGTAGCCTCTCTTGGACTCTCCTTTACTAACCTCACCTCTAGTGTCGCTTCAGCTCGGAGGCATATTTGACCCCTATAGCATCGGCGTTTTCACCTAGCCATTGGCTCAGGCGTGTCTGTCCTGTGGCAGGGTCCTGGGAAATGAGCAGGTTGGACATCAACCCCTCCATTTCGTCCCTGGTTATCACCACATCCCCGACTATGTAGCCAGTCAATCTGGCAAGGAAAAGCGCCAGCCTAGGTCTGACGTGAACTATCCTAGCTCTGCTATGTATCTTGTCAGCAATGAGTCGAACTAGCTCCTCAAACTGGAAAATCTCTGGGCCCCCAGCATCCATAATCATATTATCATTTTTGTTTCCAGCGTTGACAGCTATCTCTGCCACATCTTCCACAAAAACGGGCTGAATTCGGTAATCCCCTGAGCCAAAGATGGCAAATATCGGGGACCTCCTGAGGAGCCAGGCGATGTTGTTGATGAGGATGCCCTCCATCCCGAAGATTAGAGCAGGTCTAACGATGGCGTAGGATAACTTTGAATTGATAATAGCTTTTTCCACTAGCGCCTTTCCCTTGAAATAAGGAAAGGGTGATTCTTCAGAAGGGTTGGTGATGCTGATGTGTACCATTCTGCGGACACCGGCATCTTCCGCCGCTTTAATGAGTGTCTTGGTATTTTCGACAGCCTTATCAAATGTGCCCCATCTTTGTGGGAAGCGAATCCAGTAAGTATTATACAGGGTTGTTGCTCCTTGTAAGCTTTCCACCAGTTGGCTCGGATTATCAAAGTTGAAAGGGTAGGCACTCACTTGGTCACCAAATGGGTTTTCACGGTTTGGGTGTCCGGTGAGGGTTTTGACTCTTTCCCCCATATAGAGGAGCCGCCGTGTTATGTATTTGCCGGTATGACTGAAAGCCCCCGTCACCACATTCAATTCAGACGTTTCCATGGCCTCTGACCAGCCCAACTCTTATCGCTTCCCTCAAGGTGCTGACTGGGATAGGCTTGATGTTTTTAGGGGCTGAAATTCTGGCGCTGGTTTTGGGCACCAGGCAGCGGTTAAATCCCAGTCTGGCTGCCTCAGCCACTCGCCGGTCTAGCTGGGAAACGGCTCTTAATTCGCCACTCAACCCCACCTCCCCCACTGCCACCAAGCTGGGGTCAACCGCCACATCACGGAAGCTGGAGGCGATAGATAGGGCAATGCCCAAATCTGCCGCTGGCTCTCCAATCCTGAGCCCGCCGGTGACATTGGCTATAATATCCTGATTGCCTAGCTTCAAGCCTACCCGCTTGGTCAGAACTGCGGTAATCAACAGCAATCGACCGAAGTCAACACCGTTGGCAGTGCGCCGGGGTAAGCCAAAGGCGGTGGGAGTGGTTAGAGCTTGAATCTCCACCAGCAGGGGTCGGGTGCCCTCAAGGGTGGGCACCACCGTTGAGCCTATGGCTTCACCCCACCGCTGCGAGAGGAAGGCTTTGGATGGATTGTCTACCTCTATCAGACCCTGCTCCTTCATCTCAAAGACGCCCACCTCGTTAGTGGAGCCAAAGCGATTTTTCACCCCTCTAAGAAGTCGGTAGGCGCTGAAGGGCTCACCCTCAAGATAGAGCACCACATCAACGATATGCTCCAGGACGCGGGGACCAGCAATAGCGCCATCCTTGGTAACGTGCCCGGCAATAAAAGTGGGCACAGCTCTGAGCTTTGCCCAGTGCATAAGCCTCAAGGTGCACTCTCGCACCTGAGTTATGCTGCCCGCCGCCGTATCCAACTCGGGCAGGTAAACAGCCTGGATGGAATCAATGACTACCAGAGATGGTGCTAATCGCTCCAGATGGCTTAGGATAACATGTAGGTCAGTCTCAGCCAGGAGGTAAAGCCTCTCCCCGGTTATCCCCAGACGCTCTGCCCTGAGCCTAATCTGAGGCAGTGTTTCCTCACCGGAGACATAAATTACCTTACCCCCAGCCTGCGCTACCAGGGCTGAGACCTGAAGCAGAAGGGTAGATTTGCCAATGCCGGGGTCGCCACTGATGAGCACCAGGGAGCCAGATACCAGTCCTCCCCCCAGCACGCGGTTGAACTCAGCCAGAGGGAGGGGGAGGCGGTCAGAGACAGCAGTTACCACTTGAGATAGCTCTTGGGGTGGGTTTTCTAGGGTAGAAATATCAGACGGGGTAGTTGCTGGGACTTTGGTTTCTACAAAGCTATTCCACTCATGGCAGTTAGGGCAGCGTCCCAGCCATTTCAGGCTCTCCTTGCCGCAATGCTGACAGATAAAGATGGTTCTGGTGCCGGATTTACCTGATTTGCCCACAGATTGACTTTATCCGATTTTGGGCAGCAATGCAAGGGTTCTTCCCACCCGCTCACCCTCTAGGGCTGATGAGCCAAGCTTCTACGAAAGGGTGGGTGGGGAGGTAAATGAGAGAAAGGTTGGGCTAAAGCAGAGTTATAATTACATGAGCATGCCGAGGAATATGCCAGCAACAACAGAGGTGGCGACAGCCCCCGCCATATTGGGACCCATGGCATGCATTAACAGGAAGTTTCTCGGGTTTGCCTCTTGACCCATCTTTTGCACTACTCTAGCCGACATAGGGATAGCTGACACCCCGGAGGCACCTATCAATGGGTTTATCTTTTCCTTTAAGAACAGGTTGGCAAACTTGGCTGCCCATAGACCCCCGGCGGTGCCGAAGGCAAAGGCTACTATTGCCAGCCCAATAATGGCTAGGGTTTGAGGTCTAAGGAAGACCTCGGCTGGCATTAGTGCCCCTACAATTATTCCCAGCAGAAAGGTGAGAACATCTATAAACACCCCCCCGGCTGATTGAGCCAGCCTATCAGTAACCCCGCTAGCCCTAAGCAAGTTACCAAACATAAACATGCCAATAAGTGGCACCGACTTGGGGACAAGCAGCGCCGAGACAATAAATATCATTATTGGGAAAATGATTTCCTCTAGCTTGGAGACCTGGCGCAGCTGCGGCTTCATATATATCGCCCGCTCTTTCTTAGTGGTCAGTAGCTTTATTACCGGGGGTTGAAGGATAGGCACCAGGGACATATAGGAGTAAGCCACCAGTGTAATTGGCCCTAGAAGTCGCGGAGCAAGGGCAGCGGTAAGGTAAACCGTGGGCGGACCATCGGAACCGCCAATTATGCCTACGCAAGCTGCCTCATTTACAGTGAACATGCCGGAGAGGTAAGCAATCATAAAGACAATGAAAACACCTAACTGGGCGGAGGCACCGAAAAGGAAAGATATGGGGCGGGCGATAGTAGGTCTGAAATCGGTCATGGCTCCTACCCCGAGGAAGATGAGCAGGGGAATTACCTCGGATTCAATCCCATAGGTATAAAGCACATTCAGCAGTCCAATTTTTCCCTCCCCTATAGCCTCTATTAGCCCGCCTAAAGTTGGTACCTCGGCGGGGAAGCCTGCGGGCGTGTAAATCATCAAGCCACCGAGGGGAAGATTGACCGCAAAGATGCCGAAGCCTATGGGGATTAATAAAATGGGCTCCATCTTCTTGGCAATGCCTAGGTAGATAAGGAGTCCTCCAATTAGGAGCATTAAGATATTGCCCCAGGTTAACGACCCAAAGGCAGTTTCATATAGACCAAACACTACTTATCCTTTGCTGGAGTCTCTCTGCCCGCTGTTGTGGGTTTCGCAGCTTTTTGCACCACTAGCCCCACTATCCAAGCTACCAAGGATAGGATTATCAAAACGAGGAGGGTTACCCCAAAGCCACCCCCGGCAATCTTGGCTACTAAACCCCAGTCTATCATTTTAAACCTTCCTCAGATTATAGAACCCTATCAGTATTCTATAATAGCTACTAAATCACCAGTCTCAACCACTTGTCCCACGGAAAGCTCTAACTTGGCAATTGTGCCACTAACCGGAGCCAATATAGGATTTTCCATCTTCATCGATTCTAGTAGACAGAGTATATCCCCCTCCTCAACCTTGCTCCCCTGACTAACATTCACGCTGGTTATCTTGCCTGTTATAGGGAACTCGACATTCTCTTGTGCCAATTTCTAGTCTCCTTTCTCTTTCTTCTTCCTATTTTGGGCGAATTAAAAGGGCGGTTCCGATATTCATCCTATTTCCCGCCCTTCATATACAAAAAGCTAGCCTGTTAGCCATGGTAACTTACGGTTTATCATCTCCTAGCAATGCCCCCACGGCTGCTGAATGCACTACAATCTCTTCCCCTTCCAGGTCAACTATAGCGGTATCCCCTGCCTTGAATTTGCCGCGGAGTAAATCTTCAGAAAGTTTATTTTCAACCATATCCTGGATTACCCGGCGTAGCGGTCGAGCCCCGAAGACCTCATCGTAGCCCTTTTCACCCAGGAAATCTTTAGCGGCATCAGTTACCTCTAGCTTTATCTCCTTCTCAGTCAACTGCTGGGAAACTTGAGCCAGCATCAAGTCAACTATCTTTCGGATGTGCTCCTTGGTCAATGCGTGGAATACCACCACACCATCAACGCGGTTGAGAAACTCAGGGCGGAAGGTCTTCTTTAGCTCGCCAAGCAGCTTCTCCTTCATCCTCTCATAGTCCATCTGCTGAGTCTTGGCCTCATCACTGCGGGCAGTAAAACCGATTGAGCTGCCCTTCCTGATTAGCTCGGCACCTATATTGCTGGTCATAACAATAATGCTGTTGCGGAAGTCGACCCGCCGACCCTTAGCATCAGTCAGATGACCATCATCAAATATCTGGAGCAGGATATTAAACACATCAGGGTGAGCCTTTTCAATCTCATCCAGGAGTATGCAGCAATATGACTTACGCCTTACTGCCTCAGTCAATTGCCCGCCTTCGTCATAGCCAACATATCCCGGGGGTGCCCCGACCAGTCGGGCTACAGCATGCCTCTCCATAAACTCAGACATATCAAGCCTGATTAGGGTGTCCTCACTACCAAACATGAACTCAGCCAGGGCTCTGACCAACTCTGTCTTACCCACGCCGGTAGGACCGAGAAAGACGAAGTTGCCTATAGGATGCCTCGGGTCCTTGAGCCCGGCTCGGGCTCGTCTTACTGCCTTAGCAATGGTATTAATCGCCTCATCCTGACCGATAATGCGCTTATGCAGTGCCTCCTCCATATTAAGTAGTCGGCTGGTCTCATCGCTAGCCAACTGCACTACCGGAATCCCTGTCCACATACTAACTATTTCAGCGATATTCTCCTCACTTACTACCGGCTTATCCTGTTCCTGCTTGGCTTGCCACTCCTGTTCCATCTTCTTTATTTTCTCTTCAATCTGAAGCTCGCGCTGGCGCAGCTCAGCAGCATAGTCATACTGCTGGGTAGCCAGGGCAGCTTCTTTATCCTTACGCACACTATCCTCTGCTCGCCTGGCTTCCTTCAAGGTGATAGGTATAGTCTGATGTTGAATCCTTACCCTTGATGCCGCCTCATCAATCAGGTCAATAGCCTTATCGGGCAGGAAACGGTCGGGGATATACCTAGCGGATAATGTTGCCGCTGAACTCAACGCCTTATCACTTATTATTAGCTGATGATGCTCCTCATAGCGCTCCTTAACCCCGCGTAGGATATCCAGTGTTTCGTCTACGGAAGGCTCCTCCACCAAAACCGGCTGGAAGCGGCGCTCCAGAGCTGCATCCCGCTCTACGTACTTACGGTAATCATCAAGGGTGGTAGCGCCGATGCACTGTAGTTCCCCTCGTGCTAGTGATGGTTTGAGGATATTAGCGGCATCAATTGCCCCCTCAGCCGCCCCAGCACCCACCATAGTGTGAAACTCATCAATAAAGAGCACACAATTACCTGAAGTTTTTATTTCATCAATGACCTTCTTTAGCCGTTCTTCAAACTCGCCCCGGTACTTTGTCCCAGCTACTACCGCTCCCATATCCAGGGTGATTACCCTTTTCCTCTCCAATGTCTCAGGGACATCGCCGGCTATAATGCGGTGAGCCAAGCCCTCAACAATTGCTGTTTTTCCCACCCCAGGCTCGCCAATGAGAGCTGGGTTATTCTTGGTGCGGCGGCTGAGAATCTGAATTACCCGCTCAATCTCCTTACCCCGCCCGATAACCGGGTCAAGTTTCCCGGCACGGGCAGCGGCGGTTAGGTCAATACCTAACTGGTCCAGAGCCGGGGTGCGACTTGTGGTGCGGGCGGGTCTGGCTCTAGCTGTACCTTCACCTAGCACACGAGCAGTCTCGGCGCGCGCCCGCTCAAGGGTGATGCCAAAGCTATCTAATACATCAGCGGCTACCCCTCCCCCCTCACGCAGCAATCCTAATAGGAGGTGTTCGGTGCCAATATAGTTATGACCGAGGTGGCGTGCCTCGTCTATAGCCAGTTCAATGACCCTCTTAGCTCTGGTGGTGAGCCCGATTTCACTGGTGCTTGGTTTCTCACCACGTCCAATAATGAATTCCACAGCAGAGCGCGCCTTGCTCAGGCCTACACCCAGGTTGGCTAGAACCTTAGCTCCTACCCCCTCCTCCTCCCGCACCAAACCAAGCAGGATATGCTCTGTGCCAATATAGCTGTGGTTGAATTGTTTTGCCTCTTCTTGAGCTAGAGTGAGAACCCTGCGAGCTCGCTCCGAGAATTTCTCAAATCGGCTGGCCATCCCTTCTCCTTAGGTCTGCTCCTATTTCATAACCTATTATAAAGCAACCGAGGTCAAAGGTCAAAAGCCTCCTGGCAGTGGCATATTTTCCACAAAGGGTTGCCCCCTCAGTATCGTCTGCGCTGGGGCGTTTCACTTCCGTGTTCGGAATGGGAACGGGTGGTTCCACCCCGCTCTAACCACCAGAAGGCAGCCTCTATTTTAGCACATTTTGTGCAACAAAAAAAGGGGGTGTACTCGTTCATATGATTAGTGACACCTCAACTTTCTGCACCTCACCCCCTTAGTCCCCCTCTCCTTCTAGGAGAGGGGGAGGGGGACAGGGGGATGGGGTCAATGCTGCAGAGAAACGAAACATAATAATCTGTGTCACCTATCTATCTGAACTAGAGCAGGGGGGTAGAGAAGAATAGAGCACAATGCCACAGCTTGACGGCAAGGGGCTTGACAGGGCTAGAAGGTAGGGCTATAATATTTGTTAGAGGCGTCTAACATCTACCGTGAGAAGCAAATGGAAAGAACACATAGCGCCAGCATGGAAGATTATTTAGAGTCAATAATTGTGCTCCGTGAAGGGAAGGAGGCGGTCAGGGTAAGCCAAATGAGCAAGGCTCTGGGGGTTAGGATGCCCAGTGTCACCTCTGCCCTGGGGAAGCTTTCCCAGCAGGGGTTGGTAGAACATAAAAGGTATGGGCGTGTGCAGCTTACCCCTGATGGTGAAAAGATAGCTGAGGATGTATTTCGCCGTCATGAGGCATTGCGTTGCTTGTTGGCTGAGATACTCAATGTTGACCCTGAGATAGCTGCGGTTGATGCCTGTAAGATGGAACACTCTGTCAGTCCGGTTACTCAGGAGAAGCTGGCAAAGTTTGTAGAATTTGTGCTCAGCCGCCCTAATGGGCAGCCAGAGTGGTTGAAAATTTTTCAGCACTACTTCAAGTATGGAGAGATTCCTGATGAATCCGTGGCCAGATGCTCAAAGGGGAAATAAATATTTTTTTAAGGCTAAAAAGTTAGACAAGGCTAACTAATTTCAGGCGTAGGCTAATCGAGTTCAAGATAGACAGGAGGTAATAGATGGCAGTGAAACTATTAACTGAGTTGAAGCCCGGCGAGAAAGGCAGAATCGTCAAGATTGGCGGCACAGGCAGTATCCATCAGCGGCTTCTGGATATGGGGCTGGTGTCCGGGAGCGAGGTTGAGATGCAGAGGGTAGCCCCGCTGGGAGACCCCATTGAGATTAGGGTCAAGGGATACAATCTGTCGCTCCGCAAGGAAGAGGCTGCCAGTATACAAGTAGAGGTAACTTAGATGATAAACCAAGGAATGCCGCTAGCCATGGCCCGACCCGGTGAAGTGGTAACGGTAATCGGGGTTAGAGCTGGCTGGGGCTTACAAAGAAGGCTTGCCGACATGGGGCTTACCCCCGGAGTCCAGATAAGAGTCATAAACAGTCAGATGCCCGGCCCGGTGCTTATTGACCTTAGGGGGACGAGGCTAGCTCTGGGTCGCGGCATAGCCCAGAAGATTATAGTTAGAAAAGAGGAGTAAACATGGCTAAAAAAGAGATAACTATTGCCCTTGCCGGCAATCCCAATTCGGGCAAGACCACAGTGTTCAACAATTTGACCGGAGCCCGCCAGCATGTAGGAAACTGGCCAGGGGTAACCGTGGAGAAGAAGGAGGGAAGCTGTAGCTATCAAGGCTATCACATCAAGGTGGTTGACCTGCCTGGAGTCTATAGCCTTACTGCTTATTCCCCGGACGAGGTTATTGCCCGAAATTTCATCGTTGACGAGAAACCGGATGCGGTGGTGGACATTGTTGATGCCTCAAATCTGGAGCGAAATCTTTATCTTGCCGTCCAGATTCTGGAGATGGGGGCGCCACTTATCATAGCCCTCAACATGATGGATATGGCTGAATCCAGAAAGTACAGAATTGATGTTGAAGCTCTGGCTCAGGAAATTGGTGCCCCGGTAGTCCCCATGGTGGCTAACCGTAACCGAGGGACTGATGAGCTACTCAGGGAAATAGTGAATGTGTTTGAGGGAAAAGCTAATAAGAAAAAGATTAAGTTATATTATGGAAGTGAACTGGAGGAACACATAAACCAGCTGGAAGACCTCATTTCTCATGACGAAGAGCTTTCCCGCCAGTTCTCACCGAGGTGGCTGGCAATAAAGCTCATTGAGCAGGATAAGGAAGTGCTCCAGAGGATAGGGGGTAAATTATGAGCCGGGAAGAAATTCTACAAACTAAGGACAAGATTATTACCCACCTCCGAGGCATTTTGGGCGATGATGCCGAAACTATAATTGCTGAGAGAAGGTACGGTTTCATCAGCGGACTGCTTAAGGATGTTTTAAAGAAACCTCCCATTGAGCGGCTTACCCTCTCAGACAACATTGATAAGGTAGTCGTCAATCGCTGGCTGGGTATTCCTCTGTTTCTGGCGCTACTGTATGGGGTGTTCCAGTTTGTCTTCACCCTGTCGGGACCATTTATGGACTGGATTGACCAGTTCTTTGGCTGGCTGGGAGGATATGCTTCTGGCGTTTCTCCAGACTGGCTAGGTTCGCTACTGGCTGACGGTATTATTGGCGGCCTCGGCTCGGTGCTCATCTTCATTCCGCCAATATTCTTGTTGTTTATCGCCATTGCAGTTCTGGAGGACTGCGGCTACATGGCTCGGGGGGCGTTCGTTATGGACCGAATAATGCACAAAGTCGGACTTCATGGTCGTTCCTTCATTCCGATGATTCTGGGCTTTGGCTGCAATATCCCGGGGATTATGGCCTGCCGCACCATAGAGAACCCCAAGGACAGGCTGACTACTATCTTAATCAATCCCTTCATGTCCTGCGGCGCCAGGCTCCCCATATTCGTGCTCCTGGCGGCTGCCTTTTTCACCGCCAACCAGGGGCTGGTGGTCTTCTCTATGTACATCATCGGGATTATCGTTGCCATCTTCATGGCACTGGTACTCCGTAAGAGCATTCTAAAAGGTCCCAGTGGCCACTTCGTTATGGAACTACCGCCTTACCGCCTGCCTACTGTAACCGGGGTGCTGGTGCACATGTGGGAGCGAGGGAGCTTGTTCTTAAGGAAGGCAGGAACCATCATCTTTGGCGTGGTGGTGCTGGTCTGGCTGCTTAGCAGCCTGCCCTGGGGGGTAGAATACGCCAGTGCTGAGAGCTGGATAGGTCAGATTGGTAGCTTCATTGCCCCGGTGTTTGCTCCCTGCGGCTTCGGCCAGTGGCAGGCAGCGGTCAGCCTACTCTTTGGCTTCTTAGCCAAGGAGGTAGTGGTCGGCACTATGGGCGCCATATTTGCTGTTGAGGAAGGAATTTTAGGTGGGGCTATTGCTGCTCAGCTTGGCTGGACGCCACTTATTGCCTTTGCCTTCATGGTCTTCTGCCTGCTCTATGCCCCCTGCGTGGCTGCTATCGGTGTCATCCGGGGTGAGACCAACTCCTGGAAGTGGGCTGGGTTTGCCGCCCTCTACACCACCGTAGTTGCCTGGATAGCTGCCACTCTTATCTTCCAGGTCGGAAGGCTTTTCGTGGGTTAAAAAGAGGGGAAGGAGCGAAGCTCCTTCCCCGAGCTTGAATTCTGCTCAACCTCCAGCTATGCTAGAAACCATGTGCCAAGTTTGGAGGTTGAAATGAATTTCTACGGTCTAGCGATGGGTAGCACCATGATACTGGCAGTGGGATTAGGCCATATACTCGTTATCAAGTGGGAATATTTTTGGGGAAGTAAATCATGGCCTGGGCTGCTCGCCGTTGGTTCTCTTCTGGTTATAGTGTCTATCCTAGTGGATAACATACTTCTCTCAGGTAGCCTTGGGATTTTGGGAGCTACTCTATTGTGGGGCGTTGTTGAACTCTTCAAGCAGAGGAAGCGGGTTGAGAAAGGGTGGTTCCCCAGAAATCCCAAGAAAAAGACATAGTGTTTGGTAATTGTCCGAGAGCTTTATCTCATAAGCTAGATTGGGCGATATTGTGGAAATTAACCTACCATTTGCCATGCTGCTTACTACCCTGGCTGGGTTATCCACTGGAATAGGCAGCACCATTGCTTTCTTTATCCGGAGACCAAAATACTCCTATTTAGCCGTCCTGCTTGGCTTCTCTGCCGGCGTAATGCTCTACATCTCTTTCGCCGAACTCCTCAGAACAGCTATCGCAGATGTTGGCTTTCTCACCGCCAATATAGCATTTTTCATCGGCATATTGGTTATTGCAGTGATAGATATACTTGTTCCCCATGAGTATGAGGAAGAGCATGTAGAGCGGCGGGAGAAATCAGGCTTGCCCCCAAAGCTTGCAGCTCCTTCACAGTCAACTCTTATGAGGTCTGGTATCTTTGTCGCACTTGGTCTCGCTATCCACAACTTTCCAGAGGGGTTGGTCACTTTTAGTTGTGCCGCTACTGGTGATATTGCCTTCGGGATAATGATAGCTGTGGCTATTGCTATCCACAATATTCCCGAGGGCATTTCGGTATCGGTGCCCATCTTTTATGCCACAGGCAGTCGTCGCCGGGCTTTCACCATATCATTCCTATCGGGGGTAGCTGAGCCTGTGGGCGCTCTCATTGGCTACGCGATACTACTTCCCTTCCTGACCCCTGCGCTGCTGTCAAGCCTCCTGGCTTTCGTGGCGGGTATAATGATTTTTATAAGCTTGGATGAAATACTCCCACTAGCTCACCGATACGGTCAGGAGCACCTCGTCATCATAGGGGTAACGGCTGGCATGCTGGTCATGGCAGTTAGCTTGCTATTGCTACATTAGCCTTGGAGAAAAACCGAGCTGCCAGATGTGAGAGGACTATTACCCGTTATTCCTCTTCTTTGCCCCAATTTTGCATTATTTGCTTCAGCCGTTGGGCAAGCTTGGGGTTAGCTCGCAAGCGTTCAATGAAGACGGGGCATCCTTCCAGCAGAGAGTTTTGGGCGGCAGTTGCCATACTGGAAAGGAGGTTCTGCATACCTAGGTCGGCCTGTTGCGAGATATTCATCCCTGGTGCTGAGGATTCTAGCTGACGGCGGATGTCCTCGGCGGTGAACTTCATCGGTGCCACACAGGACTTATACCAGGGGCAATCCTTGCACTGGACTATAGCATAGGCTTCATCTAAAACGTCACCCATATCAACCTCCTTTACTTTGTAATTGCGAGCTTACTCAGGCTACTTTCTATTTCCCCCTTGCTCTGGAAAGCACCAACCTTCATATCTTGAATTATGCCATCTCTATCAATGAAAAAGCTAGTAGGAATGGCTCGGATGCTGTATCGTTCGGCTATCTTTCCTTCCATATCCAGTAGTACCGGAAAGGAAAGCCTCTGACTTTGCATAAACTCCGCCACTTGGGAAGGGCTCTCGCCAATATTGATAGCCAGCAATACCAGCCCCTTATCTGACCATTCATCATAAATCTGCTGTAAATAGGGCATTTCCATGCGGCAGGGGGGACACCGGATTTGCCAGAAGTTGATTAGCACTGGCTTACCCTTAAGGTTGCTGAGGGAAGTGGGTTGTCCGTCAAGAGTATTAAGCTGAAAGTCGGGCGCTGGCTTGCCTACCTCTGGAGCCTCAGATTGACAGGAAGTCGTTATTGAGCCCAGAACAATCAGTATCACCAGTATTACTTTTAGCATTTTATTCATGATTAACCCCTTCTAATTTTACCTCTAAATTGTATCCTAAAACCAGGTCAGGGTGTTGGTCAGGATAAGTATACCTACGGCTATAAGCAGTAAGCCGCTAACAATATAGCTCCAGGTGGAGTAACGGTGGACACGCTTTAACAGTGGTCTAATGGAATCAAAGGTCACTCCTATAACGAGGAAGGGGAGCCCTAATCCTAGGGAATAGGTAGCCAAGAGGTAAGCTCCACGCCAGGCTGTTTCTGAACTCCAGGCAAGGGTCAGGATGCCTCCCAGTATGGGACCAACGCAGGGAGTCCAGGCTAGGGAAAATATGGCTCCGATGAGGAGGGAGCGTAGGTAACCGGCAGTGGTACCCAGGGTTGGAGCCAGCCGCCTCTCATAATTTAGCCACGGGATTTTTAGGGCAGCAAGCAGGAACAATCCAAAGGCTATCAGTAGGCTGCCGGCTATTTTGTGGATTAGAGCTAGATTAGTGCTGAGGGCAAACCCAGCCAACCCAGCACCGGCACCCAGGATAATAAAAACCAGGGAAAAGCCAGCAACAAAGCTAAAGGAGTGGAAGAATATGGGGACACGACCTCTGCCAGCCCCTGACTCAAGTATTTCAGGTCCGCATACGCTAGCTAGGTATACTGGAACTAGCGGCAGCACGCAGGGGGATAGGAAAGACAGTAGCCCGGCACCGAAGGCAACTAAAAGTGATACCTGTTCCATCTTCTACCTGCAATCAATAAGCTTAATGCTAATCAATTTGACCCGAAATATCAAGCTAGTCAGCGTTATTCAGAGCAGGTGAGCTAGTTCAGATAGATAGGTGACGCAGATTATCATGTTTCGTTTCTCCGCAGCATTGACCCCCTTCCCCTAGAGGGGAAGGGGGTGAGGTGTAGAAAGTTGAGGTGTCACTAATCATATGAACGAGTACAGCAGGTTACATCCAGAGCAAAAAAGTCTATAATAGCCATGTAATGCCAGCAGGTAATATGACCATGCCCTTTGCCGACACGCCTGATATGAAGCAAGTAGAGGCGATTATCAATAGCTGGCAGAGACCTGCGCTGCCCATCCGCTGGAGATACCTCGGTGAGAGCAGTGTGGTGGAATTGGCTCACCTGGTGAGCCAAGGCTTAGCCGAGATACAGAGCGGTGGCTATAAGAGTCGGCTTGAAGTCAGTCTCACCGGCTGGCTCTACGATTTTATCCGAGCAAATGTAAAACGAGGCAGGGTTTTTGATTTGGGTCAGGTGCTATTGCAGGGCAGTGCCGACTGCGTAGGTTATGCCAAGTTACTCACCCTGCTGGGTCGGCTATTTGGTCTTGATGTGGGCGTTATAGAGGTGGTGGTGGATAACGCCGGCAGGTATGTGCCTCATACTGCTGTCCTGGTCAGGCTGGAGAACCGTCGCTGGCGCTTTATTGATTTGTGGTATGGGTCAAAGAATATCCGGCATCTAAGGGTGGGATTGTGGGTGAGGTGGGGTGGAGCGTGGTGGATTGAAGACTTAGACCTGAAGGAGCTGGGCGGTGGGGAAGGGGTATGCTACCTGCCTGACCCTTGCGTGGATGCCATAACCCTCTATATTCGGGGGAATCGACATCTGGACAGGCAGGAGTATGCTGCTGCTATCGACTGCTATTCCGAGGCGATACGCCTTTATCCCGGCAATGCCAGGTTGTTCTATAATAGAGCCATCGCCTATGAAAATTTGGGCGAATATGAGAAGGCAAAGGCTGACTATGCCCGCGCCTTTTCTGATGATGCTGCCCTAATACGCATTTTAGCCACTGAGCACGATGAGGTTATTTCTTTGCTTGACCTGGATGCCAGGGGGATTAGTAGCTCGGCTCAGGGAATATACTTGCTTTACCATGGGTTTGCCACCGGTAGGAAGGTTCCGCTACCGAGGGTAGCTAGGAGACTTGGCTTGTCTGAGGCAGAGACCGAGGCTATCCTGTCCTCGGTGGAGGCTAAGTTAGCCATTGGTTCAGATTAAGCCCAAGATATTTAACGGAGGAAGAAAATGAAGCCCCTAAGCTACACCCAGATTTCTCTATACCAGTCCTGCCCCTTGTGCTACAAGCTACAATACATTGATGGATTAGAGTCAAAGGAGAGGGGGTATTTTAGCTTTGGCACTACCATGCATGCCTGTGCCGAGTACTTCTTTAAGGTGAAGGTACCTCCGCCACCCTCGTTGGATGAACTGCTTCAGTTTTATGAGCAGAATTGGCTTTCTGAGGGATATGAGTCAGCCGAGGAGAAAGCCAATTACAAGGCTTATGGTCGGGAGATGCTGGCTAAGTTCTGGGAGATTCACAGCTCCGATTTCAGGATGCCGATAGCTGTGGAGCACAGGTTTTATATTGATATTGAGGGGGTGAAGCTAAGGGGTTTTATTGACCGGATAGATAAGCTGGATAGCGGAGGGCTATCCATTGTTGACTATAAGACAGATAGGGAACTATTTACCAAGGAGGATTTAGAGAAAAATCTCCAGTTGACTCTATATCAATTGGCGGTTGAGCAGTCCTGGTATCTTCCGGTGGAGAGGCTCACCCTGTATCACTTCAGGTCAAACACCCCTTGTAGTTGCCAGCCCAGGGGTGAGGCGCAGCTTGAGGAAGCTAGAAGCCTGGTGTTGGCGGTGGCAAAGGGCATTGCCGAGGAGAGATTTCCAGCTATTGAGAATGTGCATTGCCCCTGTGATTTCGCTGAGCACTGCCCCTACTACTGGCAGAAGACTATGCCTGAGCCCAAGGATACTGAGATTCTGGGGGGAATGCCGGTGGCTGAGGCGGTAGAGCGCTATGTTTCCTTACAGAGTCAGATAAAAGAGCTGCAGTTGAAGTTTGATGAGATAAAACAGATGGTTATTGATTTCTGCCAAGGTGAGGGGTTAAATCGGGTTTATGGCAGGGAGTATGCCATTACCTATAAGCTGGTGGAGAAAGCGGGTTTTAGTGAGGATGAGGTTAGAGCCTTACTTGAGCCTGAGGGGCTGTGGAATCGGGTGCTCGGCATTGACCCATCCAGGCTCAGGCAATTGGCTGCCGACGAGGCGGTAGCCAGGGATATCAGGCATAAGCTAGAAGCTCTAAGGAAGGTTATTTCCACCCACCCACAGCTATGGGTCAGGAGGCTTATTGAGGAAGAATAGCTATTTCTTTATAGGAGCAAGATATGATTACATATGACGATTTTCTGAAGGTAGATATGAGGGTAGGGAGGGTGATTATGGTGGAGGATTTTCCCAAGGCTCGCCATCCATCATACAAGTTTGACATTGATTTTGGTCCTGAGATAGGGACTAAGCATTCTTGTGCTCAGTTAACCAACTATGGCAAGGATGAGCTTATGGGACGGCAGATAGTGGCGGTGGTCAATTTCCCGCCCAAGAATATCGCTGGCTTTCTGTCGGAGATGCTTATCCTTGGGGTGCCGATGGAGGGTGGGGTGGTTTCTCTACTGGAGCCGAGGGATGAGGCTGTAATCGGGGGCAGGGTTTACTAGACAATATGCTTGCATTTTTATCTAAATCCTTGTATCCTTATCGAAAAGAATAGATGACCTGGAGGTGTCCGAGCTAGCTTGGGCATAACGGAGAGCAAGTCGGTGGAAGTCCGACGCAGTCCCGCCTACTGTGACTGATAGATAATCTCTATCAGAAGCCAGAACGCCAACCTCCGGGCATCCTCAAACCTCCGCGGAGAAAGGGGGCGGGATGATGCTCAGAATGGATTGAGGAATCCCCCCTTGCACTAGAAGCAGAGGGGGATTAGTTTTGTCCGATACTAGCAGGAGGTAAATGTTTTAATGAGAGTTATGAGATTAGTCATTGGTGTATTTATCATTTTGAGCTTATTGGTAACTATGAGCGTGGGCTGCGCCCAGCCCTCTTTGCCAGCAACCTTTGTTGATGATATGGGCAGGGAGGTAACCATAAACGAGATTCCACTGAAGATTGTGTCTCATGTGCCAAGCATCACCGAGACCCTTTTTGCCCTTGGCTTGGGGGAAAGGGTGGTTGGAGTCAGCGACTATTGTGACTACCCTGAGGAGGCGAAGTCAAAACCAAGCGTCGGGAATTACTTTAACCCTTCCATTGAAAGTATCGTGGCTCTAGAACCGGATTTGGTGCTGACCGATGGGCATAGTGAAAGCATTAAACAGCTTGATGAACTGAGACCGCCAATTACCTATATGGTTATAGACCCTAAGGACATTGATGGCATTTTTAGAGACCTTGAATTGCTGGGGAGGGTTACCGGCACCGAGAGGGAAGCTGAGAAGCTCATTGAGGATATGCAGAAGGATATATCTCATGTTCTCGCTTTGGTGGAAGGTGCTCCCCCAATTAGGGTTCTCTATATAATTGATGCTACTGACCCAACCCTGCCCTGGACGGCTGGTCCTGGCTCCTTTGTTGACTGGCTTATCACTATGGCTGGTGGGGAAAATATTGCTGCTGGAGCCCAGGGTGCCTGGGTGCAATTCAGCATCGAGCAGATAGTTAGCTCTGACCCTGAGGTTATCATACTCCCAGCTAAGCATGGGACGGTGTTTACATCACCAGAAGTGCTACAGGGACACCCTATCTGGCAGAAGGTAACAGCGGTCAAGCAAGACAGAATCTGCATTATTGATGGAGACCTTGTTGACCGCTCTGGACCCAGAATTGTTCAGGGTCTGGAGGAGATGGCAAGAATCATTCACCCTGAGCTATTTGAATAGCAGAAACTTGATATGGGAGACAGAAATGCCGGGACTTTTATCCGATACAATTGAAATGATAAAGCCTCTGGATAAAGAAGCAATGGCTGAAGCACGCTCCAGGCAGGACCAGTTGACCAAGCCCCAGGGTAGTTTGGGCAGGCTGGAGGAGCTATCTATTAAGTTGGCTGGCATTCAGGGTAAGCCTATACCTCAAATCAGGCACAAAGCCATTATCATTATGGCTGGCGACCATGGGGTGGTGGTTGAGGGGGTGAGTGCTTACCCCGGGGAGGTAACCGCTCAGATGGTTTATAACTTCCTCAACGGCGGGGCTGGAATAAATGTGCTTGCTCGTCAAGCTGGAGCAAGGGTTGTTGTGGTTGATATGGGGATGGCAGCTGAGCTAGAAGCTAACCCTCGGCTTATATCCAGGAAGGTTGCCTTTGGCACCCAAAATATGTGTCTCTGCCCGGCTATGACCCTGGAGCAGGCAATGACATCAGTAGAGTCAGGGATTGAGGTGGTGGGGGCTGAGGTGGCTAGGGGTCTTGATATAGTTGGCACCGGTGATATGGGTATTGGTAACACTACTACCAGCAGCGCTATCTGTGCCGCTATGACTGGGAAACCGGTGGCTGAGGTAGTGGGTAGGGGCACTGGCATAACCGATGAGCAGTTGACACATAAAATAGAAGTGATAAAAAGAGCGCTAGCGGTTAACCACCCTGACCCCCGAAAGCCTTTAGATGTGCTGGCAAAGGTGGGAGGCTTTGAGATTGGTGGGCTGGTGGGGGTGATGCTGGCAGCGGCTGCTTACCGTATTCCTGTAGTTATTGATGGTTTTATCTCTGGGGCAGCTGCCCTTATTGCTCTGGCGCTGGCACCGGGACTGCGGGACTTCCTTATCGCCGCTCATGTTTCGGCAGAGGCCGGTCATAAACTGCTGCTCAGGCACCTGGGGCTTAAGCCCTTACTGGATTTGGACCTGCGTTTGGGTGAGGGGACTGGTGCTGCATTGGGAATATTTCTGGCTGAGGCGTCAGCCAGGACCCTAGCTGAGATGTCCACCTTCGCTGAAGCTGGAGTATCAGAAAGGGAGAAACCGGGCAATTGAAGCTCTTAGCTGCTTTAAGATTTCTAACCATTATACCCTTGCCCGGGCGGCGCGAGATTAGCCCCGAGGAAGTAGGACGCTCTATAGTTTATTTCCCTCTGGTCGGTGTTATTATTGGGCTTATTCTGGTTGGCTTGAATTGGCTACTGGGTCTGCTGTTGCCTTCAGCATTAGTTAATGTGCTGTTGGTCGTTTCTCTGGTGGCGATTAGCGGCGCTTTGCACCTTGATGGCTTTATTGATACTTGCGACGGCTTAGCCAGTCACAAGACGGTGGAGGAGAGGTGGCGAGTGATGGCTGATAGCCGGGCTGGCAGTTTTGGTATTATCGGTGTCTGTTGCTTGCTGCTGGTCAAATATGTCTCACTGAATGCTGTGCCTGAGAGCTGGCTGATGCCGACCCTGGTGCTTATGCCGGTGGTAAGTCGTTGGGCAATGGTCTATGCTGTTTTTGCCTATCCTTATGCTAAGCCATCGGGTTTGGGAAAGGCATTTAAGCAGGGGGCTAGCTGGCAGAGGTTCACTGTGGCAACGCTCATAACTTTGGCTGTGGCAGTGGTTCTGGCTCAACTGACAGGCTTTATTATAATGTTAGCTGTTTGGGTTATAGTAGTAGCTATGGCTGCCTATTTGAAGGGTAAGTTTGGTGGGCTTACTGGTGACACCTATGGGGCGATAAATGAAGTGGCTGAGGTTTGCCTTCTCATTCTGGTTTGTCTGCTGGCTCACCTCCGGTGGTTGGGCTAGGTGAAAAATATTTTATTTAGGGGGGCAAGCTGAGCGAAAGGTGTGTTCTGATAATTGGCGGCGCTGGTAGTGGCAAGAGCCACTTTGCCCAGGAGCTTGCCAAAAAGCTGGGCGAGCCGGTGCTTTTTGTGGCTACGGCGGTGGCTGGCGATGAGGAGATGCGCCAGCGCATTGAGCAGCATCAGAGAACAAGGTCAGCAGCCTGGCGCACCCTTGAGGTTACCTCGCATCTCGGCAGCCAGATTGAGCAGAAAATCGGTGGTGCTCAGGTGGTGATTGTGGACTGTATCACCCTTCTGGTTAACAATATTTTCAGTCAACACAGCGACCAAACTGGTGAGCAATTAGATGCCCCCCTTATTGAGAGGAAGCTTATTGCTGAAGTTAGTGAGCTGGTAGAGTGCATCGGCCGGGTTAATGCCAACTTCATTATTGTTACCAATGAGGTTGGTCTGGGCTTGGTGCCAGCTAATAGAATGGGCAGGTTATATCGTGATTTGCTGGCTAAAGCCAACCAGATGCTGGCGCAGGCTGCCGATGAGGTCTATATAATGGTCGCTGGCTTACCGTTGCCGATAAAGCCAGCCAAGGGGTTATAGCCTTGGTCTTCGCCGTAGTGTTTCCTCTAGATTCAGGGGCACGACTTCTGGTTTTGGAGCCTGATACACATTTACCGCCTTTAGTCCGACAAATTCCTTTTCTATAATAGCCATTTCCTCTGGTGTTAATGGCTTGATAGGACAGGGGCGTAGCGGGGTGTCAAGCTGCACTTCATCAGGTGAAATTTGCCTAGCTATCTCTGCCATCTGTCTGGCATAGTCCTTATTTTTGGCGATGAACATCATTTGCAGGGCTAGCTTTCCCTTGAATTCCTTTCTGAATTGCTCTATGGAACGGAGTATTAGGTCAAGGGAATAGCCCACTATAGGTCTATTAATCTGGCGGAAAATCTGCTCAGCGGGGGCATCTATTTTGGCTACCACTACATCTGCCCCCATTAACTCATGACGCACTTCTTTTCTTGGCATGAGGGAGGAGTTGGTCAGAATTGCCACTGGCAGCGGCAGGATTGATTTGACTAGCTTTATAGCCTCTCCCAGGTTGCTGGCTAGGGTAGGTTCTCCTGTCCCGGAGAAGGTAACATAGTCAGCCGATATGCCTCTTACTGCCTCCAGCTCTTTGACTAACTGAGCAGTTAGCACGAACTGTTTTCGCTCCAGTTGGGGGTTGATTGTTCTGCCTAGCTGACAGTAGATGCAGTCGAAGGAGCAGGTCTTTTTCCCGGTAGAGATTAAATCTATCCCTAAGGACCTGCCTAGCCGCCACGAAGGGACGGGACCATAGATTATAGAGTTCATCCTCCACCTCGTTTGTTTTTATATTGGCCACCCCAGCCAGTCAAAGACGCCGAGCATCTTTAGTCCCATGTAGAACATTATAGCAATGAAGATATAGCTTAGTTGTTTGGCTGGCAGCTTGTGGGCAGTTATAGCACCAATCTGTGCCATACCAACGCTGGTAACCGCCAGCAGAAACCATGATGTCAGGTTAACATAGCCGATGGTATAAGCCAAATCTTGCAATTGGGGAACACCAAGACCATTTATAATATAACCGATAACACCACCGGTGCTGGTAAAGAGCATCACGGCTAAAGATGTGGCTATGGCATTATGCATCTTGAACCCGAGTGCCAGCACCATTACCGGAATCATCAATACCCCGCCACCAACTCCAAGAATGCCAGTTACCATACCTATTGGGATAGCCCAGGCTGCCCACAGCCATGGATTGTCCTTAGGCTCCTGTTCAATTTCTGGTGCTTTGGCGGTGAGCATTCTGATACCAGCCAGCAAAATTATAGCGCCAAAGGCTATTTTTAGCCCTTCCCCGGGGAGGTGGGTAGCCAAGGTAGCCCCGCCAAAAGCACAAACTAGACCGCAGCTGCCCATGACAATGGCTGCTTTCCACCACACCGCTTCCTTTTTGCTGTGCCTCCAGGCTCCGCTGGCGGCTGTGGGCAAAACAACCAGCAAACTGGTGCCAAACGCTAGCTTAATAGCTGTATCGGTAGGAATGCCCATATCGGTGAATACCATGTACTGAACCGGGGTCATGATGAAGCAGCCGCCAACACCTAGAAGACCGCTGGCAAAGCCAACGCCAATACCGGTTGCTAGCAAAATAATGATATGAACTATGGTCACCCGGCTATTTTCTCCACATCTAGCTTCACGCCGAGAAAGGCGCCAAAGGGGTTATTGACGAAAAGCAACAACCTCTCCAGCTGGCGAAGATACTTATGCCAGCTTAATGGAAAAAACAGGGTGCTTCGCCACTCCAGAGGCACTTTCCCTACTGCTCTTTTGACTGTTGCTTCTATCTCCCAGATACTATAAAACTTCGCCCGGTTATAAACTGATTCCCGAAATCTACCCTTAATTCGGCGATTTATTGCCAGCAATGAGGTTTTGCTTAAAATTCCTAAGTAAATTTGTGCCCGCGCCACCCGAGACGCTTCCTTGAGCACTTTGGTTGGGTCGGAAACAAATTCTAACATGGTGATTAAAGTAACGATGTCAAAAGAGTGTTTATCAAATGGCAATTTCTCAGCTTGCCCCAAATAAAGCTCAACATCGGTGCCGAGCCTCTTGGCTGCAATATCCAGCATCGGCTTGGAGGCATCAATGCCAACAGCCTTCAGCCCCAATTCCTTGAAAAACGCCAGGTTATATCCTGTGCCACAGCCGATATCGAGCAGGCTCTGACCACATTTAGGTTGAATCAGCTTGAGAAACAGCTCCTTTTCTAGGGCATCGGCGTATTGTCCCTGTGGTGTCTGATACCAAAGGTCATATTGCGTAGCCTGGGCATCAAACAGAGTCCTCTCCCAATTATATGCCATCAAACCAACCGTGGTAGTATCTTCTTAGGTACTCATCGTGGGGATAGGTTCTTCTTACATCCTCTTCATTGAAGGAGTAACTATATTGAGCGCAATATTGCATTATTAGCTCGTATGCCTCGTTTATCTTTTTCATCATCTCGGCGCATTTTACCGTATCTGGGTCTTTACACTTATCAGGATGGTAGCGATTAGCCGCCCTTTTGTAGGCTGCTTTTATCTGCTTAAGTGTCGCTGTTTCTCCTAAGCCCAGTAACTCTCGTGCTTGACTTATTTGCTCAAAATCGGCCACACCTAATGCCCTAATTGTTTCTTCACTGATTCTATCTTGCCGCTCGTGCTGGAGGTTTTATCTCGCCGGTCATCAATCTCAATTATTGTTACCGCTCTCATAACTCCGGCATTGAAGACGGCTTCATGCATCTTCCGGGCTAAGGTGAGGAGGCGGTCTAAATCACCCTCAATAATTGTTCCCATTGCCGTTAGCTCATATTTTATATCCTTCTCACCCCGCAATACCTCCACCGCCCGGGCTACATATTGGCTAACTGAAGTGGTTCCAGTGCCCAAAGGAATAATGCTGACCTTAATTATTGCCATTTCTAGGACCTCAGCTTACTTTATCGAATTGAGTGGATGATTTAATGCAGGCGCTCCATCAGGTTGGTCAGTTCGCCAGCTATATATAGTTGCACTGCTTGGTCAATGCTTTCTACATCGGTGACAATAGGCTCAATATTGTAGCTTTTCATGCTTTCATAGGCTCCCCAGCCCATCCCCCCGGCAAGGAGAACCTGGCAGTCAGAGATAGTCTCGGCCATGCTTTGATGCCTCGTCGGTGAGTCGGCGTGGTAGCCATGGCGCTCACCGGGGGCTAAATCAGGGTGGGAGGCAAAGCTGTGGTGCCCGCTCTTGGCTCGGGTCTCCTTATTCACAATTTCGCCCTCTTCCACTGTAACCACTACATAGAGAGACGCCCGACCGAAGTGCTGGCTGATAGTCTTTCCATCATCAGATATAGCTGCAATTTTCATCTGGTCTCCTTTGAGGTGTAAGTAAAGGTAAGCACTGCTGACATGAGATAACTGAGGGGAATTATGCCCTTACCATCTTTGTGCCGCACTGGGGGCAGCTCAGACTATAGCAGGGAGCTCCTACTTGGTGAGGGAGCGTGGCGCCACAGTTGGGGCAAACACAATTTCCGCTTGGGCCGGCTCCGGGGCGGGTTCCTCCCATCCTGCCACCCCCCCTTCCCCCTCGGCCAATGCCTCCCCCTCTTCCTGCACCGCCACCCGGGGGCGGACCAGTTCTGTCTCCTCTAGGCATGAAACACCTCCAACTCTTACTCCATTGGCGGCAGCCCGCAAACGCCCGAGGTGCAGGTGGGACAACTAATCTCTGAAGACTCAGTTGTTCTTGAACTCGGGCTAAAGAAAGGGGAGAGAAGTCTTCTCGGATTTTTTGTCTTGCACTTAGGACACTCTAACTTAGAGCCATCCTCCCCAATAGATTGACGGACTTCAAACTTCTCTCCGCACTGGGGGCACTGGTATTCATAGAGTGGCATGGTATTACTCCCCTCGCTTTTCTAGCTCTTCAATGTGGCGCTGCATCTCAGCTAATTGTTGCATTAGCATCTGTGATTGTGCCTTGAGTGTCTCTAGCTCCTGCTCCGGGCTTGACGGCTGGGGTGCCGGTTCAGTCATAGGCATCATCTCTGCTCCCATGCCCATTCCTCTACCCATACCCATGCCGCGCCCCATACCTCGCCCCATGCCCATTCCTCTACCCATGCCCATACCAGAGCCCATGCCCATACCAGAGCCCATGCCCGGTCCTACACCGAAGTGAGCTCCTACACTAGGCTGTGCAGTAGCCTGTGATTGTCCCGATTTATAGGTTTGGATAGCATCACTGATTTTCCCAGAAAGGCCGGTGATTATCTGAACCCCGGCTGCTGACAATACCTGGTAGGCATTGGGACCACAGTTGCCTGTAATCACCACTTGCACCCCTTTGCTGACAATCATCTGGGCGGTGGAAATACCAGCCCCACCCCCTGCCATAACATTGGGGTTCTCCATAGATTCGTATTGCATTGTCTCCGGGTCGGCAATGATAAAATACTGACATCTACCAAAACGAGGGTCTATATCAGCATCCAGAGTTGGACCTGTAGCCGAAATAGCAATTCTCATAACTTACCCCTTTGTCCCTAACTCACGCATTCGGGACTCAATTTGCTCCAGTTGGCTCTTTATAGTTTGGGCTTGATTCTTCAGGAAGTCAAATTCCTGCTCGGGGGTCATCTGTGGGGTGGGAGATATAGTCCCAGGAGCGGTTGTTGGCGCTCCATAAAATGGGTATGGTATTCCTGCACCGTAATATGGATAGCCGTATCCCATCCTCGGAGGAATCCCATACGCACGAGGAGCTGCACCTATTCCCCAAGGGCTGCAGAATCCCCTACCTCCTCCTGTCATTGGTCCCATTCCTCTAGGACCCATTCCATCAAATCCTGGCATAATCCACCTCCTTCATCAATTGTACGATAATTATTCTCCTGTCCCTAACTCATGCATTCGGGACTCAATCTGTTCCAGCTGGCTCTTTATAGTTTGGGCTTGATTCTTCAGGAAGTCAAGTTCCTGCTCAGGGGTCATCTGGGGGGTGAAAGGTGCAGTCTCAGGAGCGGTTACTGGTGCTCCATAAAATGGGGAAGGTGCTTGCATTGCTGGCCAGTAAGGCGCTGTATATAGTCCGGGATACCAGCACCTAGGCAATCCTCCTCTACCCAGACCAACATAAGGCCAGGACGGAGAAGCACCTCTGAAACCGAATCCCCTTCCTCCCCGAAATCCATAGCCAAATCCATTGGGCATAACATCACCTCCTATTATAAATGTTAAACTTGGCTCGGTTCAATGGCTACTACCATCGGTAAGGGGTATAAGGTGGATAGTAGGCGCCAGAGTATGGGTAACCATATCCCATATAAGGAGTGGTTGCCGCATGCTGACCGGCATAAGGTGTTGCCCACCACCATCTTGGTAGCCAAGGGTAAAAGCGGCAGAAGGGATAAGGGTTACCCCTTCCCCATCCTAGACCACGTCCCCAGCCACGTCCCCAGCCACGTCCCCATCCAAACCAGCCTCTCCCTCTCATTTTATCACCTTCCCTTTGATATTCGCTTTTTCCTAGCAAAATTATGAACTTATGTTCATAATAATACAGTAGGTTAAGTTTGTCAAGTCTTTGGGACAACATCGCAAATTGCGAATAAGACTCCTTGTTGCTATAATATCCTTAACAGGTGGGGCTGTAGCTCAGTTGGGAGAGTGCCTCCTTTGCACGGAGGAAGTCAGGGGTTCGAGTCCCCTCAGCTCCACTTAGAGACTCAGTGGCAGGTAGATGAGCAAGCTTATAGATGAATTGAGTCAGGTTTCACAGGTTGGGCTCCAGCCTATGGGGTTTAGGGCGGCGCAGGCGGTGCCACACAAGCCCAAGATGTTGCTCATTGCCAGTCTAGCTCAGGTCGATGTTGACCGTTTGGCTGATTGTGTGGCTGGGGCTGATGCCGGGCTGTTACAAATCCCCAAATCGAGTTCAGGGGTTAAAGCCCTTCAGGAAATATGTCAGGCGATGTCTGACATTCCTTGGGGTGGCTGGCTGAGGGATATCGGCAGGGAAAAAGGAATAAGGCAGATGGTGAAGGCTGGCTGTGATTTTGTGGTTTTCCCGGCAGCAAAGACATCGCTGGCAATACTTCAGGATGATGAGTTGGGCAAGATATTAGAGGTCGAGCCATTGCTCAACGAAGGCTTATTGAAAGCAGTCGATGACCTACCTATAGATGCTGTGCTTATTGCCAGTGAGCAAAGGAAGGATTATTTTCTTACTTGGCATCACCTCATGCTCTTTCGGCGTTGTGCCGACCTGTTTACTAAACCCTTGTTGGTCTCTGTGCCGTCAGGTGTGGTAGCCAACGAGCTTCAGGCTCTATGGGAAGTGGGGGTGGGTGGCGTGGTGGTGGAAGCCGGAATTGAACAGCCTGTGGGAAGATTAGCCGAGCTGCGCCAGACGATTGATAAACTGACCTTCCCGCCACCAGGCAAGCGGCGAAAAGCAGAGCCTTTGCTTCCTTATATTCGTGGAGAGACAGAAATAGTATCTGAAGAGGAAGAAGAATAGGTAGCATCAAGGGCTAGATTGTAATATTTGCCAGGATTTCCCTTCAGTGGTAATGGCAGGGGCAATTACCATCTCAACCTTGTGCATTTCCTGGATGTTAAATATGCCGCAGACGCCCATTGCAGTGCGAAGAGCCCCAATGAGGTTTTGGCTACCATCGGTAACCGAGGTAGGACCGAATAGAATTTGCTCCAGTGTGCCAGTAGTCCCAACTTTTATCCGTGTTCCCCTGGGTAGTGCTAGGTGGGGATGGGACATACCCCAGTGATAACCTAGTCCTGGCGCCTCTTTGGCTTGGGCAAGAATGGAGCCTAGCATTACGGCGTCAGCACCGGCGGCGAAGGCTTTACATAAGTCACCACCCCTGCGGAAACCACCGTCGGTAATTATCGGCACATATCTTCCGGATTCTTTAAGGTATTGGTCTCTAGCTGCAGCACAATCTATCGTTGCCGTTACCTGGGGGACACCAACACCTAGCACTTCCCTAGTGGTGCAGGCTGCCCCTGGTCCTACCCCCACCAGAACCCCAGAGATTCCGGTTCTCATAAGCTCTAAACAGGCGCTGTAGCTTACACAATTACCAGCAATTATGGGCATAGGTATGGATTGGCGAAGCTCGGGAAAGATTAGCCCCCGATAACTTTTGGATATATGCTTGGCAGAGGTAACCGTGGACTGGACGACAAAAATATCGGCCTTGGCTTCAGCAGCTATGGGAGCAAGGCGTTTGGTATTAGCCGGCGCCACTGAAACAGCGCATACCGCCCCTGACTTTTTAATTGCCTCAATTCGTTCGCCAATAAGGTTTTCCTTAATCGGCTCAGAATATACCTTTTGCAGTAAGGGGGTGACTTCAGCATCGGAAGCCTGAGCAATTTCAGCCAGAACCTCCTGGGGGTGAGCATACCGAGTTTGCACCCCTTCTAAATTGAGAACGGCAAGCCCTCCCAGCTTGCTCATCAGGATAGCCATGTTGACATCGGTCACGGCATCCATTGCCGCTGCTAGGATAGGGGTGGAGAAGGTGAAGTTGTCTATCTTGAAATCAATATCTGTCTGGTCGGGATTGGTAGTTATATCTCCAGGGACAATAGCTACCTCATCAAATCCGTATGAACGCCGCAGTTGCTTAAATTCGGGTGTAGCCATTTTGCTATCCTTCTTAAATTCGAACTCTAGCAGAAGCAGCGGTCTGAAGTCAAGAAACTTTAGTGAGATGTTTGGAAACCTATCCCCAGCCCCTCCCCCGTTTTTAGTTGTCTTTCCTCCCACTCTCCCACCCTCAGAGGCTTTTGCCCTCAATTCCCTCTTTAATTGGGGTGTCTAAGGGAGGCGAAGCCCCCTTTATATCTGCGCGATTTTTAATGAAGTCTTAACAGCCATTTTAGGAGAAATAAATGTCAGCATCCTATGATGGAAGTATGCAGATGGAAAACTTGAGTCAAGAAGGCAGGAGTCAGGAATGAGGGGCTTATTGATATTGCTGGTCTGCCTTTTAACCTTATACGCACCGATAGAGTTGACCAGGGTAATAATCGTCTGGGGCTTATCTGGTCGTTTCATACTTGAGGTATGCTTTATGTGGTTCTTGTATGCCCTAGCTATATTTGTATTCTCAGCAGTAGTGCTTCGAAAGCACGTATAAAGAATAGGTACAAATGTGTAGCTCAGGCTCTAATACTGCCTGCGCCTCCGCAATACCACCACTAGCAAGATAGCCATACCGATGATGAGCACGCCGGCAGCAATACTAACTATGAGCAGCAGGTTGAAGGGTGCAGTAACAGCGGTTGGAGCCGCGACTTCTAGCTCCTCTTCCAAGCTTGTGGTGTATAGCTTTCCACCCACATAGAGTTCAGCTTGGAAGGTATAGGTACCAGCTTCCCATCCCTGGGGTGGAGTGTACTCCCAGCTGCCTCCGATGTCGCCCAGACTCAGCTCGCTTAGTGAAAGGAGAGGAATCTCTTCCAAAGCTTCCCCGTCTAGGCTGACCTTGAGGACAAGCCCAACATCAGCCATTGGCTGGTATAAGTTACTTATCTGATAGACCACCTTGACGAAGGCAAGCTCGCCGGTTTCGGTATAGTAGTTGAGCACGATGCCGAAGTGGGCAAAGTAGACCGTCTTCACGGTGAGGGTGATGGTTTTTGTCTCACCGGCGGCTACATCAAAGAATTCCTCAGCTAACTTCTTGCCGCCAACGTAGGCTCTTGCTACATAGTGCCCTGGCGAGACCTTGACCTCTAGAATACCCGTATTGCTGAAAGCGAACTCGTTTTCCCTGCCATCAATGAGCTTGAACAGCCTTACCTCAGCTACCACCGGCTGACCATCAGGGCTAACCACCCTTGCTTCTACCAAGGCTGACTGCCCGGTCACCGTCAGCTTTGCCCTCTGGGCAACGGCAGTACCTATAGCAATCCCCTCAACCTTCTCTGGTGCTGCCTCGGCACGGACTAGAAGCTGGTATTCACCAGGCACAGCATTCTCCCCAACCCTCACTGTTACATAAACCTTCATCTGCTCGCCTGGCTTCAGAGGGAACTCATCCTCTGAGAAAAGAGCCTCTACCCCAAAAGGGGCTTCAGAAGCCATTCTCACCTGCAAATCCCTGTCCCCTTCATTAAATACCACTACATAGATTGTTGAACCGCTTACCTCTGCCCCTTGTGGTATCTGAAACTGCTGCTGACCAAAGGTGCCTGACATGGCAAACCCACCCTGGGCATGAGCCACATTGCCAAGCAAAGACAAAACTAAAAGCAGCGCAAGGGGGGCTAAGAAAGCCCCCCTCTTGCCTAAAGTCACTAAACTCAAAGCCTCAACTCCTTAACTAATTGGTCACTTGCAAGTAGATAGTGCCGGTGAAGGTGCCTACATAGATTCCTGTTGAACCCAGTATGATGTCCATATAAAGGTTCGTGGTAGTGGCGACTTCAGGAGCGTCAGCAATAGTCGCGGTACGAGCCGGTGCAACACTATCTATGTCAACATAGTCAGCAGTGGTCAAATACTGCGGCGTGCTTGGGTGCCCAGAACCACTGGTAGCGTCATCAATGGTCAGACAAAACTCATTGCTACCTGGACCGGCTGTGATTTTCAGCGCCATGGTATGTCCGGGGACGCCGTCTGACCAGGTAGTAGCGGACTTAACCTGGAGAGTATGAGTGTCATTGGCTATAGTCTCGCTTAACAGTATATTGTCACCAGGGGTTTGGATAGCTGCTGTTGCCCCCAGAGCCACATTGCCAAAGTCGATGTCAGCTGTGGTGCTGATTGAGCAGTAGGCGCCCATTGAATTTAGCACTTTACTGACATCCTCCACACTGGCGGCCGCCAAGTCAACCACCTTAACATAGAAGTCCCACGAAGCTGCCGAGACGTCTACCTCTTGGGCAATCTTTCCTGGCGTGAATTCAAGCGTCCATGTGTCTGAAAGGTTTGTAAAAACAATTGGCGTCACGCAGTTATCGGTATCAATAGTCCAGGTGTTGGTGGTGACTCCAGCACTCACCTCCATGCTCCAGCCATCGGTATCGTCCCACTTATAGATGGCACAAGCATCGGCGTCCCAGGCACCCGGCGATGCCGATGGTATCCATGCCTGCGTGCCCTTAGGCTGAGTGGCTAAACTGGTGTACGCCGTCACCTCTGCCTTCACCCAGTAGAGACTTGCTATAGCCGCTACTGTTGTTGTTGCCCAGTCCGCTGGGGTGTCAAAGGTAACATCGTGACTTCCGGCAGCAGCGGTAAAGCCATCGGTACCGTCCGTTACATTGGAGAGAGCTGTCCAAGCTGAGCCATCCCAGTACTTCCAGGTTATTGTCCAGGTGCCTGCACCAGCCGTTCCAACATTCAGGCGCGCATAACCAAACTTATGGTCAGCCCCAATGTAGTAAGCATCCTCCACTGCTGGTGTTTCCGGCAGCAGGGTCATGTCATCAGCAGTTGCTTCATTGGCTTCCGTAGTTTCAACGGTCGTACTTCCACCATCATCGGCTACAGCCCCACCAACAGCCGCCGGTGCGCTATAGTAAACCTCGATATCTATATAGTCGATGTGGTCTATGGTGTTGGAGTCACCAGCCACAATTTCCAACAGGAATGTGTCCAGTGGCACCAAGGTAGAAGTAGGGTCACCGTCAGAGTCCTTGAGCGTCACTGAGGTGATGGTAGGGGTATTGTTGGTTGATGTGGTTGAGCCGGTGGTAGTATCTGGGCCAGTAGCGGCTAAGGCTGCTACTCCTGGCACCAGCAGAACTGCTACCAGAGCCAATGTTCCAACTAAAGCTAGAATTCTCTTTTTCAACCTTTTCTCCTTTCATTTTTTATTTTAGTCCTAGTTTGTTAAAACCCAGTGTTTTCATAGGCATCACCCCCTTTTCAAAGTTTGTTATCAGAAGTGCCAACTGTCTATATTGTCGCTATTTAAGTGCCTATAGTCACCCTAATACTAAATAGTATTTTTGTTGCCAATAAAGACATCTGGGTTCGCTAGAGGTCAAGAGGCTTATAGACAAAAGTACTAAGGACTAATTGGTAACTTACCTATGCCACTACCACTTGACAAAAATACTATTTAGTTAGCTGGTATGCTAGTGCCTTAAAGGAGGAACATTGTGAAGAGCAAGTTAAACAAATTTTTGCGTTATCTTCAGATTGAGAAGGGGTTTTCTCAGGGCACTATCAAAGCATACCAACTTGATATAGAGAAAGGGCTGATTCCCTTCCTGCATCAGCGAGGTAAATTTGAAGTAGGAGAAGTCACCAAGAATGACATTCGAGACTATCTGGACTATGTAGCTACTAGCAGAGGTAACTCCAATGTTACCAGGGCACGAAAACTGGCAGCGATAAAGTCGTTCTTCAACTACCTGATAGAGACTGAAGAGTTAGAACTTAACCCAGCAGCCTCAATAAGGAGCCCTAAGATACCAGAGAAGGAGCCAGTGTACCTTACCGATGACGAGTCTATTCGCCTTTTGAGGACAATAACTCGAAAGGGCAGGCCACGGGTTCGTGAACGGGACTTAGCGATGGTTGTCCTCTTCCTTCACACTGGGCTGAGGGTATCGGAGTTGACAAAACTGAAGCTAGTCAATGTTGACCTTGACCGGGGTCAGATAAAGATAACCAGGAAAGGAAATAAAGAGCAGCATCTCCATCTGAATGGCGAAACAGCAAGGGCATTGGCAAATTACCTAGCCAACCGTCCGGGGGCTCGAAACGGTAGATTCTTCGTTGGCACCAATGGGGGCAATCTGGATCGTGGCTATGTTTATGGTGTGGTACGAAGATACTTAAATTTGGCAGGCATCAATAAGGGTAAGCAGGGTCCTCACCTCCTAAGGCACACCTTCTGCACCAGATTACATCAGAAGGGAGTGGCACCCTTCACCATAAAAGACCTCGCTGGTCACAAAAGTCTTAACACCACCATGAGGTATATTAAGATTGAGAATAAGGAGCAGGCTGAAGCGATTGACCGGCTGGAATTTGGTATCCTTATAGGGGGGGGGTGCTCAATCTCGCCAAAGGTTGATAAGCAATCTAGGTAGACGGGCGACGAAGTGTAAGCTATAATAGCTCAGTTGAAGAAGATAGGAGACATGCCTGCCCTCTATATTGTGGCTACCCCTATTGGTAATTTAGAGGATATTTCCCTGCGTGCCCTGCGGACTCTGCGTGAGGTGAAGCTTATCGCTGCTGAGGATACCCGCCGGACGAGGCAGCTTCTTAACGCTTATGATATCAAAACCCCGATGACCAGTTATCATGAGCGCAATAAGTGGAGCAAACTGGATTATATTTTGAGCTGCCTTGAAGACAGGGATGTGGCTCTGGTTTCTAACGCAGGAACGCCGGGCATATCCGACCCCGGCTATGAGCTTATTGTGGCGGCTAACCAGCGAGGTATTGCGGTAGTTCCCATTCCTGGGGCTTCTGTGGTTATCACTGCCCTGGTTGTCTCTGGGCTGGATACGAGGCAATTTACCTATCTCGGCTTTTTGCCCCATAAGGCCAGTGCCCGGCGGCATCTTTTACAATCTGTTACCGGTGAATATGCCACCATTGTAGTTTTGGAGTCCCCCCATCGCCTATTGGCGGCGCTGAACGATATACTGCTTGTTCTTGGAGATAGAAGATTGGCTGTTTGCCGCGAGCTCACCAAGGTTTATGAAGAGGTTTTTAGGGGGAGGGTAAGCCAAGCTATAGACCACTTCGCCGAGCCGAGGGGGGAGTTTACTCTGGTTATTGAAGGCAAGAGAGAGCAGGAAAAACCGCAGTTGACAGAGGCTATAGAGAAGCAATTACAGCATATGCGCCGCTCAGGGATGACGGCTAAAGAAGCGGTAGCCAGAGTAGCTGGGGAAACAGGTTTGTCAAAGAAAGAGCTATATCGGGCTTGGCTCAGGCTAGCTTAAGGTTTTGGGCATAGAGAGGAGTTGATAAATGCGCCGTGGTTGTATATCTTTAGGGGATGTCCAGTGCGATGAGTGCCACCGCATTATACCATATCCTGAGCGTTATCTAATTATTGACCAGGCGGGAGACACTATATTGTGTTTATGTGTTGATTGCTGCCTAAACAAAGGTTATGCTCGTTATACCGAGGAGAAGGGTCAGCGAGTGCTTACTTTCTTCCCGGAAAAGCCTTAATTGTTATGTCCAAGTTGTGATAAAGTATTAGCTGAGGAATAGATTGTGAGCGAGAGGATTTTTATTGCTGTAGCCTGGCCCTATGCTGACGGTCCGCTACATTTAGGTCATATTGCCGGGGCATATTTACCTGCGGACATATTTGCCCGTTACCATCGCCTCAGGGGTGATGAGGTATTGATGGTATCTGGTTCGGACCAGCATGGCACACCAATAACCATTAAGGCTGAGCAGGAGGGGAAGAAGCCCGGCGAAATAGCCGCCCAGTATCATCAACAGTTTCTTGACTCCTGGCAGAGGTTAGGTATTTCCTTTGATTTATTTACTACTACCAGCACGGCTAACCACGCTGAGGTATCACAGGATATGTTCCTCACTCTGCTAAACAAGGGCTATATCTATAAGGCTACTGTGTCGCAGCCCTACTGCCCTCATTGTCTGCGTTTTCTGCCTGACCGCTATATTGAGGGCACTTGCCCTTATTGTGGCTCTCCTGGGGCTCGTGGTGACCAGTGTGATGACTGCGGTAAGCCGATGAATCCGGCGGAGTTACTCGACCCTCATTGTCGCTTGTGTGCTGCCACTCCTCAGTTCAAGGATTCAGAGCACTTCTTTTTAAAATTGACTGCCTTTAGGGACAGGCTCCTAGCCTGGGTGAAGCAGCAGAGCCATTGGCGACAAAATGCGCTTAACTTTACCATGCGCTATTTAGAGGAGGGGCTAAGGGATAGAGCTATCACCCGAGATATAGACTGGGGAATACCGGTACCGGTTGATGGCTTTGATAGTAAACGTATTTATGTGTGGTTTGAGGCGGTTATTGGTTATCTATCGGCAGCTAAGGAATGGGCTAAGTCTAGCGGGGATGAGGAAAGGTGGCGCTCCTTCTGGCAAGATAAAGATGTAAAGGGCTATTATTTCATCGGTAAGGATAATATTGCCTTTCATACCATCATCTGGCCAGCGATGCTGATGGGCTATGGTGGGCTCGCTCTCCCTTATGATGTACCAGCTAACGAGTTCTTAACTATTGAAGGCAAGAAGCTTTCTACCAGCCGCAACTGGGCAGTTTGGCTACCTGATTATCTATCACGCTATGAGCCTGACCCGCTGCGTTACCTATTATCCATAAACATGCCTGAGACGGGGGACACCGATTTTTCTTGGCGTGAGTTCTTTCGCCGTAATAATGATGAGCTGGTGGCTACCTATGGAAACCTGGCTCACCGGGTGCTTACCTTTGTCTATCGCCGCTTCAATGGCTGTGTTCCCCAACCCGGGGAATTTGATAGCCATAGTCAGGCTCTCATTGCTCAGGCGGAGGATACCCTCGAGAGCATGGATAGGCTTCTTTACCGCTGCCATTTTAGGGAGGCAATAAGGTCGGCTATGTTCTTAGCTCAGGAGACCAACCGCTATCTGGACAAGAAATCTCCTTGGAAAGCAATAGAGCAGGACAGGCAGGCTTCAGCCACTGCGTTATATGTTGCTATCTCAGTGCTCTCTTGCCTTAAAACGGCGCTATATCCCTTCTTACCTTTTAGCTCTCAGAAGTTGCACCAGCTTCTTGGTTTTGATGGCAATGTGGAAGATGATGGCTGGCAGCTACATTTCCCACCGCCGGGGCAGAATTTACCCTCCCCCACGCCCTTATTTTCTAAATTGGATGAAGAGCTGGTCGAGGAGGAGACCGGTCGGCTGGGGCAAGTAAGATATTGAGGGGGAGATTGTTGCAGTTAAGCGAGATTTATCAGCTGGTTGAGGAAGATTTAGCCAAACTGGAGAGCCGGATAAAGTCTGTCAGTGAGGTTGATTTCTCCGGTGTGGCTGAGCTATTGGACTATAGCCTGAAAGGTGGTGGCAAGAGGATTCGTCCCGTGCTTACTTTGCTATCAGGCAGGTTTTACCACTACAACCTTGAGCTGCTGCTGCCTATGGCTACTGCCGTTGAGCTTATGCACACCGCTACCCTGGTGCATGATGATTCTATTGACAACTCCCCAATTCGCCGGGGTAGGCCAACGATTAACAGCATCTGGGGTGAAGATAAAGCAGTGCTTTTGGGCGACTATTTATTTGCTAAGGCGGGGGAATTTGCTACTTCTACCGGGAATCTGCGAGTGACAAGGCTGTTTACTCAGACCCTGGGGACTATTTCTGCTGGGGAGTTAAGCCAGAGCTTTGATGCTTTTAATCTTGAGCAAACCCGTGACCACTACCTAGGGAGGATTTCCAGTAAAACCGCCTCCTTGTTCTCCCTGGCTACTGAATCAGGGGCTATCTTAAGCCAAGCTCCAGAAGAGTCAATCAAGATTCTAAAAGAGTATGGCTATAATCTTGGTATTGCCTTCCAGATTGTGGATGATATATTGGATTTTATTGGAACTGAGGAGGAAATGGGCAAGCCAACAGGCTCAGATTTAGCTCAGGGAACGCTTACCCTGCCAGCGATGCTTCTTGTGGAGCACGGACCTGAGGATAACCCGGTAAAAGAGTTGTTTAATAACCGTGATATGCCACAGAGGGATAAGCAGAAAAAAATAAAACAGGCGATAGAGTTAGTTCGCAACTCATCAATCGTTAAGCAATGTTATGAGGTTGCCTCAGATTATGCGGCTAAGGCTTGCCATAATCTTAAGCTATTACCCGATAACCCCAGTCGTCAGGCGTTAAAAGATTTAGCCGATTTGGTGATAAGTCGGAAAAGATAACCGGGGCAGGAACTCGTTGATTATCACTCCCTCTCAACCCAGATGCTACCGTCGGTATAGGTTTCCTTTTTCTGGGTGGGCATTATCTCTTTAAATCGGTCAATGGCATACTGGCAGGCAGCAAAGCCTTCCTGGCGGTGGGCAGCGGCTATGGCAACGACCAGGTTGATTTCACCTACTTTCAGCTTGCCTATTCTATGGCATATAGCTACATTTTCCACTTGCCACTTTTGTCTGATTTCACTGGCTATCTCCCCAAGCCTGTCTTTTGCTGTTCCCTGGGCATCTTCATATTCTACTGAAGTGACCTGTTTGCCCCGGGAGTAATTGCGAATCAAGCCGACATAGGTTACCACGCAGCCGCTGCTATTGGTCTTAACTTTATCCACTACGAGCTGGGGGGAGATTGGTTTTTCTGTAATCTCTATCATGCTGATATCGCTCTCTACCTATTATTTAGGTAATGGTCTCTCTCTTTACCAGAAGGCTTTGGGGAGCTTGCCTCACTTCTAATCAGGTGTAGCTGAGGCTGGTTTCGGGAGAAGTCGGGGTATACCCGGAGCCTTCTTGAGTGCAGGCTTGGCTCTGGTTTTGGTCTTAGCCTTTGCTGGCGTGGGAATAGGTGTGGCTGTGGCTTCTACTTGGGGGGATAGAGGTTCGTCAAAGGCTGCTTCTAGCTCTTCGCCCTCTAGTGTCTCTTGAGCAGTGAGTTTTTCAGCAATATGGATTAATCTTGGCTTATTTCTGGTTAGAATCCGCTTGGCTTCGGCATAGGCATTTTGGATGATATTATGAACCTCCTCATCAATCTGCTGAGCTACCTTCTCACTGTAGTCCCTTTGCTCTGAGATTTCACGACCGAGAAAGACCAGCTCCTCCTTGCGCCCGAAGGTTCGTGGACCCAGTTTTTCGCTCATTCCGTAAGAGGTTACCATCTTGTGGGCAATCTTGGTGGCTTCCTCAATGTCATTTTGGGCCCCGGTGGTCATTTCATTGAAGATTAGCTCCTCAGCAGTATGTCCAGCCAACAAGGTGGCTAGCATGTCCTTGAATTGAGAGCGGGTCATCAGGTATCGGTCTTCAGTGGGTAAAAGTCGGGTATAACCACCCATCATACCCCGAGCCACAATGGAGATTTTATGCACTGGGTCAGCATTGGGCAGCATTTTGGCGACAAGGGCATGACCTGCCTCGTGATAGGCGGTTATTTCCTTTTCTTTGGGGTTTATCTTCCGGCTCTTCCTCTCTGGACCGGCAATCACCCGGTCTATTGACTCCTCAAGTTCCTGCATCTCAATGGCTTTCTTGCCTCGCCTGGCAGCCAAGATAGCTGCCTCATTGATCAGGTTGGCTAGGTCAGCACCGCTAAAACCGGCAGTCTGTTTGGCTAGTACCTCTAGGTCGACTGACTTATCTAGTGGTTTGCCATTGGAGTGAACCTTGAGAATGGCTGTTCGACCGTTAATATCTGGTCGGTCAAGGATTACTCGGCGGTCAAAGCGACCAGGGCGAAGTAAAGCCGGGTCGAGTATATCAGGTCGGTTGGTAGCCGCCAGAACAATTACGCTGGTATTGGTGTCAAAGCCATCCATCTCCACCAGAATCTGATTGAGGGTCTGTTCTCTCTCGTCATGACCTCCGCCCAGTCCAGCCCCCCGATGACGACCTACGGCGTCAATCTCATCAATGAAGATAATGCAGGGGGTATTGCGTTTGGCTTGCTCAAATAGGTCGCGCACCCTGGAGGCACCGACACCGACAAACATCTCCACAAATTCGCTACCGCTGATAGAAAAGAAGGGCACCCCGGCTTCACCAGCTATTGCCCGAGCCAGTAATGTCTTTCCTGTGCCAGGTGGACCTATTAGTAGTAGCCCCTTGGGAATGCGAGCCCCCAGACTTTGGAACTTCTCACGTGACTTGAGGAAATCCACTACTTCATGCAACTCTTGTTTGGCTTCTTCTACCCCGGCCACATCATCGAAGGTTACTGTTGGTGTATTAGCCGGAAACAATCGGGCTCGGCTACGACCAAAACTCATCGCCTGAGTATTAGCCCCCTGTGCCCTGCGGAATAGCCAGAACAATAAAACACCAAAGAGTAGCAGAGGAATGAAACCTATCATTAGCCCACCCCAGTCAAATCCTGATGGTTTTACCTCATAGTCTACTCCATCAAGATTAAGCCCGAGTTCTTGAAGCTCAACCAATGTTAGGATACCTATAGCGGTTTTTAGCTTTGTGCCCTCGGTAGTGGTAATGAGCAGCTCAGCATCATCCACTATAATCTCGGCTATCTCACCATTTTGCGACATGGCTATAGCTTTATCCAAGCCGATTTCAGCCGGTTTTTCTGCTATAGGAAAAAGTTGATAGAGGAGAGCTACAGCAGCAACCAGAATAATAATATATATTAAGCCATTACGCATCCAGCTTGACTTCATCCTTCACCTCAGCCCTCAAACTTGCTCTCTATTTGTCCCAACATTTATATTATACCAAAAATAGCTGCCAATGGGAAAAATTCTGCACTCTAACTTATAGGAAATTAGTCCTAGCCTGTTTTCGGCAGGTTATTATAGGTTTCCTGAAGGAGAATGGCATCCTCTTCCAGGCTGGGACTCTCGCAGATTACAATGCCCTTGACCTCGTAATCCTTTAGCGCTTTGAGAAGTTCAACATACTGTAAATCTGACTCTTTTAGGTTTAGGTGTTTTATTTCCCCCTTTTTACCATAGGCAATACCAGAGACATGTATATGCATATTATCCAGGGCTCCATCGCCCAGCCGTTGCTTAATCTGTTGGAGGACGGAGGCAAACTCTGAGTAGGAATTGAACTCTCCGGTTCGGGCATGCCAATGAGCAAAGTCCATGCAGATACCTACCCCTTCCAGCTCAGTGCATAGGTTGAGCACTTCTTCTATGGTTCCAAACTGGCTGGGCTTACCCATGACCTCCGGTCTAATCCATACCCGATTATTTTCCCGTTTAAGCTGGTTCATTACCTCCACCAGGGATTTCCTCACTGCATTGTAGGTTTTTTCTGGGGGGTCGCCGAGGTAGTAGGCAGCGTGGAAAACAATGCTTTCCGCACCACATACCCAGCCGATGCGGGCGGTCTGAAGTATCCTCTCCTGACTAGCGAGTATCTTTTCTGGCTCACGGGCATTAAGGTTGATGAAGTAGGGAGCGTGGGCCGATAGCTTTACTCCCTCTCTGGTTGCCGTTTCCGCGACCAGCCGAGCCCCTGCCTTCCCCATTTTTACTCCTTGGACGAACTCCAGCTCCATGCAACCAAGCCTAAGCTCGGCAATGCGCTTAATCCCATCTATGGTGGACGCTGTCCTGGAGCTATGGGGAGTGCCGGCGGTGCCAAATAGAAGCTTCTCCATTTATCTCGCCCTTTAACTCTACCAATGTCTGCTGTTCCCACCCTCCCACCCACCCATGGGAGCTTGGCTCACCAGCCTCAGGGAGTGGGTGGGTGGGAAAAAATAAATTGATAAACAACCTCTCCCAATTAATATAAGTATAGCACAAATCTGAATGGGTATCTGGTTATGGGGAGTTTAGGAGAGGCTATGTCCCCAGCCCCTCCCTATTTTTATAGCTCTTTCTTCCCACCCACCCGCCCTCGGGGGCTTCGCCCCCAATCTCCCGCTTTATCGGGGTGTCTAAGAGGGGGCAAAGCCCCCTCTTTTCAAAAAACCTTCCCCCTCTCCAAGAGTGGAGAGGGGGATTAAGAGGGTAAGGTTGATATAAATAATCTGTGGTATAATATTAAGTGAGCTTTAGTGCACGGAGGCTAGTTTCTGGAAGCGATAGAAGCAGCGCGCAAGGTGGTAGAGGCAGCCAGCGATAAGCAGGCAGGCAATATCGTGTTGCTGGATGCCCGGGGGGTGTGTAGCTTTGCCGACTATTTCGTAATATGTAGTGGCGAGTCCGAGAGGCAGATTTCGGCTATCTATGATGAGGTTGGACATAGATTGAAGCGCGAGGGCATCTTACCTCATCATTATGAAGGGACTATAGACTCCGGGTGGCTTCTGCTTGATTTTGGCGATATTATTGTTCATATCTTTGCTCCCTTTGAGCGGGAATACTACCAGCTGGATGAGCTGTGGAGCCAGGCTATCCCGGTGCTCAGGATTCAATAGCTGAACATTTCATCCTGGGAGAAGAACAGTTTTATTTCCTCCTCGGCGGTGGCGGTTGAATCCGAGCCGTGAACGCTGTTTTTCTCAATATCCAAGCCGAAATCACCCCTTATGGTTCCTTTCTCAGCCTGGGCTGGGTCAGTTGCCCCTATTGCTTTCCTTATCGCCTCCACGGCTTGTTCGCCCTCAAAGACACAGGCAATTATCGGAGCTGAGCTAATATAATTCACCAAGCTATTATAGAAGGGTTTATCCTTGTGGATGGCGTAGTGTCTTTGGGCTAAGGCTTTATCCGGGTGAAGCATCTTCATTGCCACCAACTTCAGCCCCAGATTCTCCAGACGGGAGGTAATAGTGCCAGCTAAGCCTCTCTGCATAGCGTCAGGTTTGATTAGAACTAAAGACCTTTCCATCTAGGCTCCTTTAGAGAATAATAGGTTATGAGTTTTTTAGCAACCTAATTCTTCCCACCCTCTGAGGTTAGAGAGCACAGCTCCTAAGGGAGGGTGGGTAGGAACAACCAAGTAAGTTATGGGGGATGAAGTAGTCCCTCTATGTTGTTTATACTTACTCCTTCCAGTGTGTCCACGATAAAGTCAGCCTCCCTCAAGCTCCTGCCAGGCGCTGAGGTGAAAGGGAGCGGTATCGGCAATCACTCCATCCATATCCCAGATAACAGCCTTAGTCTCGATTTCAGGCATTGCTTTTTGCCCCTTCCTCCCCTTGATTGAAGATAAACATAGTAGCTATGCTGTCGGCTACCGGCGTGCCATCCTTGAGTGATATTTCTGCTTTAGCCTGAGCCAGCTTTCTGGTCTTCTTGGTTAAAGATGCGGTGATAATGAGGGGCTCATCTATCTGGGCTGGGTGTCTAAACCTGGTTTGCATTTTGGCGGTTATGGTATTTACCCCTTCGAATAGGGCGGCGTAGCTCATAGCCTCATCAAGGAGGCAGCTTATAATTCCGCCGTGAACCAGTCCTGACCAACCTTGATGAAACTCATTGGGGGTAAACTCTGCCCTGGCTGCTTTGCCATCCCAGTCAAAATTTAATTTCAAGCCAATGGGGTTTTTCTGCCCGCAGGCAAAACACATGTTGAATTCCTTTTCTATATCAATAGATACTTGGGGCCAGTTTGCCATTTTTGCCTCCATCCTGATTATTATCGGTGTTTGGGTTGGGTAATTGCTGGTCGTCTGAGGTATAGTGGTTGTAGGGTGGCAGGGTTATCATAATCGCCTGCCTCAAGCCGCTGCTTTCCCAGCTCAGCCAGTAAGCTGGCTCGCCGCAATTCGGTGGTGGGTATTATTGCTTTTTGCTTGAGATGCTTCCTTAGCTGGCTGGCGATAAGCGGCACGAATTCCCCACAGAATATGGTTTTGCTGGTTATCTCTGAGCCTAGAGCTTCAACGGTGGTTATGTGCTCAGCGGCAAGTTGGCACCACTTATTGTCCTTCTTTTGATATATAGCAGTGGCAATCTCTCCTCTGCCGGCATTGAATATGGGGCAGATAGGTAAACCGGTTTCGGCATACCGGTAGGCTTCCAACTCCAGGCTGCTGATGCCGATGATGGGGATTCCCAGACTGAAAGCCAACCCCTTGGCAGTGCCGATTCCTACTCGTAATCCATTGAAGCTCCCCGGTCCTTTAGCCACCATAATACAACTGATAGATTGAAGACCAACCTTGGTCTCATTTAGCAGGCGAGCTAGGTGTGGCAATAGTTCAACGGTATGGTTTTGTCCACAGCGCCAGGTTGATTCGGCTAGCACTTCGCCATCTTGAACCAGAGCGATGCTGGCGGTATCTGTCGAAGTATCTATTGCTAATAGCATTGTAGCCCTTTCTATGAGTTGAGGAGGTGTTTCAGTTGTGTCACTATTTTGCAGTAGCGTTTGCCTCTGGGCTTGAGTTTAAGGCTGCGCTCGGTATCGGAAAGATAGCTTATTTCAATTAGCAGGTGCTCTAGTGGCAGCAAAGTCACCCCCTTTTCCGCCCATTCCACTACGCAAACACCATTGCCATATAGATAATCATCCAGACCGAGCTCAGCAATTTCCTCTAAATGGTCGAGCCGGTAGAAATCTATGTGATATAGCGGCAACCTGCCGTGAAGCTCCCTGATTACCACAAATGAGGGGCTGACAGCATATTCCTCAATATTCAGTCCCCAGGCAATGCCTTGAGTGAGGCAGGTCTTTCCCGCTCCCAAGCCTCCCACCAGGAGAAAGTTATCACCCGGCAGGGCGAGCTCGCCAATACGGACTCCAAATTTCTGGGTCTGTTCCGGGTTATGGCTGATTATCTCAAGGTGGTTCATCTTGTAATAAAGTGCTCCCACCCCACCTTGCCTAGGTTAAATGGATTTCCCTTGCTGTCAACTAGGGTTACTCCTTCCCTACCAGCCACAATTTCACCGATTACCGTTATCGGGCAGGCGGCTGCCCTTTTCACCCTATCTATAACCTCAGCCCTTCCAGTAAACAAAAGCTCGTAGTCCTCTCCCCCCGATAGTGCCAGTTCAAGAGATTTCTCACTGAACTCGGCTTTGACCATAGGCTCAATGGGCACCCGGTCAATTTCCACCCGGGCGCTAACCTGACTGCTCTTACATATCTGATTTAGGTCTGAAATCAGACCATCGCTCAAATCTATAGCTGTTTTTACCCCTTGGTCAGCTAACAGTTGCCCCTCAGCTATTCGGGGATAAGGGTGAAGGGAAGCCCCCTTAAAACAGGCAGTGGCTTGAGGGTCAAATTGAAGCTTTTTGGTGAGCATTTCCAGTCCAGCGGCGGCAGCCCCCAGCCCCCCAGTAACCGCTACTAGCTCTCCTGGCTTGGCGGCGGAGCGGGTGAGTATATGCTCGCCCCGATTTTTGGTGTTGCCTAGAATGGTAATAGTAATAGCGACCAAAGGGGCGCGGCTAATATCTCCACCAATTATGGCTACTCCATATTGCCTCGCCAGCTCAAGCATCCCGGTGTAGAGGGCGGTAACATCGTCCACTTCTGTATCCTTGGGCAAAGCTAATGACACCAAGGCATATCTGGGCAATCCACCCATAGCGGCAATATCGCTCAGGTTGACTGCCAGTGCTTTCCAGCCCAGTTCCTGCCAAGAAGCGGTGCCTGAGGGGAAATGGACATCCTGAATGAAGGAATCGACGGTAGCTAGTTGTATTGAGGTATCACCTTGCCAAGCAGCAGCATCATCACCGATACCAATCAGGAGATGCTCGTCCCGTGAAGCACCAACCATCCTGGCCAGGAGGTCAATCAGTCCAAATTCCCCCAGCTCCGAGACCTTCATGGCAAAATTATAGCATGCCTATATCTGGGTCACAACTTAGCGCACTCTTTCAGTACCTCAGTGGCACCTCAACTTTCTGCATCTCACCTCCTTCATTTACTTAGCAACCCTCCCCCTTTGTCCCCCTCCCTTAGGTAAAGGAGGGGGAATTAGTTGTGTAAGAGAGGCGAAGCCTCTCTTTGACTCTCTATTCTCTGTGGTGTTTAAGAGGGGCGCTAGCCCCTCTTAACAAAATCTTCCCCCTTCCCCTCCAGGGGAAGGGGGTCAGGGGATGGGGTCAATGCCTGCAGAGAAACGAAACATAATAATCTGCGCCACTAATCTATAACAGTCACAACTTACCTCTAGCCATATGGCAAAAAAACTGGTATAGTGTTTGGTAAACATGCGTTATGCCATTATTGCTGATATTCATGCCAATCTAGCAGCTTTCCTGGCGGTGCTGGTTGATATTCAGCATAGGGGAGAGGTGGAGGAGGTGTGGTGTTTGGGAGATATTGTTGGCTACGGACCAGACCCACACCAGTGCATTGAACTCTTACGCCAGACTAACCATATTTGTGTGGCTGGGAATCACGACCTGGCAGCAATAGGCAAAATAGATACTTCTGAATTTAACCCCGATGCTGCCGCCGCCTGTCAATGGACAGCAAAGCAATTAACCCCGCGGGATATAGACTATCTTAATGGTCTGCTACTGGTTATTGAGAGGGGTGATTTTACTCTGGTGCACGGTAGCCCCAGGGAGCCCATCTGGGAATATGTCCTGTCAATCAGTGGTGCTAAGGAAAATTTTGCCTACTTTAAGTCAAAGTTTTGCTTAATTGGTCATTCCCATATGCCTCTAGTGTTTAGGTATGGTGAAACTGGCTCTTGTTCCTTTAACCAATTCTCGACCAATACGGAGCTTGTTCTGGGCAAAGACCGATTGATTATCAATCCCGGTGCCGTGGGACAACCTCGAGATGGTGACCCCCGGGCAAGCTATGCTATCTATGATAGCGAAACCGAACAGGTTAAGCTCTACCGTGTCTCTTATGATATGGGTGTCACTCAAGCCAAGATGGTAGAGCAAAGGTTGCCTATGCGCTTGGTGGCTCGTCTGAGTCATGGTGTATAACTGAGTTAAGCCATACCCCCTATTGTTGACATGAGGCGGGCTCAGAAGATAAACTTATTATTTGGATTGCCCGAATCGTAGCTTGTGAAAATTCCTAGTGAGGAGGTGGTGAACCAAGAATAAAGGGTTGGATTTTGCCCCTCGGATTAATTAACAGATTGTAGAGTGAGGAGGTAAAGGATATGGCAAAAATACCTGACAAAATTGAAACCTGGCAGATGGTAGAGCCTGGCAAGTTGGCTAGAGCAAGTGTTGATGTCCCTGAGCTAAAGGCTGGTGAGGTGTTGGTTGAGATTGCTGGCTGTGGGGTATGCCATACTGACCTGGGCTTTTTTTATGATGGCGTGCCCACGGTAAGTAAACCACCGCTCACCCTGGGGCATGAAATCAGTGGCATGGTAATAGCTGGTGATGATAAGTGGCTGGGCAAGGAGGTGATTATCCCGGCGGTGATGCCGTGCAATAATTGCCCCATTTGCGCTGCCGGTAGAGGCAATCGCTGCCTGGCACAGAAGATGCCGGGGAATAGCATGGGGATTTACGGCGGCAATTCCAGCCATATTGTCGTCCCTGCTCAAGATTTGTGTGAGATTCCGGATAAGAAAGGGATACCTCTTTCTCATTTCGCCGTGATTGCCGATGCGGCAACCTCACCCTATCAGGCAGCGATGAGGGCTGAGGTTAAACCCGGGGATTTAGCCATCATTGTTGGGGCTACCGGTGGACTGGGTGTATATGCCACTCAGATTTGCTCGGCATTAGGTGCCAAAGAGGTGATTGGTATTGCCCGAAACCCGGAGAAGCTGAAGAGAGCCCTAGACTTTGGAGCTACCCATGTTATTAGCTCGATAGATAAGAGTCCCAGGGATATTAGGGACGAATTTCGCAGTTATTGTAAGGAGAAGGGTCTGCCTACAAACTACGGTTGGAAGATTTTTGAGTGGACTGGTATGCCGGCTGGTCAGGCAATTGCTCTGGAGCTACTATCATTTATCGGCAAACTGGTGATATGTGGCTTTGGTATGCAGAAGAACGAATATGCCCTTTCCCGATTGATGGCATTTGACGCTGATATTATGGGCTCATGGGGCTGTCTGCCAAAATACTATCCCGAGGTTCTTAACATGGTCTTGGATGGTAAGATACAGATAGAGCCTTTTGTCGAGACAAGACCTATGAGCCAGATAAAGGAAGCATATGAGGAAGCTCATGCTACCAGCTTGATGAAGAGGATAGTATTGACCCCTGATTTCTGAAAATAAAAAAGGAGGTTATTATAAATGGCTTTAGATTGGGTACCAAGAGCACCAAAGGATGAGATTTTTAATCATCGGATTACCAGTGACGAGCGTCTTCAACGGACGGAGCCACCACGCACCACCTATGAACTGAAACCGCTGCTTGGCCCAGATGGCAATCCAGTAAAGGACCTTTATGTTGCCTGGGTTACCCTGGACAATCCAGCGCAGTATAATTCTTATACCCTAGATATGCTCGCTGCTACGGCGGTTGCCTTTGACAAAGCCTCACACGACCCCAGTGTGGTTTGTGTTGTTTTTACCGGCGCTGGCGATAGAGCCTTCTGCACTGGCGGTAATGTTCCCGAGTATTCTGAGCATTATGTGATGAGACCGATGGACTGCCAGGAATATATGTCAGTCTATTGGCGTGTCTTTGATACGGTATGGACTTCGCCCAAGCCTTTTATTCGCCGCTGTAATGGCATGAGCATTGGCGGCGGCGAGGAGATAGGCGGTGTTTGCGATTTAACTATTGCTTCTGACCTAGCTACCTTTGGTCAGGTGGGACCGCTTCACGGTTCAACAGCTATGGGTGGCGCCTGTCAGTTCAAGTCTGCTGAAATGACCATACAGGATGCTATGTGGAATGCCGTTTCCTGCGAGCAGTGGAGCGCCTACAAGATGTTTCGCAAGAACTATATCCATAAGGTAGTGCCGGTTCTCAAACAGGATGGTAAGTTCATTCGGAATCCAGAGGTCATCACCGATGAGTGGATTGGGGATGGCGAGATTGTCTATGGTGAGTTCAAGGCTCGCGAGGAGAGAAAACAAGCCAGGGAATTGGTCAAGTCATTGCCCAAGGATTTGTCCTTGCTGGATAAGGCGTGCATGGATATGGCCTGGACATTTGCCAATCTGTATCCCCAGCAGGTTGCCGTGTCATACGCCTTGCTGAGAGCACAGAAGAAGATAGCCTATGAGAGAACCAAGGCGGAGATAATCTGGTGGTGGGCAGCCAATGCCGGGGCATATGGGGAGTTTGATATGGGTATGAGCGCCTTCAATACCAAGAAGGTAACCGGTACCACCAACATTGATATCATAAAGCTAAGGCAGATGCTGGCTAAAGGTCATCCCTACGACGAGGAGATGTTTGAAGCGGTTATGCCCAAACCCAAGCAGCAATAGGTCAAGCCCATCAACTTAGTTATAGAAAGCCCGGGGTATACCTGGGCTTTCTATCTTTAGCTTGACAAAGCGGTGTGCACAGATTAGCATTTCACTGAGGTCGTGCTAGATGGGGAGCTAGCGGTGCCCTGAACTCGCAATCCGCTATAGCGGGGTTGAATTCCTGCTTGAGGCCTTTGTCTGGTGGGACTACTTGGGTTAAGTGGTGTTGAAGGCTGGGTCCTACGCGGCAGAGCCCTATGAACCCCGTCAGGTCTGAGAGGAAGCAGCGGTAAATAGGAGCCCTGGGTGCCGTAGGGCTACCTGGTTGGAGCTGGCTGGCTCAGGCAAGCTATGAGGCGAGGTCGAGGGCGGGTGCACGACCTCAAAGCTTATTATTTCCAGGAGGTGGCTGCTCTCAATGGAACTTGGATTGGCAGGAAAAACGGTTATTGTTACCGGTGGTGCCTCAAATGTTGGTCGTGGTATAGTCCTGGCTTTTGCCAGGGAGGGTTTGGATATAGTGATTGCCGATATAGATGAAGTGCAAGGGCAGAGGACGGCTGAGTTAGCCAGGAAGCAGGGCGGCAAAGTAGTGGTGGTCAAGACTGATGTAACCAATCCTGAGCAGTGCCAGGCGATGGTGAGGAGGACACTGGATGAGTTTGGGCGGCTGGATGTGCTGGTGAATTGCGTGGGGTGGATATATGACCGACTGTTCATTGAGAAATCTAGGGAGGAGTGGGAGAAAGAGGTAGATACTAATTACTGGAGTGTGATTAACTGCGTTAGGGCCGTGATTAACCATATGATTGCTCAGAGAAGTGGTAAGATTATTACCCTTGCCTCCGATGCCGGCAAGATTGGGGAGTATAGAGAGGCGGTTTATGCTGGAGCCAAAGGGGCGGTCATTGCCTTTTCCAAGTCGTTGGCTAGGGAGGTTGGGCGTTATGGACTTAATATCAATGTGCTTTGTCTGGGAACGGTTCCTCCTGCCAGCGAGGAGGAGATAGGGGCGGAGAGCATGTGGCGGACCGGGGGTCTGTTTTATAAAATGACGCCTGAGGCAAAAGAGAAGATGGCTAAAGCCTATCCTCTGCGCCGATTGGGCAAGGCGGAGGATGTAGCCAATGCTGTGATGTTTCTGGCTTCAGATGCCGCTAGCTGGATAACGGGGCAAGCCATTAGCGTAGACGGTGGTTATACTATGGCTTAGATGAGGGTAAAGGTGGCTGATAGAAGGTATAACCTGAAGGCAGGCTCACTCTTGGCTCAAACCAGGAGGTTACTGCGGCACTTTGACCTTCAGGCGAGAAAAGGACTGGGGCAGCACTTCCTTATTGATGGGGAGGTGCTCCAGCTTATCACTTCGGCAGCGGAGCTCACCCCTGCCGATGTTATTGTGGAAGTGGGTCCTGGCTTAGGCGTCCTGACCAGGGAGCTAGCCAAGCAAGCCGGCCGGGTAATTGCTATTGAGTTAGATAACAAACTGGCTGCCTTGTTAAACCAAACTCTGGCTTCTTTTGATAATGTTACTATCATCAATGAGGATATACTTCAGATTGAGCCAGGAGCTTTATTAAACGAGGCAAAGGCGAGATTCCCTCAAGCTGTGAATAGCTATAAGGTAGTGGCTAACCTCCCTTACTATATTACCTCTCCTGCCCTGCGCCATTTTCTGGAGGCTTCAGATAAACCTCAAACTATAATAGTGATGGTGCAAAAGGAGGTGGCTGAGGCTATTGTGGCTAAACCCGGTCAGATGAGCCTGCTGAGTGTCAGCGTTCAGCTCTACGGGGAACCCAGAATAATCAGCTATGTCCCGGCTCAGTGCTTTTATCCTGCTCCGGAGGTTGATTCGGCTTTACTGCGAATTGACCTGTATCCCAAGCCAGCGGTGGCGGTGACTGATGAAGACAGCTTTTTTAGTCTAGTGCGGGCTGGTTTCGCCGCCCCCCGTAAGCAGATTGGCAATTCTCTGGCTCAAGGTCTGGGACGAGCCAAGGGTGAGGTTTTATCCCTATTGGAAAGGGCAGATATAGCCTCACAGAGGCGAGCTGAGACCTTGACCCTTGAGGAGTGGGCAGGGCTGTGGCGAGTTTTTACCCGATTAAAGGGAAAAGAAATAGCATGCTGACCCTTCTGGCGCCGGCAAAGATTAATCTGACCCTTGAGGTTTTGTGCCAGCGCCCCGATGGCTTTCATGAAATCCGCAGTGTTATCTTGACCATAAATCTGTGTGATAGTCTTCTTTTCCGTTCGAGTGGTAATATCGAGTTCGGCTGTGATAATCCTGACTTCGTTCTGGAGGAGAGCCTGGTATCTAAGGCAGCCGGTTTGCTCCAGCAGGCTACTGGATGTTCTAAGGGAGCAAGGATAGAAATCGGCAAGCGTATCCCTTTAGCCTCGGGGTTGGGTGGGGATAGCAGTGACGCCGCAGCTGTGTTGCATGGGCTTAACAGGCTTTGGCAATTAGGTTTATCGCTATCGGAATTGGTTGAGCTGGCGCCAAGGTTGGGTTCAGATGTGGCTTTCTTTCTCTATGGTGGCACGGCATTGGTCGAGGGTAAAGGTGAGATGGTAACCCCATTACCTTCATTACCTCATAGGTGGGTTGTCCTGCTCATGCCTCCTGTGCCCAGGATGCCGGGAAAGACGCAGCGACTTTATGCCAGCCTAAAACCCAAACACTATACCCAGGGGCAAATCACTGATAGGTTGGTGGCGGGGGTTAGTGCGGGTGAGGTAACATCATCTATGCTGTTTAATGTATTTGATGGGGTTGCCCTTGATAGCTTTGCCAGGCTGGGGGAATATCGTGAGCAATTTCTGAAGGCTGGAGCCAACGACGTTCATTTAGCTGGCTCTGGACCAGCGCTATTCACTTTGGTAGAAGATAAGGCTCAGGCTGAGGAGCTATATAGGCATCTACAGCAGCAAGGCTTGGAATGTTATCTCACTGAGACCCTGGCGGCATAAAACAGGTGGAATGAATATATGATTGAGGTTGTTTATTAATTCTATTTTTCCCACCCTAAGGTGAGTTTCGGGGGCTTTGCCCCTGTAGCCCCTAAGGCTGATAAGTGAAGCTTCTATGGGAGGGTGGGAGTAGGAGACGTTAGTAAACAATCTCATGATGAGGGGGATAAAGTGGTAGGAAGCATAGTCCTGGCAATTGTTATTGGTTATCTCCTGGGTTCTATTCCTTGTGCCTATATTGCTGCTCGTTGGGTAAAAGGGGTGGATATTCGGCAGCTAGGTGGCGGTAATGTGGGTGCGGTGAATGTCATGCGGGAGGTAGGCACTGTTGTCGGCTTTGCTGTTCTCCTTGCTGATATGGCTAAGGGCGCAGTAGCGGTGCTTATTGCCCTATGGTTGGGTCTCCCCTGGCTCTTTGTGTTTATCGTTGGCTTAGCTGTGGTGGTGGGACATAGCTGGCCTGTTTGGCTTAGGTTTAAGGGGGGAATGGGGGCGGCTACTGCCATAGGGGTGCTTTTTGCCCTAGTGCCTGCGCAAACTGCTATTAGCTTCGCTATAATGGTGATAGTTGTCCTTGTTACCAGCAATATGAGGCTGGGAATGGGCGTTGGATTAGCCTTCTTCCCCTTGATTATCTGGCTATTTGGAGGGGAGGTCAGCATCATTGTCTATTCCATAGCACTTCCCCTGTTTTGCAGTTTGAAGAGCATACCCACGCTCAAGGCAGCCATAGCTGGGGTGAGCAGTAAGAAAGACCTTATCATTGACAGGCAGTATAAGCCCTGGCAGAGAAAGAGGTAGATAACAAGATATATCTAGCTGAAACCATAGCTACGCAGTAAATTCAAGCGTATGGAGTGTGGGATCCATTCCTGACAGCTAAGGCGACAATTTAATATATTGCTATAATTGGGTGGGTTGCTTGTAATGAATGTTAGCTACTTTCGCCTTTTATAGCCTTCGTAGAGATTGCCAATAACTTCGAAGTTTTGAGAATCAAAACTATACGTCACTGGAAAATAGTTCTCACTATTTATCATCCATGGCCACAGTGGATTTGTTCTATTTTTCTCAGCATCTTGTTTGTAGAAAAAACGAATAATCTTTTCTGCTGAATTACACACATCAAAAATATCGTGTCTGAAATATGTCTTGTAGAACTCAGTGCTATTTATCGATTTCTGGTGGATGATATCATGTCTGTATTTTTCAAGTTTTATGAAATAACTCCATTTTTTTTCTTTATCAGGTTTTTTATACCCATAAACATCAGGTAATACATAAAGGAGTTTATCTCTTAAAGTGATCCATCTTTCGATAACCTCTTTATCGTATAATTTTTTTTGTGCCTTTAGTTTTGACTTTAACTCCGTAAATATAATCTTCAGGTATACTTAGGTTAGCAAAGGTTTCCAAAGCGGTATAAGCAAAAGTAATACTGGTTTGGATCGATTCAATATAATCGCATACTTCGCTCGACTTCTTATTAAGAAAGTCAACCTTATTTATATCAGCACTTTGAAGTGCCAAATTTACTTTCTGAGGATCTAGCTTTTCGCTAAAGGTATTCTTTGCCTTTGCTAATGATTTATTCGATATAGAAAGTAGAATAGCAATGTTATTAGGGGTAAAATATGTAAGCCGAGTTCCGCTTATAATTATTTCTTCTAAATCTTGAACAAGCATTGAGCCTACTTCTGTATCTCCTTCAATCTTTTTGAAACAAACGGGTTTGTTTAATCTTGGTTCAGACACTCTATAATTTTGAGGCTCGATGCCGACAACTAAACTGATTTTACTACGGGATTCTCTTTTCTTCATTGTGCATTGCCACCAATCTCAACCTAGCTTAATTCACACTTTAAGTAGCTTAGTTACCTTTGTCAATAGCCGGCGTCTCCTTAATCCAACCACCTCTTAACTAAGTCCACTTCATCCTGTTTGGAGGTTATTTCCCCATCCAGTCTAGCTTGGTGTAGCAGCTCTATTATCTCTCTGATATGAGGACCGGGGGCTATGCCCAATCGCATTAAATCATTGCCAGTAAGCGATATCTCAATATACTTTAGTTTGTTGAGGAATAGGCGGATATTTTGGCTAGCTGCTGGGGATTCACTGGCTAGGGAATTTGCCACCATGGCTGGAGAAGAGTAACCTTCAAGGAGGCGATATATAGTGCTCGGAGACATACCTGGGGTAGCCAGTAACCGGAGTTTGCTCTTGAGTGTGATACTATCCCTGAGGGTTTGAGCCGATGACTTTGGTAGCCTGAGGTGTGATATAAGGCGTTCAGTTTCTTCATTGGTTAGGGAGTAAGCCAGAAGGGCTAGGTAGAGCCCAACCTCTGGTGGCTCAGGGGAGCTCAGTCGCCGGGCTTGCTCAAATTTTTCCGCTAGCCACCCGTTGCCCTTTAGCGCCGGGTGTAGCTTTGCCAGCACTCCTAATTCTTGGGCACGGCGGGAAACCTTCTCCGGGTATTTCTCCCCCAATATGCATTCTAGCTCATATCGGATGCGGTCGGCACTAATGGTATCCAGCATAGGTATGTCTCTTTTGAGGAGCTTTAGTGTTTTTCTTTCCAGATGAAAATCCAGCCTTTGCTCATAACGCAGACCACGCCAAATGCGAGTGGCATCATCGGTGAAGCTTTTCTCATGTAGCACCCGGATAAGCTTATGCTTGAGGTCGTTACGTCCGCCGTAGAGGTCAACCAGTTTGCCATAGTAGCCGGGGTTGAGACCGATAGCCATGGCATTGATAGTGAAATCACGGCGGGAGAGGTCGTTATCAATGGAGCTGGGCTTCACGCTGGGCAGTGTTCCAGGCTTATCGTAGGTTTCAGAGCGGGCAGTTGCCAGGTCAACGCTCCATTTATCCCACTGGAGTTTAGCCGTGTTGAAACGAGGGTAGGTGGTGATTTTCCCCCGGTTGAGCTTTTTTAGCTGCTGGGCTAGCTCTATGGCATTGCCTTCCACCACCAGGTCAAGGTCAAAGTTGGCTTGCCCCAGGAGCAGGTCGCGAACCACACCGCCAACGAGGTATATTCTTTCCCCACGAGTGTGCGCTATCTCACCGGCAAACCACATAAAGTTGACCAGCTCAGCGGGTAGCTGTTTTTCCATTTTGCTGGCTAGATTAATACCCCTAGGCATTTCCCTTTTATCCTATGTGGTATAGTGTAAACAAATTATAGCACAGGTCATTCCTTATTCCCATGAGCTAGTTCAGATAGATTGGTGATACAGATTATCATATTTCGTTTCTCTATGGCATTGACCCCATCCCCCGGACCCCCTTCCCGCCTCTTAAACACCCTAGAGAATAGAGAGTCAAAGAGGGAGCTTCGCCCCTCTCTTTTATTCCTCCCTCTCATGTCTAATAATACATCTCCCTATCACGGAGGGGGAAAAGAGAGTTTAGAAAGGAGCTTTGCTCCTCTTAGATACCCCAAAAGTAAGAGAGTTAAAGAGAGGCGAAGCCTCTCTTATACAACTAATTCCCCCTCCCTTATCTAAGGGAGGGGGATAAAGGGGGAGGGTTACCTAAATCAAAAACTTATTGTTATTTGCTCTATGTTTGCTTATAATGAAGTCCACAGGGTATAGATTATGAAAGTGGTCTCAATTGTGGGGATGACTGGCGCTGGCAAATCGCAGGTATCCAGATTATTTGAGGAGAATGGTTTTACCGGAATAAGATTTGGCGATGTCACCGACGAGGAATTGAGGGAGAGAGGCTTAGAACCAAGTGAGGAAAATGAGCGCTTGGTTAGAGAACACCTCAGGCAGGAGCACGGGCTAGCTGCCTATGCCAGGCTTAATCTACCCAGGATTGAGCAGGCGCTGAAGAGTTCAGATGTGGTAATTGACGGACTTTATTCCTGGGAGGAATATACCTATCTCAAGGCATGTTATGGGGAAAACCTTTATCTGGTGGCAGTCTGGTCGTCGCCCAGAACTAGGTATGCCCGGCTGACCAGTAGGTCAAGCCGGCGTTTGACCCTGGAAGAAGCTGTCAGCAGGGATAGAGCAGAGATAGAGAACATCGCTAAGGGCGGACCTATTGCTATGGCGGATTTCACCATAGTAAACGAATCATCTCTGGAAAACCTGAAAAGGGAAGCAGAAAGGATTATCTCCGCATTAAGATGAAAAGATTGACCAGGCCGGATATCGATGAGTATTTTCTGAAGATAGCCTCAGTGGTTGCTGAACGCTCAACCTGCCGCCGGCACCACATAGGAGCGGTGGCAGTAAAGGATAAGCATATCCTGGCTACCGGTTATAACGGCGCTCCTTCTGGCTTCAAGGATTGCCTTGAGCTTGGCTGTCTCAGAGATGAGCTAGGTATACCCTCAGGGACAAGGCAGGAAATATGCCGGGGCATCCATGCCGAACAAAATGTAATTATACAAGCCACTCTCCACGGCGTCAGCCTCGAGGGGAGCACCATTTATGCCACCCATACGCCTTGCAATCAGTGCGCCAAGATGCTGGTTAATGCCAAGATAAAGCGGTATGTCAGCTTTGGCAAGTATAATGATAACGCTTTTATAGACCTGTTCAGGGAAGCCGGCATAGAAGTTGACCTAAAGAAGAGACCGTCATCCCGAATAAGCTATTTGGATTAGCCATTTGGCTTGACATTGGTGGTAGAATTGGTTAGGCATAGTTTATGAGATATATATAATGCCAGCGCTACATGCCAAGGTAATTGTTAATCCGGTGGCAGGAGCCTATTCCACACGCCGCAAGTGGCCCATCATTAGCAGGCTGCTAAAGCGCATTGGTCTATCATTTGATTTTCAGTATACCGAGGGTGTAGGACACGCCGTAGAGCTAGCTCGGGCGGCTGCCAGTGACGGTTATCGCTATCTGGTGGCTGTTGGTGGGGATGGGACGGTGAACGAGGTAGCCAATGGCATACTTTATTCCACTGGCGCAACTAGGGCAGCGCTTGGTATAGTAAGCACTGGCACCGGCAGCGATTTTGTCCGCTCAATTGGTATTCCCCGGGATTATGCCACCGCTTGTTCCTCCCTGACCAGTTCCAGAAGGCGAGCCATTGATGTTGGTGTTGTTGAGTACCAAAGTAAGGGGCAAACCTTACGGCGCTTTTTTGTCAATGCCGCTGGCGTAGGCTTTGATGCTGCGGTGGTGAAGGAAACCGAGCGCCTGCCCAAGTACTTTGGTGGCACCATCCCTTATCTGGCTGGGCTGGTAAGGACCCTGTTTAGCTATAAAAACAAACTGGTTGTTCTGAATGTAGAGAATGAGGTGATGACTGGTCGTGTGTTAAATGTGGTGGTGGCTAATGGCGGCTACCTCGGTGGTGGGATGCATATAGCACCCCAGGCTGAACTCGGCGATAGTTTGCTTGATGTGATAATTATTGGTGACATGGGTAAGTTTGAACTGCTGAAGGAATTGCCTACGGTATATAAGGGAACTCATATTAACCATCCCAAAGTCAGGATGAAAAAGGCAACCCATATCACTATTGAATCCCCAGAGCGAATGTTAGTTTATGCCGATGGTGAACTACTTGGGGAATGTCCGGCCTCTTTCTGGGTGATGCCATCTGCTTTGAGCATTGTAGTTTAGTATATAGGCTAAACAGAGCTAGTTACTCCAGGTTGCTTAGTAACCTTTTTCTTCCCACTCTCTAATCGTGTTTAGTGGCTATACACCCCCACCCCCCCCTGTTTTTAGTTGTCTTTCTTCACACTGAGCCCGCCCTATAGGAGCTTTGCCCCCAATCCCCCGCTTTATTGGGGTGTCTAAGAGGGACGAAGTCCCTCTAACATAACTAATTCCCCCTCCCTTGAGAGAGACTAACTTAACGGGGTGTTTAAGAGGGGCGCTAGCCCCTCTTCTATAAATACTTTCCCCCTCTCCAAGAGTGGAGAGGGGGATACAGGGGGTGAGGTTGATAACTAAGATTAATCTATATTCTCTCCTTGATAGGCACCTTGATAGCCTTCCGTCTTTCGGCTTAGCCGAAGGAAAATAAGTTGTGCCATTCTGGCATTCCTCTGTAAGCGAAGCCCTTGAGGATTATAGACCACCATTAGCGATTGGGAGCGACCGGAGTAGCCGGCGTCCCATACCGCAGTGTTCACCGTAACCCCACAGCGAAGCAGGCTTGACCTGGGTCGGGCTAATGCCATAATATTGTTGGGTAGGTGGACAATCTCATTGTAGGTGATAATATAGGCGCCGGGCACAAGGTCTATAAAACCTAGCCCATCAAAAACCAGTGGCGCCAGGTTAGACACCAGCCTCTGGCTGTCTTCGACTGTTATCCTGCCCGATGACTGAGGTAAGGCTATCTCGCGGAGGGTAAGGTCTATGCCGTTAGGTTGCACCTGCTGCTCGAGGTTGATATAGCCTTCTATTAAAGGTGGCTTTTTCCGTAGTAATCTGTGGATGTCTTGCTTGGATAAAATGACTGCCATTTTTATTACTCCCCAATAAACATTTTACCATATGCCTAGACCGAATAGGTAATTGACAAAACATATAAAAGGTCTATAATTCAGCAAACTTCAGTCCAATAAATAGTGGAGAACTTTGGCTATCAAAGTAAGGAGGAGTTATGACAGTAAAAATAGTTACCGATAGCAGTGCCGACCTGCCTGACCAGCTAGTTCAAGAGCTGGGGATTACCGTAGTGCCCTTATATGTGCGTTTTGGAGGAGAGGTCTACCGGGAGCGGGTAGACATTACTGATGAAGAGTTTTATCAGAAGTTGTTGCACGGTACCGTGCACCCGGTTACCATTCAGCCTGGGCCGCAGGATTTTCTTGACGTCTACAAGAAACTTTCACCGGACGCCGACGGCATTGTTTCCATTCATATCTCGGGTAAGCTAAGTGGCACCTATAATTCAGCATTGATGGCTAAGGAAATGTTAGAAACAGGATGCCCAATTGAGGTGATTGACTCACAACTAATAACCGCCAGTCTATGGTTGCTAGATATAGTTGCTGCCACCATGGCTAAGGCTGGGGAAAGTTTAGAGAAGGTGGTGGAAGAGGTAAAGCAGACCATCCCTAAGATACGTCTCCTGGCTCTCTTTGATACCCTCAAATACCTCCAACTGGGTGGACGTATAGGTAAGTCAAAGGCACTACTGGGCTCAATATTAAATGTGAAACCTATGATAACACTGAAAGACGGAGAGACGGTGCCGGTTGGTCAAGTTCGCAATCGTGCCAAAGGTATAGATAAGCTATTTGATTTTGTGAAAAATGCTACCGATATTCAGGATTTAGCTATTGCCTATAGCACTACACCTGATGAAGCCCAAGCCCTGGC
>JAUWIX010000034.1 GCA_030608005.1 Dehalococcoidia bacterium
GATGATTTCTCTCAGCCGAATATACTGGGGTCAAGGTCAGGTTCCCGTACAATACTTATATATTATCTTTATGTCTACTATTCTCGTTGTAATAGTTACCGAGAACGCAGGTATCCTCTTAGGTTACCGGAGAGGGGTAAGACGTGACGAATGCTGTTAGGATAAAAAACAGCATCAGAAGGTTGCGCTTTGACCAGGGCGAAATGACGCAAGAGGAACTAGCCAGCCGTGCTGGCTGCACCCGGCAGACCATTATTGCCCTGGAGCAGGGTAAATACGTGCCGTCTATTGAGCTGGCTTTCAGGATTGCCCGAGCTTTTGGCGCATCTCTGGAAGAAGTCTTTCAATACGATGAAGAAAAGGGGTAGAAGATTTAAATAATCTGCCCCTCCAATCTAGCCTTGATAAACGCCCGTGATAAAGCTAAGATTGTGAAAATGAAGTCGGTTCTAATCCATAGTTGCTGTGCCCACTGCGCTGCCTATACCGTTGAATACTGGCGGCAGCAAGGGTATGAGGTCAGCGCCCTATGGTATAACCCCAATATCCACCCCTATATGGAGCACCAGCACCGCTTGGAAGCAGTGCAGTCCTTGGCTCAAGAAATGAACCTGCCCTTGATAATGCTCGAGGGTTATGACATTATTGATTACTTCCGCCAGGTAGTAGGGCATGAATCCCAGCGCTGCCAGTACTGCTTCAGGCTTCGCCTGTCAAAGACGGCTGAAACTGCTCAGCAGATGGGTTTTAATGCTTTCACCACCACTCTGCTCATCAGCCCCCAGCAGAAGCATGAGCTAATTCACGAGATTGGCAATGACCTGGCTAAGGAAAGGGGCATAGATTTCCTCTATGCCGACCTCAGGAAGCGCTACTCAGATAGCCGCCGTATGACCAAGCCGCTGAATCTCTACCGCCAGCAATATTGCGGTTGCGTTTATAGTGAGTGGGAACGCTACGCCAACCTATGCATAGTAGCATGAGCACTAAAGCTAAGCTATCAGTGGATGGGGATAAAATAAGGGGAGCCTCTTTCAGAGGCTCCCCCCTATTAGTATTAGAGATAGCTACCGGCTGGCTCACTGAACTAATTGATGCACCACCACCCTCTTGGCTATATTATTTTCACTATCATAGATGACATAGGCAGATTGCCCCTCCATCTGGGTAATCCCCTTGAGGATAAATACTGTGCCCTCATTATAGGATAGGGGAACTTCACCATCATTAGTAGTTATGGTGATGGTTTTGGCCTCTGAGGAGACAGCATCAATCGTGCCGTTGACACGAGCATAGGTAGTTGGCTTTATAATCAGCACTCTTTTTGCCACATAGCTATTGTCTCTGTCGCCTGATGGCACTGCTTGCACCACCACCCTATCGCCAACCTCAATATCGCTGAACTCAGCCCCTTGACCAAAGGAGCGAAGCCAGTTCAGCTTGGGTGGCTTGGGCTCAGGCAGGTTCCCATCGTCTAGTTGAGGTATCTGGTTTTGATGCCTCATTTGATGCTGGGCTAAAGCTCTCGCCCTCCCCTGGTTTTGAAGTCCAAACCCCGTCTGAGGCTGGGCTGGAGTTCCTATCCCTTCCTGGTTTTGATGCCTCAATTCCACTCGGTGCCGAGCCAAGGCTATAATCCGCCCGGGGACACACAGTTTGAAGTATTTGGTATCCTCATCTACCAATATGGGAAGTTCCTGCTCCCCAGACTGAATAACAAATTCTTGGTTTTCCTCAATGCTAACTACTTTGCCTCTCAATACCTTGGGTGGCACATCACTAGCCTGGGGTGATGTCGAACCCGAGTCAGCCCCTACGGGCAACACCGTGCCCAGCACCAAACCCAAAGCTAGTATTGACACTCCAGCTATTTTCAGAACCTTCGACATTCTACCCTTACTTCCTGTAATTTAGCTTTTCTTCTGGGGGCTAAAATTAGCCAAAGAATGGTCAACAATTTTTTCATCTCCAACCTCCTAGTTAAAGATTTCCTCTCTAGTCCAGGATGGCATAAGCTACCTGAACGGTAAGGCTAAGCTCCATCTCTCCAGGGCTGATTGGTGTCGGGGGTGCTGGTGCCGGTATGGCTGCTTCCTCATAATATACGCTGCGTGGATAGATGGGGGGAACTTGGATGCCCTCGGAGATATATGTTGGCTTACCTAAAGTAACTCCAGCCAGCTCTGCCAGTTGCTCCGCTTTGGCTTTGGCATCAGCCATTGCCTTCTGCCGTGCCTCCTTATAACAGGCTGATGGGTCATCCACAGAAAAGCTTATGCTGTCTATCCGAGTGAGGTCTCCCCCCGCCTCGGCTACAGCGTCAATAATAGAACCAGTTTTATCTATCTCCCTTATCTTAGCATTTACTTTATTGGTTACTCGGTGACCAACCACGATTTCCTCTTCCTTCACTCTATCCCATTCTGTTACCTGGCGAATGCTGAAATACTGGGTTTGAATATCCTTCTCAGCCACGCCATTATCAATTAAGGCTGTCATCACCCTATCCATGGCTTCAGCCGCTTGGGATTGAGCCTCAGCTACGGTTGCCTCTTGAGCTGAGATACCCAACCTCAGGGTGGCGATGTCAGGAGCGACTGTAACCTCTCCCTCGCCGCTGACCCAAATCCCTTCCTGCTGGCTATTTAAGTCTATCGCTCCTATGGTAGTAGTGCCAGCACCACAGCCGCACAAACCAACTATGGCCAGCACCAATGCCAGACTTATAGCCACTAACCAATGCTTCTTCATTATTTACCTCCTGCTAAAAAAAATTCTTCTACTAATATATAACGAAAAAGTTGCCAATTGGTTAGTGGCGAGCGGGGGCAATTTTAGAGAAAAAGTTTTAGGCTAATCCAAAGCCTCGAGGGCTCTTTTATAGCCGGCTACCAATACAGCAATTGCCCGGCGTAGGGCAGGTTTTGCTGACTCTGGTGATTTCTCCAACACAGCGAGTAGAGCCGCTGGGTGATTAACAGCATAACGCGCCACAGTCATCCTGAGTTGAGCCCGATCATCAGCCTGGGCATAGACATCTCTGTTGCCCCCCGCCTCCTCAGATGGCGCAGGTGCTGGTGGCGGAGCCTCTTCAGCTGGTGGTGCCAGCGCTGCCTTGGGTGCACCACTCACTTCCCGGGCTGAGACTAGAACGGCTAGCATTACCAGACGCTTATCCAGGCGCTGGGTGATTAACTCTACTTGTTGAGCATCGCCTTTATTTGCCATATAGATTATTTCTGCCACCCTTCTATCCGCCAACTGGGCACACAGTCTTGCCTTACCTATCTGAGAAAGGGTTAGTGTTAGCCTCACCTGCTCTGTGGTTAGCTTCACCGGATAGAGGGGGTTATCAGGCATACTGTTGCCAGCGGCTGCCACTGTGCCTCCCCCAGCCAGCAGCAGGACAAGAACTATAGTCACCACCGTTGCCCACCGTGGAAGCCAGCCAAAGAAGGGGCGGCTCCTCTTAGAAGCTACTTCCTGGAACGCCGAGCGGAATTGGTATCTAGCTCTGGCTTTAAACTCGGCTCGGGGCTGAATAGCTGATGCCTTTTTGGCAACTAGAGCCGTCTGAAGCAATGGCTTGAGTTCGGCTGCTTGCTCAGGATAGTCCTGAAGACACTGCTCTATAGTCTCACCTTTAACCAGCAGTCGCTCTAGGCATTCATCTAAGATGTTATCAAATTCTTTGCTTGTTTTCATTGTCTGTCACCAATATTGCCTCGCGCAGGGCTACTATTGCACTATGCTGCAATGCCTTTACCGCTCCCTGACTTTTGTCCATAACCTTGGCTACCTGAGCGATTGATAGCTCACTGGTAAAACGGAGGGAAATCACCTCACGCTGTGCCTCGGTTAGCTGTTTGGTAGCCAAAAGTAACTGCTCAATATCTAGCTCATGCTCAGCTACCGACTGTGGATTATTATCTTTGCTTGCCAGCGATTCATCCAGGGGCACAGCGGTGTGCTTTTTCCTTCTCAAGTGGTCAACTACCTGATTATGGGCAATGCGGAATAGCCAGGCTGAGAAGGGTACACCCTTCCACCTGAAGGAAGAGATGGACTGGAGTGCATTCAGAAAGACCTGCTGAGTCATATCCTCCGCCTCCGTCTCATTTCCTATCCTGAGGGTTACATAGCGATAAATCTTATCGAAATGCTCCTCATATAGCTGGGCAAAAGCCTTCTGGTCATGCTGCTGTGCTCGCCGGACCAGGCTTTCCTCATTTTGCACCTGACAACCCCCTGCCGCTAAACGGCAATTATGGCGTTATCCTGTGCATATAGTATAACGAAGGAAGCGGTGAAAAGATAGGTTGAGGTTGTTTAAAAACGCCACCAGTGTTTTACGCCTAAATAGAAAGCGAGGGATTGGGGACTGCGCCCCCAAATACCAGTCTAGGGTGGGAGGGTGGGAAGAAAGAGGTTGCTAAATGACCTCATAGGTTTTAGATGCCATCAAGAAATGGAATGTGTTACAATAATTATAAAATAAAACTTTTCCAGGATGAGAACTTGGCTTGTTATGTGCGTTTGATGCGTAAGGAGGACATCCCCCAGGTCAGCGAGATTGACCGTGAAGCCTTCCCCACCCTGTGGCCGCCGGCCGATTATCGGCGTGAGCTAAGAAACCAGTTAGCCCATTATATTGTAGCCTGTGATGAGGGGGAAGAGGTTGAGGAGCCCGAGATGAAAGCCAGCCCACAGAAAGGCTTCTCTGGGCTGATATCCAGGCTGAGGCAGTTCTTCAGCCACGACCGTTTCTTCGACGACAAACTTCCACCATCAGGAAAGCAATACATTTTCGGTTTCACTGGCTTCTGGATTATGCCTGGGGAAGCTCACATAACTAACATTGCCGTGCGGGAGAAGCATCACCGCCAAGGGATAGGAGAGTTGCTGCTCATATCCCTTATAGACCTAGCCACAGAGCTGGACACCCGCCTCATTACCCTGGAGGTACGCGCCTCCAACACCGTTGCCCAGAGTCTCTATATTAAGTATGGCTTCACCCAAGTGGGGCTACGCCGTGGCTACTACTCAGATAACAGAGAGGATGGGATATTGATGTCCCTGGAAAATATCGCCTCAGCCCCTGTTCAGGCAAACCTTCAGTGGTTAAAGCAGGCTCACTCTCAGAAATGGGGGATAGCCGCCTACCAAGTTGCCCAATAGCCGCTAGAACCTCCCCAGCTCAGCCAAACAATCAATAATCCTGGGTATAGCATAGGTAGCTATAGCTCGACCTGAGCCACCGCACAGGATAGTAATCAATCTGCCGTGACAAACCTCATCCGCCACCCCCTTGATGAGCCTTGCCAGCTTGAGGTGGCAATCCCTAGTCAAACCCTTATCTCCATATTCCCCCTGAGTAGCATCATAGCCAAATTCCCAGAAAATATACTCTGGCTTAAAGGCTATCGCCCTAGGGACAAATTCCTGCCTCACACTGGCAAAATATTCCTCGTCTGAGGTACGGTATGGAATCATGACATCCACATTGTTATGTTCATCAACATAATCCTGATAACAAAAGCATACATGAAGCACATCATCGTCATAGGCAAAGATATCCCTGGTGCCGTTGGCATGATGGCTATCGGTATCCACGATAGCGAACCGCCTCACCCCCTTCTCCCTGAGAGCAGCTATAGCTAAGGCAGCACCATTGAAATAACACATCCCGCCATAAAAATTTTTACCGGCATGGTGATCACCAAAGCTGGTAAAAATAAAGGCGTTATCTATTTCCCCCTGATAGATTTCCCTAGCTGCCTGAACTGTGCCCCCGGCTGAGTATAAAGCTGATTCATAGTCGGCGGTCAGCTTTACCATCTGCACCATATCTGGGGAATGCACCTTGAGCAGCAATTTCTCAGGCGCCGGTTCTAGATAGTAAAGTCCATCGCCAGAGTCATAAACGGCGTCATAATATGATACATTTTCCTTATCTAGGATACCATCCAATGCCTGGGGGAAATCCCTCAGCCTCTCCCCCTGGAAATAGGTAAAGAAGATTCCCGTTCTTTTCATAAAGCCTTCTCGAGATAATAGCTTGACCCGAAAAATAGGTCAAGCTCAAACCTGAAGCCTATTGACAAAAGTTTAAAAAGGGGGATAATACGATGCAATATATAGAAATGCACCCCATAATTTAGAGAAGGAGGCAATTACATGAGTGTTATAGAAAGAGAGGAGGGTAAAGTTAGAATCCGACCCATGGAACCTGAGGATATCGATAGTGTTTTAGCTATTGACAGGAAAATCAGTGGGGCGCGAAGGGCTGTTACCTATACAGATTTGATTACCGGAGACCTGGGAGGAGTGCTTGACCTCAGTTTTGTAGCTGAAGTTAATGGCCAGGTGGCAGGTTTTATCCTGGCTCGGCGGGCGTATGTAGGGGAACCGGTTACTGAAGTGGGATTGATTCAAATTCTGGGCGTCGACCCTGACTATTGGCGCCAGGGTATTGCCAGCAAACTGGTCAATGTATTGTTAGATACCTGCCAGTCCAAGAAGCTTAACGCAGTGCGGATAATGGTTAACCAACGTGATAGCCAGCTACAGGGCTTGTTCGCGCATATGGGCTTCCGCCGGGGACAGCTTATAGACTACACCAAGACCTTGTAGAGTTAAGCAAACTTATAAAAAGCTTAGGATAATTCCCCTGGATAGATAGCCCTCCTCTCGGGTAAATTGCGATTGCAATATTGTTTTTAAAGAGATTGTATTTAGCAACCTATCCCCCTGACCCCCTTCCCTTAATAAGGGAAGGGGGAAATGAGGTGAGAGAGGAGTGAAGGTAGTAGTATAAAACTACAAAATTGGTGTGTGCCATAAAACTGAGGCAGATGCTGGAATAAGTTAGTTATTAACCCTATCCCCTGTATCCCCTTCCCCTTAACAAGGGGAAGGGGACTTATTATTTTGAAGGGGCTAACGCCCCTTCAGGCTTCCCCTCTTTATAGGACAGTAGGAAATGGGAGTGTAAGAGGGGCTTTGCCCCTCTCTAAAAACTCTTCCCCCTCTCCTTCCCAAGGAGAGGGGGATAAAGGGGGTGAGGTTAATAAAGAATCAGAGAGCCTTTAGTCTTTCAAGGGGAGCAAATTGGGCAAATCCCTAATCCTCCTTCCTCACCAAAAAACATATATTCCTTGAAAAGAGCTTTATTGGGAAGCGGTAGGAGTTTTCGGGGAAGGATTTTAATACCTTAAAGCCAGCTTTCTTTACCAGCTTCTCTAGCTCAGGATAAGAGAATAGGTAATAATAGCGATATAGGGTCTTGCCCCTCTTCCGCCAGGGGACAGCCACCTCCCTTGGCTTGAACCAGAACCTCGGTTGCCACCGGTTCCACACCGTGATAAAGGCTTCACCACCCGGCTTTAATACCCGCTTTAGTTCCTTTAGTGCTACCTGCTGCCCCTCCCCCCTTATATGGTGATAGGTAGCCACCGAGATTGCCCAGTCAAAGGTCTCATCAGGATAGGGAAGGTAGCAAACATCAGCCAGCGCCAGATTGACAGCAAAGCCAAATTTTTGAGAGTATTTTCCGGCGAACTTCAGCATCTCAGCGGAGAAGTCCACTCCATATAGGTCAAAGCCCTGCCTGAAGGGCAAGAAGTCAGGTCCGTGGGCACAGCCAATGTTTAGTAGCTTCCCTTTCTGCCACCGCTGTGCCAGCGCCTCCAGCTCACTGCGGAATATAGACCAGTGCCTGAAGTTATACCAGCCAGGGGCTATCTGGTTGAATATATTTTTGTTCACCCCATCCCCCTTTATCCCTCTTCCCCTCAAGGGGAAGAGGGAAGGATTTTTTAGGAGAGGGGGCTTCGCCCCTCTCAGACACCCCTGTTTGAGAGAATATCAGGTTGTTATCACGAGTTTCAATCTGCTAAACTGTTTATGGCATAGTATGAAGAAATTTACAAGGACTATATCCGGGGTTACCCCGGTGGCAGTGATGACCCTGCCTTTGAAATGCCCAGGGCAATGCGTATATTGCCCCACTTACTCGGCTACGCCCAAGAGCTACACCCCGGAGTCGCCAGCGGTGCTACGAGCTAAAAAGTGCGGCTTTGATGCCA
>JAUWIX010000025.1 GCA_030608005.1 Dehalococcoidia bacterium
ATAGGGGCTTTGCCCTTAAACCCTCGCTTTATTGGGGTGTTTAAGAGGGGCGCCAGCCCCTCTTTTATAAAATAACTCCCCCTCCCTTGTATGGGACGGGGATAAAGGGGTCGACAGAGTCCGCCCTAGGCGGAGGTGAGGTAGATAACACTCTCTTAAATTGACTTGACATATTGTCCGTGTTATCATAATCAAAAGGCTGGTCGGTATGTCAGCTCTGAGTGAGCTTTATACAGAGATTGCGCTTTGTCAGCAGTGTGAAATAGCCAAATATCGAAATAAGGTAGTGCCTGGTGAAGGGGCGGAGGATGCCGATATAATGTTTATTGGTGAGGCACCAGGTTGGCATGAAGACCAGCAGGGGCGCCCATTTGTAGGACCAGCGGGAAAATACTTGGATGAATTACTGGCTTCCATCGGCTTGAGGCGGGAGCAGGTTTATATTGCCAATGTGATTAAGTGCCGTCCGCATGGAAACCGCGACCCCCTACCTATGGAAATTCAAAACTGCCGCCAGTGGCTAGAACGCCAGATTGAGATAATTCGCCCTAAGATGATTGTAGCCCGGGGGCGTTACTCTATGACGATGTTCTTCCCCGGCAAGAGCATAAGTAAGATTCATGGCACAGCTCAAAAGCGGGATAATGTTATCTACTATGCTATGTATCACCCAGCAGCGGCTCTTCACCAGCAGAGCTTACGCCGTACTATAGAAGAGGATATGCTTAAAATCCCATCGCTCCTAGCCCGGGCGGAAACTATCCAAGAAGAACAACAACCACAGCAATTAACTATGTTTTAGGTGGAAAAATTATGACCAAGCCAAGATTAAAAATAATCCCTCTCGGTGGGCTATCTGAAATCGGCAAGAATATGATGGCGATGGAATGTGAAAACGACATCATCGTCATTGATGTCGGTCTCATGTTCCCTGGGGAGGAAATGCTGGGTATCGACCTGGTAATCCCGGACATCAGCTACCTGCTGGAGAGGCGGGAGAAAATAAGAGGCATAGTTATCACCCATGGTCATGAAGACCATATTGGTGCCTTGCCTTACCTGCTGCCCCAGCTTGATGTGCCTGTTTATTCCACCAGGCTTACCCAGGGTCTTATCTCGGTGAAGCTTAAGGAAAGGAAGGCACTGGCAGGGGCTAAGCTTAAGGTTGTACCCTTTGGCGGTCAGGTCACACTGGGAAGATTCAGGGTCGAGTTCTTCCCTGTTTGTCATAGCATACCTGACGCGGCAGGTCTAATCATACATACCCCAGTTGGCACTATTGTTCATAGCGGAGATTTTAAGCTTGATTATACTCCAGTTGATGGTAAACCAACCGACCTTTCCCGGCTGGCTCAGCTAGGAGCACAAGGGGTATTGCTTCTGCTCTCAGACTCCACTTATGCTGAACTCCCTGGTTATACCCCATCAGAGAGGGTGGTTGGCGAAACCTTGGACCGTGTCATGGCTGAAGCACCGGGTAGGGTGATTGTGACTACCTTCTCATCGCTGGTCTCTCGCATTCAGCAGGTTATTGACGCTGCAGCCAAGCACCAGCGCCGTGTCTTTATTGTTGGGCGTAGTATGACTGATATAGTGCGCATGACCCTAGAGCTGGGCTATCTAAAGGCTCCTGATGGCATACTAGCTCGGCTTGATGAACTCAAAGGCATGCCTCATAATCGGGTGGTCTTTATCACTACCGGAAGCCAGGGGGAACCAACCTCAGCCCTGGTTCGTATCGCCAATCGAGACCATCGTCAGGTTCATATCCTTCGCGGGGACACAGTGGTTCTGTCAGCCACCCCTATCCCGGGCAATGAAGCTGTAATTAACAGAACTGTGGACAACCTTTTCAAGCAGGGGGCTCAGGTTCTCTATGCTAAGGTGGCACAGGTTCATGTCCATGGGCACGGTAGTCAGGAAGAGCTAAAGCTGTTGCTGAATTTAGTCAAGCCAAGGTTCTTTATACCTATCCATGGCGAGTATCGCCACCTGAGTCTCCATGCTAAATTAGCCCAGTCTGTGGGTATCCCCAAGGAGAATATCTTCGTGCTGGAAGATGGCGATGTCTTCGAGCTTAGCCCACAGGCGGGCAAGATAACGGGCAAGGTTAGCTCGGGTAATGTGTATGTGGATGGTCTGAGCGTGGGTGATGTTGGCAGCGTTGTCCTCCGTAATCGGAGGATGCTATCCAGGGATGGAATAGTGGTGGTGATTATCACTGTTAACCGGCAAACTGGCAAACTGGTGGGGCGCCCTGATATTGTATCCAGAGGTTTTGTTGATACTAGGGAGGCTAAAGATATGATAGAGGAGAGTCGTGACGTGGTAGCTCGAGCCTTAGACCATAGTGGTGTCCGCCCTGCTGAGTGGGGCTTTATCAATACCAAAGTTAGGGACGTATTGAATAGGTTTTACTATGAGCAGACTAAACGCCGTCCCATGATTCTTCCGGTTATGGTGAAGGTGTAGCTTAGAGGGGTTATATGGCTAAGAGGAAGGTTAATATTAAGCCCAAGCCTGGAAGGCAGCCCAAGCCGGAAAGAAGGTCGGGGTGGAGCCGATTTTTCCATTTCATAGTGCTGCCACCGGTGCGGCGGATTATACTGCTAGTTATCATTATATCAGTGCTATTCTGGCAGTGGTCGACACTGACTTCATGGGCTGCCAGTATTAGGGATAGCACTTTAGAGTTGTTTGGCTGGGGGATAGCTCTTATCGCCATAGCCGTTATAATCATAATGGGACTGATATGGCGGCGGCAGTTATCAGCTTTGGCTCGTCGCTGGAAGCTCTATCAATGGAATAAGTGGCTTGGTGGTATTGCCTTTATCCTGGTAGTTTGGGGAACATTAGCTTTTTTCAGGCTGGGGGGCAGCTTTGGCCAGAATATCATTGGCTATCCTGATTTTATCGGTGCCCTTCGCCTGCTGGGGCTAGCCGTTATAGGTATTATTTTGGTCGCCCCCGGAGCTTGCCTGCGCCTTGTGGTTAGTTCCATTTCTTGGGTGGGCGAACAGCTTAAAAAGCGTCCCGCCCCCAGACCGGTGACTTATGCCGCACCTGCTACCGCTGAGAGGCCGATATCAACCCCTCCGACTATACCTCAGGAACATGCGGCCAAGGAGACTGAGGCTGTAACCCCGGTGCTTACCCCTACCCCCAGTCAACAGGAATTACGACAAGTAGCACAGGAGGTATGGAAGAAATATGGCGAATCACCGGCATTAGTTACCGTTGATGGCTGGAAGTTACCACCCATTGATATTCTGGATAGTGCCCCTGAGATTGAGTTCGGTCAGGCTGATAACATGCAGAGAGCCAGGCTGATTGAAGACGCTTTAGCTAGCTATGGTGTTGAGGCTAAGGTGGTGCAGATAAATGCTGGACCCACCGTCACCCAGTTTGGTGTGGAGCCGGGTTGGGATAGGAGGATGAAGGAGATAAAGGAAAGGGATAAAGACGGAAATGTCAAGGTCCGGCTGGAGGAGGTATCTAAGACAAGGGTCAAGGTGGAGAGAATTACCTCTCTGGCTAATGACCTGGCTCTAGCTCTGGCGGCATCAAGCATCAGGATTGAAGCCCCGGTGCCGGGTAAATCAGTGGTAGGGATTGAAGTGCCCAATACAATTTCCGGTCTGGTTAGTCTGCGGGGGGTAATAGAGACTAGCGTTTTTCAGAAAATAGAGGCTAAGTCTAAGCTGTGTCTGGCACTGGGGAAGGGTGCCGGCGGCGAGGCGATAGCTGCTGACCTATCTCGAATGCCCCACCTGCTTATCGCTGGGGCTACCGGAAGCGGCAAGACCGTTTGCCTGAATTCTATTATCTGTTGCCTGCTGCTACATAATTCTCCTAATGAGGTGCGGTTTATTATGATTGACCCCAAGAGGGTAGAGCTGACCTCGTTTAACAGCATACCTCACCTGGCTACCCCGGTCATAGTAGATACCAACAAAGCCCTGGGCACACTGCGCTGGCTCAACAAGGAAATGGATAAGAGGTATCAAAAACTGGCTACCGCTGGTGCCCGTAACATTGAGGGTTACAATAGAAACAAGCTAGGGGATGAGAGGTTCCCTTATTTGATACTTGTTATTGACGAGCTTGCCGATTTAATGATGGCAGGCTTTGATGAAGTGGAACATACCCTGTGCCGATTAGCCCAGCTTGCCCGAGCTACCGGCATCCACCTCATCGTGGCTACCCAGCGCCCATCGGTAGATGTGGTCACTGGATTGATTAAGGCTAACTTTCCCACCCGTGTTAGTTTTGCTGTTACCTCTCAGGTGGATTCACGCACTATTCTTGACATGGGAGGTGCTGAAAAACTACTGGGTAGGGGAGATATGCTCTATATGCCTACTGAGGCAGCTAAGCCCAAACGCCTCCAGGGTTGCTATGTCTCCGATGCTGAGACAGAGCGGCTGGTCTATTTCTGGGGCAGCCAGCGGAGGGAAGAGGCAGCATCGCTAAGAATTGAGGAGTTTGCCCTGCCCCTAACTAGTGCCAGAGGGGGAGGCTTCCCCGAGGACCCACTTCTGGACGCTGCCAAACAACTGGCACAGGAACATAAGCACATCTCTACCTCTTACCTGCAACGGAGATTGCACATCGGTTATCCCCGGGCTGCCCGCCTTATGGAGCAGCTTGAGGAAGAAGAGATTAAGAGGGAAGAGCAAACATAACTACAACTTGGAACGCTGAGCTAGTCCCTGTCTTTTCTATTTGTCAGCCTTCTTCACGATGGTAATCTTCTAACTTTTCTGATACTCGCTTTAGAATTTCTTTAATCTCTAAAGGTGTAAGGATACAACCTTGTAGGGTAGTGACATCTGTATTAAACATCCCTCCAATCCTCATCAGTCCCAATTCCAATAGCCCTTCCCTATAACCGCGCAAGAGAGAACCGATGTGGACAATAATAAGCAAGAATTTCAATCGTGGTGGATACTCTTTTTTAGCATCAGCTGGCAGTTGTCTAAGCTTGTCTATTTTTTGAGCAATAGATACATCGTTTAAACTTAGAGTTTCCAGTACGGAATGGGCGAATTTATTCCGAATCTCCCCTACTAATTTTAAATCATCATACACAGCTTCTGGAATTAAGCCGGAGAAATAGGCAATACAAACTTTATTATAAAAGGGCTGCAGAATTTGGTTGTTCTTGAATAGTATTTTGATTCTCGGGTCTTTCCTGTATGCAGCTCTTATCAGTTTCTCCAGCATATCGTCTAGATAGCAAACTGAAGCAATTGCCAAGCCTCTATCAGTTTCTCTGTCGAAGACCTTAAAGAAGGCCTCTCTTTCTTCCTGTTCTTTGCGTCTCAAATAGTCTTGCTCATACGCACTAGGTGTTTTGCCCATATTCCACCTCTTAATTATTATCTCACTTCTCCCGCCCCCTCAACCTCTTCAAAATAGCATTTATGTATATTCTAGCTAGACTTCTCCCATGCTTGGGCATTTTCTCTCGCTTCTTCTTGAGCTTCTTGTCACGGCGTTCCTGCCTTGTCTCTATATTTGGTTTATTTTTCACCGTGTTGCTCAGCTACCTTGTTATAGACTTCTTGCGTCTCTCTGGCTGTCTCTTCCCAGGAAAACCTCTTTGCCTGCTCCAACCCCTTTCCGACCATATCATCCCTTAGTTTATCATCGGTTAAAACCTGCTTCATCGCCTGAGCCAAGCCATCAGTATCGTAGGGGTTGACCATAATTCCTGCTTCGCCTACAACCTCTGGAAATGAGGAGTTATTGGATGTTACCACTGGACAGCCACAAGCCATAGCCTCTAGCGGGGGAAGCCCAAAGCCCTCGTATAAAGAGGGGTAGGCTAGCAACGAGGCTGATGAGTAATAATGGGCTAGCTCTAGCTCAGAAACAAGGTCAACAAAAATGACATCCTGAGTTATCCCCAAGCTGGCTAACTTCCGCATTACATTTCTCCGGTATCCTTCAGACCTCCCCACAGCTCCCACCTTCACCAATTTTAACTCAGGAAACTCGCCTTTTAGTTTGGCAAAGGCTTTAAACAACCTCCCTAGGTTCTTCCTTGGTCTCTCAGAACCAACATATAGTATATACGGGTTATCTAAAATCTTTGCATTATATGGTTTGAAGATGCTGTGGTCTATTCCGTTGTAGATTACGCTAACCCTATTTTCTGGTATCTTCAGGTATTGCATCAGGTCATGCTTGGTATGTTGAGACACCGATATTATGTGGCTCGCCCGCTTAATATAATGTTTATCCAGCGTTAGCCATAATCTTTCGCTGAGCATTTCACTACTGAAACTAAAGCACGACCGGATAAGGTCATGCACAGTGACTATGAATGGGCTATTGAGGAAGATGGCATACCGGGCAAAATCTTGATTTGGCAGATGGACGATGCTGCTTTGTCTGCCAATCAACCTTGCTAACTGATAGCCCTCTTTTAGGGACAGGTATCTCCGGGTCTCAATCTTGCTGACATCTATTCTCTTGGCAATCTCTCGACTATACCTATCTATGCCAGATTTCTCACTGGTTACAATTAATACTACCACCCTACCATCACCAATTCTAGAATAGTTCGCCAGATGGCAAATGTCAATGGTGATGCTAAAGTAGCAGCCAGTTTCGGATTAATCTAAATCCTTTCTTAGTTCAATGATGCGGTCGCGCAGTAGTGCTGCCCTCTCAAACTCCAGGCTTCTGGCGGCGGTCTTCATCTGTGATTCCAGCTCTTTAATCAGGCGAGTTATATCATCTTTAGCGATAGGGGCGGCAACATAGGGGGTGCGAGTTTCAGCTACAACCCGCACCCGTTCGGTAATATCTCTGATTGCTTTCCTTATCCCCTGGGGAGTAATGCCGTGCTCTCTATTATAGGCTTCCTGAATCTGGCGGCGGCGTTGTGTTTCTCTTATAGCCGCAGCCATAGAATTAGTGGTGGTATCAGCATACATAATGACATGCCCATCTATATGGCGGGAGGCACGCCCCATAGTTTGGATTAATGCCCCCTCAGACCTCAAAAAGCCTTCCTTATCAGCATCCAGAATCGCCACCAGGCTGACCTCAGGCAGATCAAGCCCTTCCCGGAGCAGGTTTATGCCTACTACTACATCATAAACGCCAAGGCGAAGGTCTCGCAGTATCTCCACCCTCTCCAGGGTATCAATCTCGGAATGGAGATAATGGGTCTTTATTCCCATCTCTATTAGGTAATCAGCCAGCTCCTCAGCCATCCTCTTGGTCAGGGTAGTTACCAGGCAGCGCTCCCCTTTATCCACCCTGGTCTTAATCTGGTCAAGGAGGTCGTCAATTTGTCCCTTGGTTGGCTTAACCTCAACCGTTGGCTCAAGAAGTCCGGTAGGTCGAACTAATTGCTCCACCACCTGTTGGCTGTGCTCATATTCATATTCTGCCGGGGTGGCTGAGGTGTAGATAACCTGATTGATGCGCCGTTGAAACTCGGGGAAGTTCAATGGGCGATTGTCCAGAGCCGAGGGTAGGCGAAACCCATACTCTACCAGCGTCTCCTTGCGAGAACGGTCTCCGTGATACATACCACGAATCTGGGGCAGGGTCATGTGCGATTCATCAATAAACAGCATGAAGTCATCAGGAAAGTAATCCAGCAGTGTCCATGGCGGGCTGCCGGCAGGGCGCTGTGATAGATGGCGGGAGTAATTCTCCACCCCGGTGCAATATCCTGCCTCCTTGAGCATCTCTATATCATAATTGGTTCTTGCCTCAAGCCTTGCCGCCTCCAATAGCTTCCCTTGCTGTTTCAGCTCGGTTAGCCTCTCTTCTAGCTCTTGCTTTATACTTTCAATAGCCAGCATCAGCTTGTCATGAGAGGTAACAAAGTGCTTGGCAGGATAGATATCCACCGAGTCTAATTCGGCTAATAGCTCACCGGTTAGTGGGTCTATCTCTACGATACGCTCAAGAGCATCGCCAAAGAACTCAACCCTTAGCGCTAACTCCTCGTAGGCTGGCTGAATCTCCAGGGTATCGCCACGAATGCGGAACCTGCCTCTGGTAAAATCAATATCGTTGCGTTCATATTGCATATCTACCAACTGGCGGAGGAGCTTTTCTCTACGGTAGCTGTTGCCCCGCTTGAGGCTACAGACAAAGCTGCGATATTCCTCGGGCTCGCCCAGGCCGTAGATACACGATACCGAAGCCACAATAAGCACATCGCGGCGCTCAAAAAGGGCGCGGGTAGCGGCATGGCGCAATTTATCAATCTCCTCGTTTATATCTACCTCTTTCTCAATATAGGTATCGGTGCGGGGGATATAGGCCTCGGGCTGGTAGTAATCATAATAGCTAACGAAGTATTCTACTGCGCTGTTGGGGAAGAACTCCTTGAACTCGGTGCAGAGCTGGGCGGCTAAGGTCTTGTTATGACAGATAACCAGGGTAGGTTCTTGCACCCGGGCGATGACATTAGCCATGGTGAAGGTCTTACCGCTGCCGGTAACCCCCAGCAGCGTCTGGTGCTTAAAGCCCTTATTAAGTCCCTCCACCAGCCTATCCACCGCCTGGGGCTGGTCACCAGTCATCCTAAAATCGGAGACTATTTCAAAGGGTGGCATACTAATAGTATATCTTCTGGAGGGTTATTTATCTACCTCACCCCCTTTATCCCCCTCTCCATAAGAGGGAGATGTAGTCTTAGCATGAGGGGGAGGGAAATAAAAAAGAGAGGCTTCGCCTCTCTTGGACTTTCTTGTTACTGGAGGCTCTATACTTATAGTGAGCTTGTTGCGAAACTCTAGTTTGTTTAATCTAATATGAAAACTCCTATTGAGAAGATTTTTTCGTGTCTAAAATATAAATATCCACACACAACTTGCCGAGCATTTTCAACTGTACTCACTTGACAAAGTCCATATGTTAGTGTATAGTTTGTAATAGGAGTCATAGTTGCATTTAATCCCAAAATATGGTATCGTATAAGAGGAAGGTGGTGAAATACGAAATGCAGTCGGGCGATATTAGAAAGGAACTCGAAGCCAGAATTGCTGAAGTTCAAAAGGAAATCCGCAACCTTCAAGAAGAGAGACGGAAAACCGATGAAAAATTGAAAGATGCAGGAAAGAGAATGGCTGCCTTGCAGCAGGTCTACGGCATTGAAGCCGAGCGTTTCGGTGAGCAAAAGCCTCCGCTTCTTGTCGGAGGGGATGTGTCTTACCGCTTTGCTGGTATGAAACTGACTGATGCGCTTAAAATTATTCGAACGGAACATCCCAAAGTCGATAAGAAACAAGCTCGTAAAATCTTGGAGAAAGAGGGCTTCGATTTTCGTGGCAAGAGACCTGGTAGCGCTGTTCATTTTGCTTGGGTATCTCTCGACAGAAGGAAGCTTCATTAGTTAAAAAAGCGTGAAACCCCTCGCGGTGGCAAGAGGTTTCACATACGCTGTCCTGTTAGGGACTTTGTATAACAATGGGATACTAACATATCAGTTTCCCAAAAGTCAAGAGGATGTGGTCGGTCGTCTCCTAACAGGCGAGTATTTATTAGGAGCTTTGGAGTATGGCGTTTTCAGAAGAGGTTAAAGACCAAGCTTTTGCGCGGTCAGACGGACGTTGTGAGTGTCATCGACAGCACAATGACCTGAATGCTCCGCATCATGGCGGAAGATGCCCAAAAACCTTCACTCGATATGGGGGTCAATGGCACGCGCATCACATAGTGTCTGTCCTTGCAGGTGGTAGCGATACTTTGTCAAATTGTGAAGTGTTGTGCATCGCCTGTCATCAACTAACTCTGACATATGGTCGTTAAATTGAGCCACTAGTGTTAGTTGCTATTGGGTAGAGGATGGGCCACCGCTCCTCTACCCTAGAAATAAAGTAAAGGTATATATAAAGGAGAAATATAATGGCAAAGAGCAAACAAGAAATAATTAGCGACATTAAGAACTATATCCAAAAAAGGTGGTGGAGGCTATCGTAGCTGGTACGTTGGTATTAGCAAAAACGCACGTGATAGACTATTTAATGGTCATGGTGTAAATGAAGAAGATGATTTGTGGATTTATAGGCGAGCTAGTTCCTCTCAAGTCGCTAGAGAAATAGAAATATATTTCGTCAGCATGCTTGGCACAGATGGAGGTGCTGGTGGTGGGGATGAAGCCGCCGACATGGTATATGCGTATAAGAAGGCTGTGCACACTATTCCATAGAGTGTGCTTAGTTATTAGCGGTAACGCTTGAATTTTATTCCTCTAATCTGGGATCCTCCGTTTTTCTCATAATTTGACCATCTAAATCGTCTAACAGACTACATAGAGTCCTCTGGCCTTTTGGGCCTGGACCAATACCCTTTTCCTCATCTATACGCGGATCCACGTACATGTAGTTCTTACAGTCCTCTCTGCAATTCTTTAAGCCATAGGGACAAGCATACCAATTAGCTATTGCTTCGAGCATATTCATGTCTCTCCTCCTATTATTTTGTGAATCGGTGCCTCGTTATCAATATTAGCATAACTCGCCCATCACTTCCCCCCAAAATACTGTAGTACCAGCTTAATCTTTTCCTCCAGGCTCAGCTCTGAAGATGGGGGCAGGCTGGCTACCGCCCTTGTGGCTTCACTAACCGAATAGCCCAGAGAAGTCAGGGCGGCTAAAACTTCGGTGTTTTCTTCAGCTAACCCGGCAGCAGGAGCGCCTAACCACCCGGCAGCAAGCTTTCCCTTAAGCTCCAGGATAAGCCGGTTTGCCATCTTTTTACCTATTCCTGGAATCATGGTCAACAGGTCAGCGCTGCCGGTAACAATAGCCATGGTAAGTTTTTCCACGCTCATCGCTGACAGCATTGCCATTCCCAGCTTGGGACCCAACCCCGATACCCCAATCAGGGTCTGGAACAGTCCCAGCTCCTCAACGGTGGCAAAGCCATAAAGGGTGGCATTATCCTCCCTGAGATGAAGGTGAGTATGCAGCTCTACCTCCTTACCGATAGCACCCAGCGTGCTCAGGGTGGAGGTGGGCATATAGACCTGAAAGCCTATGCCACCAACATTAATGATTGCCCAATCGCTGCCCAGCGCCTGTAATGTGCCATGAAGACCGGCTATCACTTTCCCTCCTCACTGCTTAGCCAGCAGACTATCTAAATGGGTCTCACGCAAGTGACAGATAGCTACGGCTAGAGCATCGGCAGCATCGTTTGGTTGAGGAACCTGGGGTAGCCCAAGCTGGAGCCTGACCATCTCCTGAACCTGCTCCTTGGAACTAGCCCCGTAGTTGGTAACCATCTGTTTTACCTTGGCTGGAGTATATTCATAGGTTGGGATTCCCTTATTGGCTGCCGCCAGGATAGCTATTGCCTGAGCTCTACCTACTGCCAGTGCCGCTTTTACATTCTTAGCCATAAAGGGTTGCTCAATAGCTACAGCATCAGGCTGATAGCGAGATATAATCTCCAGAAGCCTATGGTAAAGATAGCTCAAACGCTCCCCTATCGGGGAGCGCCCTGGACTGGTTAAGGCACTACAATCAACCAGGGTTATCTCGTCCTCTCTAGCCTCTATAACACCGTAACCCATAGTTACTGTGCCCGGGTCTATACCTAAGATTATCATCGGGATAAGCTCATGATTGGTATTTCTCCAGAATGGCGTTGGGGAAGTCGGCGTTGCTGGAGACATGCTGAACCTCGTCCAGCTCCTCCAGCTTATCCAGCAGCTTCAGGGTTTGCAAGGCTGCCTTTTCCTCAAGCTCAACCGTGGTCTTGGGCACCATGGATAGCTCAGCCGAGGCTATAGGCAGATTTTTCTGCCCCAGCGCTTCCCTGACCTTCTCAAGCTCCTCTGGCTTGGTATAAATCTCTATATAGTTATTCTCTATCTTGACATCCTCGGCACCAGCATCAATAGCATCTAGGGCTAGCTCCTCAGCATCTAGTTCATTGGTCTGCACCGTAATCAATCCCTGAGAGTCAAAAAGCCAGGCTACGCAGCCACTCTCCCCCAGGTTACCACCGTGGCGGGAAAATATGTTCCTCACATCCTGCAGGGTTCGATTGCGATTATCGCTCAGAGCCTTTACCAGAATAGCCACCCCGCTGGGTCCATAACCCTCAAGAACCATCTCTACCAGGCTGGCTCCTTCTGTCTGACCGCTGCCCCGCTTAATGGCTCTTTCTATGTTGTCCAGCGGCATGTTATTGTCGCGGGCTCTCTGTATGACTAACCTCAGACGGAAGTTTGCTTCAGGGTTACTGCCTCCCTCCCGCACAGCCACGATAATCTCACGGGCTAGCTTAGTAAAAAGCTGCCCCCGCCGGGCATCAGTTACTCCCTTCTGATGCTTAATTGAAGACCACTTGGAATGCCCCGACATCTCTTGCCCTCTTTCTAAATTCTACCACCTCAACTGCTTATGGTCAAAGGGTTTAATGTCAGATTCTTTATCAACCTCACCCCCTTTAAGCACCCAGAAAAATCTTCGATTTTCCTAGGAACCCCCTTTGTCCCTCTCTCCTTTCAAGGAGAGGGGGAAGATTATTCTTGAAGGGGCTTCGGCCCTTCAAACTCCCCTTTTGCCTCTGATGTAAGAGGAGCTTATTTAATCGGGGTGTTTAAGAGGGGCATTAGCCCCTCTTAAAAAAAATCATATTCCCCTTCCCCTTACCAAGGGGAAGGGGATAAAGGGGATAGGGTTCCTACCATAAGATAAACAACATCAGCCATTGCTATTCTTACTAGATAGGTTGCTGAGAAGCAAAATCTAGACCTGCGAGATAGTCTCATTTTGTCTCACCGCTTACCAGGGCGATGGCATATTCCCTGGAGTGGGACAGGCTGATAGCCAGCTTGTCTAAGCCCAAGCCTTTGGCTTGATTTTGCGCCTTGCCATAGAGATGAACTAAAGGCTTGCCGCTGGGGTCAGACAATATCTCAATCTCTCTCAGGCTGACACCCCTGGTTGGTTTTCCCAGGGCTTTTATTACTGCTTCCTTGGCAGCAAAACGGGCAGCTAGCGACGACAGCTTCTTACGGTATAGCTTTAGTTCCGGGTCGGTATAAACCCGGCGCAGGAAGCATTCCCCCCAGCGGGCTATAGCCTTTTCAATGCGAGCTATTTCAACTATATCTATGCCAACACAGTGCATCACTAAACCTGTTAACATAAATAAACTTTCGTCGGGATTATAGTCTATTTCTGGGGTGCATTCAAGCAAGTGTACTCGTTCATATTTCTGCACCTCACCCCCTTAGACATTTACTTAGCAACCCACCCCCTTTAAGCACCCAGAAAAATCTTTGATTTTCCTGGGAACCCGCTTTGTCCCCCTCCCTTACAAAGGGAGGGGGAAATTGGTTATATAAGAGAGGCTTCGCCTTTCTTGGACTCTCTATTCTCTGGGGTGTTTAAGAGGGGCGCTAGCCCCTCTTAACAAAATCTTCCCCCTTCCCCTTCAGGGGAAGCCGAACAGATAACCGCCTCTCCGCTATGCCTTTCGTCACACAGGTGAGAGAATACTGGGCACCCGATTAGAAAATGCAGATCAGCCGTACCCGTTGGCGGCACTGAGTGATATGCAGAATTGCGCTATTCACATCTCCATTCTGCTTTAAGTCGGCTGGTGCCGTCCGGTAGCATCTACTGTCTAGCAATTCGCTGGCAAGACTGCAGCTGTCCCCTTAGTCTACAAAAGCAGGTTCGAATCCTGCCCCCGCTACCAAGGAAAAAGGAAGCGTCGCTGCTTTCCTTCTTGATTTATGAAGATATCCCAGTAAGATTATGTGGTATTATTGTCGACCCAAGCCAGAAAGTCCATAACTAAACGATTGAACTCCTCCGCCTTCTCTATCTGCGGTATGTGGCCACACTGGTTGAAGATGTGTGACTGGGAATTCGCTATCATTTTGTGCCCAATGTGGGCATGTGACACGGGTATGATCCTATCCTGTACTCCCCAGACGATAAGAGTGGGAGCCATGATTTCGCCAATACGCACAAGTAACGGCCTCAGGGTCTGTGGCCGCAGCCCCCTAAGGCTCGACTTGCAAAGTGGAATAGACCTATGGGAACCAAGTGAGTATCGAGCCAGCATGATGAGACCTATACTGATAAGCACGGGAGAGATAATGGTAGAGTTTATGGATTGGGTGGGTTAGCAGAATGATATCAGCAAGTGGACATCTTATTCTGTGACCACACAGTATGCAGTGTCCGATACCCAGTTTAGCGCCCTATGGAATACTCAAAGCACAAAGAGTGTTGGCAGCCATTATGGAAACAAGGTATCCCAAGAGCGCAGTTTGTTATGTTACCCTGAAGATTAAGGACCTTCAGTTTTATATGGTGAAGACCTATTGTGAGCATGCGAGCTGGCACCACCTGAACAATTACTTTCCGTATATGCCGAACAGTAGATATAAAACTTTACCACTTGGCACGATTATTTACCGTTTATTTACCACATAATTAAACTTTACCAGATAGCTTACCATAAAATATACCGAGGGGTCGGTATATTGATAAAAATTACGGATTGGTAAAGTGCGAAGAAAATCAGGGGCACTCAGTTGGTTATGGGACCTCTTGGAGGCGTTGTGCCGCTGTTTATACCCTCAACGAAACCGCTCTCTTGGGGATAAGTATGCCTGATATGAGTTACCACTATCGGCGGAACACGGGCGAGCTTTATTGGGTGGGTTAGCAGAACGATTTTAGCAGGTGGACATCTTATTCTCGGACGCTCTGTATTCGGTATGCAGTATGCGGTATTGCAGGGTCATGGATGTGCCGAAACGCTTCGCATACTCAACTGCGCACCTAACCAGCACACGGAGATACACCATATTATGGCATAACTACACCACATAAATTGTATCTGGGTCTACAGAATATACCGCACACTATTCGGTATAGGTTATGGCGACCCAGAGAGCGGACCATGAATTGCTTCTTAGTTGAGGTCCTTGGCAGGTGCCACCTGCTTTGAAACATCGGTTCATATACTGCATGGTCCACTATGGTAATTGCACAAAGTCGGGAGACTATAGATATAGTCTACCGGCATTACTGGGTGCATTGTATGCATATTGACCACTCATCAGTTAGCTAATTCCCGCGAACTGAACAAAACGATGAAATGTGTGCCCAGTAGCTAGAGTGGAGGATGCTTTCCACTCCCGGTCAGAAATGAAGCTAGGCATAGTTTGCAGTGTGCACGGCATTGACCGATAGGCATAGGGGGTGTTATCCTGTTACTTATAACGGCTTCAGGCTGGTTCAATAGCCAGGAGGAGACGAGGGTCAGAGAGCAGTGTAACCCTATCAGTCATGGTTTAGAAAGGTTGAGGTGAGTAGGTTGGATTCATTTGACCGACAATGGCAGCGCTGGTTTCCTGAAGATAAGGGCGAGAAGCCCGCACCGCCGGCTAAGCACGGATGGACCACTGCTAGGGTATTGTTAATAGTGGCCGGGGTTCTGGCTCTCTTTATTTTCCTAAATATCTTGAAGGGGGTCTATAGTGAGTGGCTCTGGTTCAGCAGCCTGGGTTATGGCAGTGTCTATGCCACTATTCTGAAGACCAAGGTGCTGCTCTTCTTCTCAGCGGCTATCATCTTTGGCATCTTGTTTCTGGGAAACCTGGTGCTGGCTACCCGCCTGGCACCCAAGACTGAAGCCCGTTTTTGGCCATGGGCGATAGTGCGCCATATACAGCCGATACTCAGGTTGAATATTATCCTGGGAACAATACTACTCAGCCTAATATTTGGTATGGTGGCTCAGAACAACTGGGAGGTTGTGCTTCGCTTCTTTAACGGACAGCCCTTTGGCATCACCGACCCGGTTTTCTATAAGGAGATTGGCTTCTACGTCTTCTCACTGCCTTTCCTTCACCTGCTGCGAGGCTGGCTCCTGGGGGCGCTGATACTTACCCTTCTCGGCAGTGCCGGGGTATACCTTTTCAGCTATGGGGTGCAGCGGCTTAGGTTTGACCTTGCCCGGCCGGTGTTAGCCCATGTCGGTGGACTGGCCATAGCCATCTTGGGTCTTTTCGCCTGGGGTTACTGGCTTGGCATCTGGGAACTGGTCTTCTCCGAACGGGGGCGAGTCTTCGGAGCCGGTTATGCTGATATGCATGCCCAGCTTCCAGCACAGTGGATTCTCTTAGCAGTAGTGGTTATCTTTATGGGGATTATTCTGTTTTCCGTATTGCGGCGCAACTTTCGTTGGTCCCTCTACGGTATTGGGGGATGGATAGTGGCTGCCATCATCGTTGGCGGTATCTTTCCCGCCGCGGTACAGCGCTTTCAGGTGGAACCTAACGAGCTGGCTCTAGAGACGCCCTACATTGAGTATAATATCCAATTTACCAGGGAGGCTTTCGGTCTCAGCCAGCTTGAAGAGCAGCCCTTTCCTGCAGAAGAGTCACCAAGCCCCCAGGATATAGCCGAAAACGAGGTAACTATCAATAACATCAGACTCTGGGACCATCGCCCGCTAAAAGACACCTATAACCAGATACAGTCTATCAGGCTCTATTATGACTTCTATGATGTTGATGTTGACCGCTATATCATTGATGGCGAATACCGGCAGGTCATGCTCTCAGCCCGAGAATTATCTGCGGAGAAACTGGCCGGAGAGGCACAGACCTGGGTCAACCGTCGCTTGCAGTTCACCCATGGCTTCGGGATTGCCCTCAGCCCGGTTAATGAGGTCAGTGCTGAGGGGCTGCCGATACTTTGGGTAAAGGATATACCCCCTGTTGGTGACTTCAATATAGAGCAGCCTCAAGTTTACTTTGGGGAAAAGACGGATGATTACGTGATTGTGAAAACAAAGACTGAGGAGTTTGACTATCCTATGGGTGACGAGAATGTTTACGGCTACTACCAGGGCAAGGATGGGGTTAGCCTAGGCAGTTTCATCCGCAGATTAGTTTACGCCTGGCAGTTTGGTGACGTTAATATCCTTATCAGTGGCGAGCTGACCCCTGAGAGCCGGGTTCTCTATTATCGGAACATCCAGGAGAGGGTGAACCACCTGGCACCATTTTTGAAGCTGGACAGTGACCCCTATCTGGTGGTGATGGAGGGCAGGTTATTCTGGATACAGGACGCCTATACCACCAGTGACCGTTATCCCTATTCTGAGCCGCTTGGGGGTGGGCTAAACTATATTCGCAACAGCGTCAAAGCAGTTATCGATGCCTACGATGGCAGTGTGACCTTCTATATCATTGACGCAGAGGATGCTTTGATACGGACCTACCAAGCCATCTTCCCCAAGCTCTTCATCTCCGTAGAGCAGATGCCTGAGTCCTTGCGAATCCACCTCCGTTATCCCGAGGATATGTTCAATATCCAGGCGTCGGTATACCAGAGCTACCACATGCAAGATGTCCGGGTATTCTACAACAAGGAAGACCTGTGGGCTGTGCCCAGAGAGTTCTATGCCGGCAAAGAACAGCCTATGGAGCCTTATTATATCATCATGCGCCTGCCCGATGAGGAGAAGGAGGAGTTCCTACTCATGTTGCCCTTCACCCCGGTAAATAAGAATAATACCATTGGCTGGCTGGCTGCCCGCTCTGATGGAGAAAACTACGGGAAGCTGCTTGCCTACCTTTTCCCCAAGGAGCGGCTGGTGTATGGTCC
>JAUWIX010000021.1 GCA_030608005.1 Dehalococcoidia bacterium
TATATGTGGTCCACCCAGGTGCATCCCTTACATTTGATGCACCGGCTCATATCAAAGATAAAGTTATCTATTTGCGTTACATCCAGTGCTACTTTCCCTTTAAGCATCTTCGCTCTCCTTAGAAGCATAAATTCCCCGGATTCATAATATTATTGGGGTCGAAGATTTTCTTCACCCTTCTTAGTGCCATGGTATATCCAGCGGCTCTCTCGTATACCAGTTTGGCCAATTCTCCATAAGGTCTAGTAAAAAGAGCCCCTTCATTTAGCAAGACTGAGGCGGCTTCATTATATAAACTTCGAACTTTTTCTACCTCTGGATAGCTAGCTGGGTCATAGAAGAAGTCAAATTCCAGATGGCAAGCTCGGTTATGCTCTATAGGCTGGAGATAGCCTCCGATATCGCTTACCGAATAATTATGTCTGACGGCTATTTCCTCCACCTTATTGATGAATTTTGGAGCCGAAGCGGGCTTAGTGATGAAGAAAAGACTCTGGCAAGCCCCTTTGTAGCGCTTCTTCCAATAGGTTACCTCCTTAGGCCAAGGTTTACGAAGCATTGGTAACAATTTCTTTCCCAAGTCGGGAAATCCAGGGAGACTGCCGGCAAGTGAAATTTGCGGGAACTCATTTCCTAGAATCTTATATAGTGTTTCTTCCTCATACTGGAGCTTTTCCTCTGGGCGTCTCTGCATTCCGCTTATTATCAAAATGAGGGTCCAGGGCGGTAAGGATGTCCGTAACCTTTCGAAATCCTTGGTCAAGTCCTCCGCAATTATCGTCGCCAAGTTAATATTGTTCAAGAGCAAGCACTCTTGACCTATCCTAAGCCTGAGAACCCTATACAGGAATTCCATAATGTGGCTAAGGTCATGAACAGGAACGAAAAAAATCTTGTCCATCTTGGGCGGGTATTCAATTTTCAGATTTGCCCAAGTTACTACCCCCATAGTTCCCTGAGCACCTTGGAGAAGCCTATAAAAATCTAAGCCCGGCCCAGAGGGATTAGCCCCTTTTGAGGGCGAATCAGGATAACCAGTTACACTGGCTGAGCCAGTCCTAAAGATTTCTCCAGTGGGCCAAACTACCTCCATGCTTTGAAGGGGTTCACCGTAATCATATACAGTATTGGTAGGCACTTCCCTTTCCAGATAGTCAGTAACTACCGAGCGCAGAGAGTGAGGTAACAACGGCATTATTATTCTGAAGCCTCTCTTTTCCAATTCGCCGGTGATTTGCTCCCAAGTTACCCCGGCTTCCATCCTCACCCTTCTGTTAACTTCGTCGACTTCCAGAATTTGACTCATTCTGGTTAGCTCCAGGATTATACCGCCCTGCTTCGGAATGGCAGCTCCATGAAAGTGCACCCCCGAACTAATTGGCACCACGGGTACCAAGTGCTCATTGGCAAACTTGATGACTTTTCGGACTTCTTGAGCGTCTTTTGGCTTCACAACATAATTCGGTATCCCCGAGGGTGCGAGGCTGAAGTCCTTGGAATATGTCTCTAGAACTTCAGGAGTGTCCGAGAAGTTCTCTGCCCCCACGATTTCCAGAAGGTTCTCTCTTGTGTTCATAGTTGGACCTCCACTTTTGTGATTATAGCTAAGGCTACCCGCACGGATGCCCTTCACTTCGGAAACAGCTGGTTTTCCTGCTCCTATCACTTTAATGCCGGCATCCCGCAATCGCTTAATCGTGCCCAGAAAAGCAATCCAAGCAGTTGTTGCTAGCAAAAGAAATGAGGTTGAATCCCCCAGCAGTAAGAGCTTTTACATTCTTTGGATGTGATGGAGTGGACCCCCAACCTGCACTATACATGTAGCTTATCTTATCTGTTATCACAACTTCGAGTTGACCATGGACAACATCTGTCCCTCAAGAGTGGGAGCCGCAAGAATAAAAAGTGTCTTCGGCTCTTCTCGGTCGGGAATTATGCCCCCTACCGTTACAAAAATTGGTAGCGGGGGCAGGATTCGAACCTGCGACCTTTGGGTTATGAGCCCAACGAGCTTCCACTGCTCCACCCCGCGCTGATGTTTTTATATATTAAGGGCAAACTGTTAGCTTAATCCTGGACAAGTTCAGCAAATTCCTCCATTGGTATTGCTGCCATTGTCTGATAGCGAACATTGCCTCCATGGGCTTCCCTGGTCAAAACATACATCGCAGTTTTGATATCGGGAGCTTCAAGGATAACTAGGTAATCATATTGACCAAGCGTAGCGTAGCTAGCCAGAATCTTACCACCACGCTGCTCGGCGCGCTCCACTGCCCGCTTATGACGGGTACCCATCGCTTCCATATTCTGTATCCCAGCATCTGTTATTGTTCCTAGGGCAACGAAGACAGCCATTTTCCCCCTCCCCTTCAATTTATTAACCTGTAGGTCAATTCTTGGTGCTTTTCAGTATAATGTTTAGGGGATAACATGTCAAGGCGTTTTTGCTAGTCCCATCACGGGGAAAGTTGTAAACCAGGTTTAACCCTTCCTTCTCTTTTTGGGCTTTACTGGTTTCTCCTCCTGCCACCAGGCTTTGAGCCGGCTGGCAACCTGCTTCTCATATCCCTGGTCGCTTGGGATATAATAATGTTTGCCTTGGAGGGAATTGGGCAGGTTTTGTTGCCCAACGAAGTGCCCGGGGTAGTCATGAGCATACTTATATCCCTTACCATAGTCCATATCTTTCATTAACGGGGTTACTGGATTGCGAAGGTGCATAGGCACTGGCTCATCAGGGCCTTGTTTGATTTCCTCCTGAACCTGAGAGTAAGCTTGATATAGCGAGTTGCTTTTAGGGGCTGTAGCCAGGTAGACTGCTGCCTCAGCTAGAGCCAGGTTGCCCTCGGGCATGCCGATGAAGTGGACAGCTTGCTGGGCTGCCATAGCTAACACCAGTGCCTGGGGGTCAGCCATGCCTATATCCTCTGAGGCAAAGCGAACCAGGCGGCGAGCAATATACAGCGGGTCCTCCCCCGCCTCTAGCATCCTTGCCAGCCAGTAAAGGGAAGCATCCGGGTCTGAGCCTCGCATCGACTTGTGCAGGGCTGAGATAATGTCGTAGTGGCGCTCTCCTCCTTTATCGTAGGACAAAGCCCTATGTTGGATAGCATCCTCAATGGTCGATAGCGAGATATGGCGCTTTCCCTCGGCATCAGGCGGCGTAGTCAGGGCGGCTATCTCTAAAGCATTGAGGGCAACCCGGGCATCCTTATTTGACATGATGATAAGGTGGAGCAGGGCATCATCATCCAGCTCTACATTTAGTTGACCCAGACCTTTCAACTCGTCCTTTAGCGCTCTCGTGATTATGACCTGAATTTCGTCCTCGGCGAGGGGATTCAGGCTGAGAACCTGACAGCGTGATAGCAGGGGAGAGATAACCTCAAACGAGGGATTTTCCGTGGTAGCACCGATAAGGGTGATAGTGCCATCCTCAACGAAGGGTAGAACAGCATCCTGCTGAGCCTTATTAAAGCGATGAATCTCGTCTATAAACAGGATAGTTCTCTGTTGGTATAGTTTATAGCGTTCCTTCGCCTCCTCAATTATCCGGCGCAGGTCAGCCACGCCAGCGCTGGCAGCACTTACCGGGCTGAAGTGTGATTGAGTGCTATTGGCGATGATATAAGCCAGGGTAGTTTTGCCGCTGCCTGGTGGACCCCACAGGATAAGAGATGGTATCTTACCGGCTTCAATAGCCTTTCTTAATACATGCCCCTCACCTATCAGGTGCTCCTGTCCAACAAAAGCGTGCAAAGCGGCCGGTCTCATCCTGGCTGCCAGCGGTGCCTCCTGGCTTTTCTGTTGCTGAAATTGATATTCAAATAAATCCATGAATCATCCTCACCCCCTGATATTTTACAACCCACCCCCTGTATCCCCCTCCCTTGGCAAGGGAGGGGGAAGGATTGGTAAGAGGGGCTTCGCCCCTCTAAAACTCTCCCTTTATCCCCTTATCCCCCCCTCCTTAAGGGTGGTGGGCGGGAAAAGATGTAAAATGGTTAGGGGGGTGGCTTCACCCCTTCAATCTACCTTTTCTAAAACACCCACCAGGTTAACATAACTATAAAAACAATTCTCAAAGCTAATCAGATACGAATTGTTTCCCTATTTTTATTTTTGCATTTTTGAATTCGCATTTTGAACATTCAATTCCTTTCACTTATACCTCCTCACCTCAAACCTGTATAGCTTTATTGGCTCATCGGGCATTATCCCTGCCTTCTGGCGGCAGATGTTAATCTGGTAGTCCACACTATCTATCCCCTCAAGGTCAGGCAGGAGCAAGCCCTTTCTTGCCCCAGCCTCCACGATAACCCCATACCGCTTGGCGTCTAGCTGGTCTTTGCCTGGTATTGGCTCAGGCTTGGTCAGGACATCCACGCTGTAGCTAAGCTGGTCAAGCTCACTGGGAGCGATGGGTGGAAAGCGGGGGTCTCTGGTAGCTGAGCTGATAGCATTGGCGATAATTTCCTCAGCCACATTATCTTTCTGGGGTTCAAAGGTGCCAATGCAGCCTCTTAGTTCGCCAAACTTGTGAATGGAAACAAAGACACCAGCCCTCTCCCTCATCTCGGGGGTAAGCTCTTCTGGCTGGGGGGTCTTACCCTCCTTAACATAGGTCTCTACTGTTTTCTTGGCTAATCTTGCCAGTGGATGCATCTCATCCCCTCCGCCTTTTATTATTATCCCGGCGTAGCCCACCACGCTTGAATAATCGCCCGTGGTATCTCCGCTGGTTTGATATTTAACCAGTTCTGCCCCTGTTGCCCCTAATTCCTTGGCGGCAACGATAAGGCTGACTGCTGGGGCATAGCCACACATTGAGATATCGAGTTCATCAACCCTTTTTAACAGTTCATCCTCATTCAAATCCAGTATGGCTTCTATAGCTTGATTATCCTTGCTCTGAGCCGACTCCTGCGGCTCGTAGTGGGTCATGTCACTTGAGGCTATGATTACCACCTTTTTGTCCAATTCCTTAACCGATTTGGCTATTTCCTTGCCGATTTCCTTGCAGGTGGCACCGCTGGCATAGGCGAGCACGATGGGCACTAGCTTAAAATCCGGCTTAAAATATTGTAAAAATGGGAGCTGAACCTCAATGGAGTGTTCACATTGATGCGCTGCATAATCTTCTTGTAAGTGACTGGAGGTGGCTAAAATCTGCTCAGCCAATTCTGAGTCAATCTCTACTTCTCCCAAGGGTGTTTCCCATATGCCTTCGGTCATGATGCTGAGTGGTTTTCCGCTTCCGGTGTGGTTGGGACCCAGGATGACGAAGGTGTCCTTAAATTTGATTCTAGATATAGTTGCCCCAGCCACTGGCCCCGAAAAGATATAGCCAGCATGGGGGGAAATCAGACCAATTACCTCTTCCTTCTCCGCCTTCTCATCAATCATCGCCTCAATCATAGCCTTAAGCTCTGAAGCTGATGCTGGATAGAATTGCCCAGCGACAGCCGGATTCCTAATCATTATGGCCTCCTCTCTGCTCCGGGGTCTTAAAATTAAGCTCTGCCCCGCAGAACTTGCACCTTGAACCCTCTAGACCGACTACCTTGGTTTGGTAGCCGAACCTGTTTACAATAAGATTACCGCAGTTGTAGCAGACGGTACTTTCACTGCTATGTCCAGGAACATTGCCGGCATAGACAAACTTAAGTCCAGCTTTTCTCCCAATCTCATAGGCGTGCTCCAGGGTGGATACAGGGGTTGGAGGTAAGTGCATCATATGGTGATGAGGGTAGAATCTGGTCACATGCCACGGTGTTAGCTCACCAAGCTCGTCTCTTATCCAACTAGCAATACCCTCAAGCTGCTGGTCATCATCATTCATGGTTGGTATGATGTTGGTGACAACCTCAACATGCATATTCCACTTATCCTTAGCCCGCTTGGCAACCTCAAGTATCCCTCGCCAGCGGTTTACCTTCGCCAGTTCACGGTAAAAAGAGTCGGTGAAACCCTTAATATCAACCCGCCAGGCATCAAGGTAGGGTCCGATGGTATCCAGCGCCTCAGGGGTGAGAAAGCCATTGGTCACATAGACGGTATACAGGTTGTTTTCCTTAGCCAGCTTGGCAGAATCAAAGGTATATTCAAACCAGATGCTGGGCTCATTGTATGTCCAGGCGATGCCACCGCATTGGTAACGTTTAGCCAGTTCCACCGCTGCCTGAGGTGAGACTTCCCGGGAACCGAGCCAGGGCTCGTTATCCACAGGGCAGGAGATTTCCCAGTTCTGGCAGTCCTGGCAGTGGAAGTTGCAACCCCAGCCACCCAGGGAGAAAACCTGACTACCGGGGAAGAAATGGAATAGGGGCTTCTTTTCAATAGGGTCAACGGCTACCGATGATGCCTTAGCATAGTTCAGATTATATAGGGTGCCGTCTCTGTTCTGATACACACGGCAAACGCCAGACTTGCCCGGAGCTATATTGCAGCGCCACTGGCAGGTATTACACCTTACCCTGGAGTTGGGCAACTTCTCATAGAGCATTGCTTCATGCATGATGCTCCTTTGTCTAATTATACCACTCAACTACTGTCAATTATAGCCCACAGCTAATAGACATTCTGAAGCCTATATAGCCTTATTCTCCAGAATACGCTTGTTTAACACAAATTTAAAAAGAGGTGCATCAGCCCCTCTTAAATACTTATTATATATAATGTTATTCATAATAAAGTATAGCTATGATGACCTCCTCTCCTTCAAAGTAGCAGTAATAAAGGAGAGGATTACCAAACAACCTCAACTTTGACAGTTTACACTGAATCGTGTAGAATCCAGATGTGAGCCAGCGATATCAAATAAACCGACCACGGTGGGACAGGGAGCAAGTTCAAGCCTTAAGGCACCATCTGAGCCTAACCCAGCATGAGCTGGCGGAGAGACTGGGCGTACGCCAGCAAACAATAAGCGAATGGGAGACAGGGATGTATAAGCCTCGTGGTGCCTCAATTACCCTTCTCTCTATTATTGCCGAACGAGCCGGATTTGAATATCAGGCTGTTCCCCAAAAACTGCCAAAAAAGTCTTGACATTATACACGGAACCGTGTATAATAAAGATGATGGAAAAGGTCAAAGTTGGTTGCTGCGGTTTCCCCCGGGGCATGAAGCACTATTTCTCAAAGTTTAGGCAGATTGAGGTTCAGCAGACCTTTTATAAGCCCCCTCAAATTGAAACGGTGGTGAAGTGGCGACAGGCAGCACCAGCCGATTTTGAGTTCACCATTAAGGCATGGCAAAGGACTAGGGAAATCGCCCAGGCGGTAAGAGCTAGGATTATACTGTTTCAATGCCTGGCAAGCTTTGTGGCTGGCGGGGAAAATATTGACCACATGAGGAAGTTCTTCCAATCATTGGTCCGAGACAAACTCCTTTTCGCCTGGGAGCCTCGTGGGGAGTGGAGCCAAGAGGCGATCATCAGCCTGTGTCAAGAATTAAACCTCATTCACTGTACCAACCCTCTGGAAATGATGCCACTACATGGCGCAATCAACTACCTCCGACTCCATTGTGGTCCTGGCTACCGTCACAGCTACACCGGTGAGGAGCTAGAACAGCTGAGACAAATAATAGGTGATAAGGAAAGCCACATCTTGTTCAATAACATCACCATGTATGACGGTGGCTTGAGGTTCATCAAGCTACTTCGGGGATAAAAAAGCGGTTTAGCTTGGCTAAACCGCTTTTTTGGGGCTGTTGATACACGATATCGTGTAAAAACAGTGCCAGAGAGAGCGTCATTTATCAAGGGTAGATTGAAGGGGCAAATTACATGGGGGTCCCATCAAAAATTTTGTTTTTGATGGGTAAAAATCCCCTTCAAAACCTGATAGTTTGCCTTCCCCAATAAAAGGGAAGCCCGAAGGGGCTAACGCCCCTTCAGAAACTATAATTCCTCAGAGAGAGTGGTGGCTGAAAATGGCAAAAGAAATTAACGACAAGCCGATTTACAGCGATGGGTATCTCACAGTTGATGTTAGCCGCTGGAGAGTGTTAGTAGCAGGGCAAAGGGTAAAGTTAAGCCCGACGATGTTTCGTTTACTCATCGCCCTAATAGAAAAGCGGGGCCGTGTTGTTACTCATAGGCAACTGCTGGAACGGGTGTGGGGCTGGGAATACATTGATGACATGGATTATGTTCGCATCTATGTCTGGCATCTGCGTCAGAAGATAGAGCCAGATCCCCCCAACCCCAAGTACATCCTCAACGAACCGGGTGTAGGCTACTGCTTTGTTGCTGAGGCTGAAAGCGGCTTGGGTAATACCAGTGTGAAGAACCTCAAAACCTTGTTCCGCCTGATAATGCCAATGCCTCCATGGAAAGGCACTACAGTCAGCCAAGCCCTGGGGATAAAGTGGGATACGGTTAAGGCACTCCTTCAGGGTAAGGGGAAGGGATAAAGCAGGTTCCCATGAAAATCAAAGATTTTTCTGGGTGCTTAACCGGGGTCCCCGAAAATCTTGATTTTTGGGCTAATTAAAGGGGGTAGGGTCCCCAAATAAAAAGCTAAAGGGGGCAGGTTGACCAATAATCTCCCAGAGAGCGCAGTGGTTGAAATGTGGCAACAGTTAATGGATAGAGCTGGGCTGACCACTGAAGGCGGTGAGCCGATAAGGATAATCTACCCAGGAAGGAAAAACGATCGCCGAGGGGCTGATTTTCGGGACGCGGTTATTGCCACCAGCCAGGGGATAACAAAGGGGGACATAGAGGTTCATGTCAAATCCAGCGATTGGCGAGCTCACCGACATCACCAAGACCCAGCTTATAACCGGGTAATCCTGCATGTGGTGATGTGGCACAATAGTAAGGCAGCCACTAATCTCCATAATGGGAAAATAGCGCCCATCCTCGCCCTAGATAAATATATAGGGAGTTCCAGCAGCCATTGGCCTAGGTTGGTTCATTCTCCAGTCAGTTCCAGCATGCCTTGCCATAAAACGGTAAAAGGCTTAGCTAGTGATAGCTTAGCACAATTTCTAGATAGTGCTGGGGAGGAGCGGTTTTCAGCCAGGGCTGCCCAGTTCCAAGACGAATTGACCCAAACAGAGGCAAGCCAGTGCCTTTATCAAGGGGTAATGGAGGCCCTAGGTTATGCCAAGAATAAACTGCCCATGCTCAAGCTGGCCAAAAGGTTGCCACTTAACATTCTACAGTCTATGACTCAGGGCGAAATATCAGGCCAAGAACGACTTGCCCAGCTACAGGCGCTACTTCTGGGCACGGCTGGGCTACTACCCTCGCAGCGCCAGAATAGGCACCAGGGATATCAGGATGACAAATGGGTAGACAAGTTGGAGAGGCTATGGGTTTCCTCCAGCTACACCAAGGCGATGTCCAAGGATGACTGGCAGCTATTTAAGGTCAGACCAAACAATTTTCCCCTACGCCGCATAGCAGCTGTGAGCTACCTCATCCTCCGCTACCGGGGAAGAGGGATGGTCGCAGAGGTGGTGGATATGATAAAAGAGACACCGCTAAGTGGGGGCTACCTCAGATTAGAAAATGGATTTAGGGTTACTGCCGATGGCTATTGGGCGAGCCACTTTGATTTTGGCTTAGATTGCAAGAGAGATAATCCAACCCTCCTCGGCAGATGGCGAGCGGCTGATATTGCGGTAAATGTGCTCTTGCCCTTCACCCTTGCCTGGAGCAAATTCAACTCCCAACCTCTGGTCGAGAGGAAAGCCTTTGCCCTTTATCACAGTTATCACAGACTGGCAATAAATGCTATAGAAAGGCATATGATGAATCAGCTTGGGCTAAACAGCAGCCTGGTCAATTCAGCCCAGCGCCAGCAGGGGCTAATCCATATCTATAATACTCTATGCAGTCAAGGCAGGTGCCATTGCTGCCCCTTAAGCCAGCTTGAGGCCGGGCACCACATCCAGGTCTAGTCCGTCTATCTTGCCCGCCTGCAGGCAGTAGTAGCCGCAGGCAGCAATCATGGCTGCGTTATCGGTGCACAATATAGGCTCAGGAACCAGGACGGGGAGGGGTGATTTTTCCGCCAGCCAGTTCCGAAGCAGTTCATTGGATGCCACCCCCCCAGCCAACAAAATCTGCTTCACCTGGCGCTCCTTGGCTACTGCCACCGTTTTGGCGACCAGGACATCAATCGCTGCCTGCTGAAAACTGGCAGCAGCATCAGCCACCGATGAAACCTTACCCCCTTCCACCAGTCGCAGTAGTGCCGTCTTAACCCCGCTAAAGCTGAAGTCACTGCTCTCCTTTAGCCAGGCGCGGGGTAAGGGAATGGAAGCCGTGCCTGCTTTGGCTGCCTGCTCAATAGCTGGACCGCCGGGATAGCCCAAGCCCAATATTCTGGCTGCTTTATCCAAGGCTTCGCCGGCAGCATCGTCTCGGGTTCGCCCCAATACCAGATAATCACCATGCCCCCTCATCAACACCAAATCACTATGTCCCCCAGAAACAATAAGGCAGACCACGGGGAAATCAATGCTGTGGTCCACCAGCCAGTTGGCGTAGATGTGACCCTCCAGGTGGTTAACCCCGATGAGAGGCAAGCCATGAGCCAAAGCAATAGCCTTAGCCACATTTACTCCCACCAGCAATGAGCCAGCCAGACCTGGCCCAATAGTGACGGCAATGCCAACCAAATCGTTCCAGGTAGTCCCGGCCTCAGCCATTGCCTGCTTTAGTATGGGGATAATGGACAGGATGTGCTGACGGGAAGCTACCTCAGGGACAACGCCCCCATAGCGGGCATGGATTTCCACCTGAGAGGCAATCTGATTGGACAGGATTGTTGCCCCATCCTCCACCACTGCCGCCGCTGTTTCATCGCAAGAGGTCTCGATACCCAGGATTTTCATACCTCAAGATTATAGCATAGACACCCGAAGACAAATAACCACAGAGATTGTTTAGAAACCTATCCCCCTGCCCCCCTTCCCTTATTATTTGTTAAGGGGGGGGGTATAGGTAAGGGAGGGGCTTCGCCCCTCTCTACATTTCCTCCCCCCTCTCCTTTGAAGGAGGTTAATCTAGCCGGGTGTTTAAGAGGGGCAAAGCCCCTCTTACTAAATTATCTTCCCCTTCCCCTTAATAAGGGGAAGGGGATACAGGGGATAGGGTTGTTAAACAACCTCAAAAGCTCTTTGACACACCTATTAGCCAATGCTATGATGACTGAAAGGGACTATTTAGGGGGTTTATTGGACCTAAGAGTGGGGTGATGTTATATGTCAGGTATTGAAACACTGTACCTGGTGTTTCTTGTCCTCTGCCTTCTCCTATCAGCCTTCTTCTCCAGCTCAGAAACAGCCTTTATCTCCTTACAGAGGATAAGGGTTGAGCATCTGGTTGATACCAAGGTAAGGGGGGCAAAACGAGTAGCCAAGATGGTGGAGCGACCGGAGAAGCTTCTGTCCACCATTCTGCTGGGCAACAACTTCGTAAACATTGCGGCTACTGCCTTAGCTACCTTCCTAGCCATCCGCATCTGGGGGGAGCAGTGGGGTATCCTCATTGCTACTATAGGTTTAACCATCATTCTCCTTGTGTTTTGTGAAACTACCCCCAAAACCATAGCCACCCAGCACGCTGAGGGCTTGTCTCTCGCCTTTGCTCGACCGATAGCGGCGCTCTCTTGGCTGCTTACCCCCTTTGTGGTGGCGCTGAGCTGGATTGCCTCAGGATTTAGTAAACTGTTGGGCGGGACGCCTGTGCCCAGGTCCCTGGCTAGCGAGGAGGAAATCCGAACCATGATATCGGTGGGACATAGAGAGGGGACGGTGGAGGAGGAAGAAGCTGAGATGCTGCACAAGGTATTTGAGTTTGGCAACCGCCCGGTCAGGGAGGTTATAGTGCCACGCACAGAGGTGGTATGGGTAGAGAAGGGCACCAAGCTAGTCGATTTCCTCACTCTCTACGCCCAATTCCCGCTATCTCGGTTTCCGGTATATGAGGATAACATGGATAATGTAATCGGCATCCTTTCGGTAAAGGATATACTTATGGCTAAGGCTAAGGGGACTGTCAGTGATGATGGTGTCATTGATGACCTGATTCGCCCTGCTTACTTTGCCCCTGAGACCAAACGAATTAACGAACTCTTTGCCGAGATGAGGGATAAAAATTACCGAATGACGGTGGTGGTCGACGAGTTTGGCGGCACTGCAGGTATAGTCAGCCTCAGCCGGCTGGTGGAGGAAATCGTCGGTCCGGTAGGCGATGAGCTGGCGGCGATAGAAAAGGAGTATGAAACAATCAACGAGTATACCTTCCAAATTGATGGCGGGATGCGAGTTGAGGAAGCCAATGAAGAGATGGGTTTAGAGATACCCACCGGTGACTATGAGACAGTAGCCGGCTTTGTCCTCGACCTTTTGGGGCACATACCCAAACAAGGTGAGCAGCTAAGGTATAAAGGGCTGAAGATAGTTATAACTGAGATGCGAGGGATGAAAATCGAGAAGATTCTACTGACCAAGGAAAAGCATGCAGCGACTGCGGATTAGGTTCTGCCGAAGGGAAGAGATAAAGTTCATTTCCCATCTGGATATAATGCGTTTGTGGCAAAGAGCTCTGCACCGAGCTGGGATACCACTAGCCTACAGTGAGGGATTCAGCCCCCACCCTCGGATATCACTAGCCGCCCCCTTGCCGGTGGGGGTAACCAGCCAAGCCGAGCTAATGGATATCTTATTTACCAAATGGGTCTCCCCACATTTCTTCACCACTGCGGTAAGTCGGCAATTGCCACCTGGCATGGAAATACTACAGGTGTATCCGGTAACCCCGACCATGCCATCTCTACAATCGCAGGTTGGCTACGCCGAATATAAGGTTGAAGTAGAAACTGAAAAGGAGCAACAGGCTATAGAGTCAGCACTTAACTCTCTGCTATCGGTAAAGCACTTGCCCTGGCACCATCAACGGGACACCGGCACCCGCAACTACGACCTGAGGGCTTTAATTGATGACCTGTGGCTCATTGATTGGCATAGTGGCTATTGCGCCATAGGCATGAGGTTGCGCTGTGATAGCGGTGGTTCTGGAAGACCGGAGCAGGTGGCCGCAGCCCTAGGCTTCGCCCAACATCCCCATTCCATCCACCGCACCAAACTGGTTCTAAAAACAAGCTAACTGATATGGCATATGAAGAGAGAAAGGCAACAGCCAATATTGGAACAGCGAGTGCTAGGCTTCATTCAGCAGCATCACCTAGTATCAGGTGGTGAGAAGCTGCTGGTGGCAGTATCCGGTGGACCAGATTCAGTGTGTCTGCTCCATATTCTGGTCAAGCTCCAGAGGGAGCTAGAGGTAAAGCTACAGGTGGTTCACCTTAACCACCAACTGCGGGGCGCTGAGTCTGAGGCTGACGCCGACTATGTTTCCCATTTAGCCCAACAATGGGGTATTCCAGCTACTATAGAGGGGAGGGATGTAACGGGCTATCAAGCCCAGCACCGCCTTTCATTGGAAGAGGCAGCCCGTGAGGTGCGATATAGCTTCCTGGCTCAGGTGGCGAGGTCTATTGGAGCCGAGCGGGTGGCGGTAGGACACACCAAGGACGACCACATAGAGACTATACTGCTGCACCTCATCAGAGGCACAGGAACCAGGGGGCTTAGGGGATTGCAACCAATCGCTGTCTGGCAATCAGCGTCCAATAGCCTAACTATAGTAAGACCTCTTCTGACGGTAAGGCATCAGGAGACAGAAGACTATTGCCACCAGCATCAGCTTATGCCCCGGCTGGATGCCTCTAACCTTTCACTATCGCCGCTAAGAAACAGAATCCGCCAACAGCTCCTGCCCCTCCTCGAGAGCTATAACCCCCGTGTAGCTGAAGCCTTGCTCCGAACTGGGCGCATTGCCAGCGATGACATCAACTTTCTGGATGAGCAGATTGCCCGATTATGGGATGAGGTTGCTCAACAACAGGAGAAAAGCATTGTTTTAGATAAGGAAAGGTTTGACCAATTGCCCCCCGCTTTGCAACGATACCTGCTCAGAGCATCGGCAGAAAAATTGCTGAGCAGTGCCAAAGACATTGAAATGCGCCACATTGAAGAAATGATGTCCCTAGCGACTAAGCCGGCAGGTAAAAGGCTCAGCCTGCCTGGGGGGCTAATCTTTTCCATAGAATACAAACAATATCTGTTAACCTCGGACTTCGCCGCCCTATCCCCATTCCCCATTCTAGGAGACGAGTCCCAATTAAACATTCCCGGCGAAACCCTGCTACCTGGATGGCGTGTAGAGGCAACCATCATAGACCGGGAACAGATGACAGAGAAAATAATAAAAGGGAAGCCCGAAGGGGCTAGCGCCCCTTCGGAAATTACGATTCCCCTTGGTAAGGGGAAGGGGATAAAGGGGATGGGGTCAATAAATAACCTCTTTACCGCCTACCTTGACCTGGACAAAACTGGTGATAAACTGCTAGTGCGCTGTCGCCAGCCGGGGGACAGGTTTCAGCCACTAGGCGTGAGCCAGCCCAAGAAGGTAAATGAGTTTATGATAGACGCCAAAATCTCTCAAGCCTGGCGGCAGCAAGTCCCCCTTGTCTGCTCACCAGAGCACATTCTTTGGGTAGTTGGCTGGCGCATAGATGACAGGGTAAAGGTTACCGATAATACCAAACAGGTTCTGCGCCTAGAATTTAAGCGGTGCTAAACTTCTGATTCGGCTAATTCTGTTGATTTTCGCCAGCGAAGCCATAGAGCGCCTGCTGTTACCAGTGCTGCCCACACGGCGGCAAATATTTCCATCTGGACGCCTGTTATAAGACCTAATTTTAGAAGAATAACGCTGTAGTTCAAGAAGCCGTGCAGGAAAGAAGCGAGGAGATAAAACTGCCATCCCCAACCCTTAGCCAGACCCCAGCCAGCCAGCGCACTGGCGGCGATGTGAAAGGCTACAGTGAAAAATCTCTCCCAGAATGGAGCCAGTGCTATCAGCCCGCCAGTTTGCACCGCTTCCCAACTCCAGCCAGAGGCAAAGATGGTGTTATGTACCCACACCGCCTCAAAAACACCAAGTCCCATTCCGGCTACAGCTCCGATAGCCAGCCCCAGTTTGGGGTCAATACTCCTCCCCTTACGCCACCAGTAGATAACCACCGGCACCAGCTTGGACCCTTCCTGAACCAGCCCGCTGAGGAGTATACCTGGCACCGCTGCAAGCAGAAGCCAGCTCATGAGAACCTCTTGGCTCCAGAAGTAATTCAGTGCTTGGCCGGTCCAGAACTGAAGGGGGATTTGAATAAAGGCAACAGCAGCCCAGCTCAGAAAGGCACCGGCGGCGAGAATTGCCCAGGCCCATGGTTTCTTAAGAATTGGCGTCCAGTAAGGAATAAACCAGACTGCACCAAAGGCAACAGCCAGACCAATCCCCAAGAGCACTTGGTTCCGCAAGATGCCGGGGTAGACGAACCCAGAGACGAAGAAACTAACCATTTGTTCTGCCATAAATCCCCCCTTTATGGGATAATAATTGGTTTACATTATAGCTCATTTGTCAGGGGTAGATTGAAGGGAAGTAGGTTTAATAGGGTGTCTAAGAGGGGCGAAGACCCTCCTTTTAATATCCTCCCCCTCTCCTTCGAAGGAGAGGGGGATACAGGGGGTGAGGTTGAAAACGATCTCATCACAATATGCGCTTGAGCCTGGGGTTGGGGGTAATACCAGGGATTCTGCCTCTCTTGGCAATTGGTTTTCCTTCTACCTCGTGCAGGTCAGCGGTAAAATCAATGGGCTTAGCCCCACTGATATAGCTGCCGACGCCAAAGCCATCAACTGGCGCCCCCTCCTGAACAAATTGCTTAATACGCTCCACATTAATGCCACCACTGACGAAAATGCCGACATGCTTGAAGCCAGCTAAGTCCAGCCTGGCTCTGACCTCCTTGACCAGGTCAGGGGTAACCCTGCCCCGTTCAGCGGGGGTATCAAGGCGCACACTACTGAGCCTCTCCCCCAGCGCCTGAGCCACCAGCAGAGATTCCTCTGCCTCATCCTTGAAGGTATCAACCAAGGAGACCCTTGATATCCCAGCCGGCATATACCTATCAAAGGCTAGGGTAGCCTTAATTGTATTCCCCATAATTAAAATTAGAGAATGAGGTATAGTCCCTGATGGCTCAATGCCAACCAGCTTAGCTCCAGCCACACTGGAGCAGCCAGCGCAACCGCCAATAATAGCTGAGTAATCCATTATTCCAGCCACTGAAGGATAAACATGGCGGGCACCAAAGCTGATGATGGGTATCCCCTGGGCTGCTTCTACACACTCCCTGGCAGCAGTTGCCCAGCCACTGCAGTGGGATAGAATACCATCTATAGCCGTTTCATACAGCCCATAGCTCTGATAGGGGGCAGTTATGCGCAATACCACCTCCTTCTCCTCCATGGTTTCACCCTCAGTCAGAGCCCATACCTGGCGATGAGCCTCAGGCAAGACCCGAGACAGCAGAGCCTTGACCTCCTCTATGCCACAGAACACCCCCGCCCTACCGGAGAATATCTCCATAGTAGCAACCGGGTTAAGCGCCTCATGACGCAAAATATCTATAGTGCGAGTAAGGTAAATATCAGCCGTCTCCCCGGATAAGATAGCCTCAGAGGGTTCAAACTTGGCTAGCTTAGCCTGGCTAACCCCCAGGCTGGTTAACTTAGCCCCTAATGTGTGTTCCATGTGCCCCAGGGCAAAGTGGTGTGCCTTTTCATTGAAGGAGGCAACACAGTCAACCGGCACCTCCACCTCATAGTCACGATTCCTGGCATCGGACACAGTATGCAGCACGCAAATCTCAGTGCACACCCCACAAATAATAAGCTTCTCTGGCTTGAGCTGGCTCAGCTTCCCTTCAAGAGGGGTATCAAAAAAGGCGCTGAAACGCCTTTTGGGTATTATTTTACCCTCATACTGGGCTAATTCGGGGATGACCTCCGTCTCTGCAGTGCCCTCAATGCAGTGGGGAGGAAACATGTTGAACTCTGGGTCATCGGGGGCATGATGGTCACAAAGGAAGAATACCTTGGAGCCTTGGGCAAGCTCCCGCTCTAGCAGACGCTGAACATTAGGGATTATGCGGCGAGCCCTCTCCCCACAATACAAAGGATAGCCCTCCTCCAGAAAACCCCTAACCATGTCTATAACTAAAACTACATCAGCCATAGCCCTCCTCACTTTCTAGCCAATTACTGCCCCAGTGGCTCCAAATGTTTGGTATAATCCCTGAGCAGGGATGATGCCTGGGAAATGTTACCCTCATCTAAGGCATTAAGCACCTCTTCCAAAATCTGAACCTCTGAGGTAAGGCAAGTTTTAATTTGACCGCAAGAACCACAACAAGGCTGAGGTCCTTCCGCTCTCCACAGTAATGCCGATTTTATCTCCAGCATCTTTTCCACTTCACCCCGACAGTGCTTAAGCTTTGTGGGATCATCCAGCTTGTGGATAAGATTTTCAACCTGTCGCTTAGAGATTATTAACACCCTAAACCCCCGGTTAATGTCTAAAGTGCCTTTCATCGGTAAAAATCATAGCCATATTGTGCTCATCAGCTGCCTTAATTGAATCCTCGTCCCTTATTGAACCCCCGGGCTGGATAATAGCGCTTACCCCAGCCTTGGCTGCCGCCTCCACCACATCAGGAAAAGGGAACATAGCATCAGAAGCCAGAGCACTGCCCACAGTTTTCTCCCCAGCCTTTTCTATAGCTATCTGAGCACTGATAATGCGGCTGGGCTGTCCGGCACCCATTCCCAAGAGTGTCATATCCTTAGCCAGCACAATAGCATTAGACTTCACATGCTTAACCGCCCTCCAGGCAAAGAGTAAATCCTTTATTTCAGCCGGCGTTGGCTCACGCTTGGTTACTGTGTGCAGACTAATATCGTCCTCAGCAAGGGAATCTGAACCCTGGACAAGGAATCCACCCTTTACCCTGCGGAAATCAAGATAGCCTGCCGGCGCCAAACCGTAACCTGGCGGTAGTTCAGCAACCAGAATACGGAGGTTTTTCTTGCGCTTTAGTACTTCCAGGGCTTCAGCCTGATACTCAGGGGCAATGGCTATCTCATAAAAAGTCTTACTTATTTCGTTGGCTACCGCCAGGTCAATGGCTCTATTGGAAGCAACAATGCCACCGAAAGCCGCCAGTGGGTCACCAGTTAGTGCCCGCCGATAGGCCTCAGCAATATCCTCATGACTAGCCAGACCACAGGGATTGGTGTGCTTGATAATGGCTACCGTGGGCGCTGAGAAGTCAGTGACCACACCCCAGGCGGCATCAGCATCTAGGATATTATTAAACGAAAGTTCCTTACCCCATAGCTGTCTTGCCCAGGTGATACCAGTCTCCAGTCCAGTTCCCACCGCCGGCTCGGCATAGAAGGCAGCCTGCTGATGCGGATTCTCACCATAACGCAAACCATAGCGCTTCTTCAGGGCAATGGTGAGCTCCTCAGGAAAGCCTTCCATATCCTGTCTCAGATATTGCGAAATAGCCGTATCATAGATCGCCACATGCTGGAAAGCCTTCTGAGCCAGCCGTTTACGCTCAGCTAGCTCCACACCCCCCACCCCCAATTTCTCCAGAACTGGCTGGTAATCGGCGGGGTCTACCAACACGATAACGCTGGGGAAATTCTTGGCTGCCGCCCGAATCAGGGTTGGCCCGCCAATATCAATATTCTCTATCGCCTCATCAAAGGTAACATCTTCCCTAGCTACCGTCTGGACAAAGGGATAAAGATTAACCGCCACCAGGTCAATAGCCCCGATATTATTCTCGGCTAGCTGTGCCATATGACTGGGCAAGTCACGCCTTGCCAGAATGCCGCCATAAATAATCGGGTGCAGAGTCTTCACCCTGCCGTCAAGAATCTCAGGAAACCCGGTAAGCTCAGAGGCACTTTCTACTGGCACCCCAGCTTCCGCCAGCGCCTTCTTAGTACCGCCGGTACTAAATATTTCAAACCCCAACTGGCTTAACTTTTGGGCAAAATCAGTTACCCCGGCTTTTTCAGACACGCTGATAATGGCTCGCATAAATACCTCCAATTACTAAGTTTCTCATTTCTAACCTCACCCCCTGTATCCCCCTCTCCTTCAAAGGAGAGGGGGAAAGATTATTGTTGAAGGGGCTTCGTCCCTTCAAACTACCCCATAAATGACCCTTTAATCTATAATTACCCTCGCCTCTTTCTGCTTCACTACCTCACCAATCACCTTAGCCTCAGATAGTGCTCTGGTAAGCTGGTCGGCATCGCCTGGCGAGCAAATAACCGCCATGCCAATGCCCATATTAAATACGTGATACATCTCTTCACGGTCTACATTGCCCCTCTGCTGAATAAGCTTAAAAATGGGAGGCACTGCCCAGGTTTTACTATCAAATCTTGTCGCCATTCCCTGAGGCAAAACCCTGGGTACATTACCAATCAACCCACCGCCAGTGATATGTGCCATACCTCTAATAATCGGCAGCAGTGGCTTCAACTGATGATAGTAGCAGCGGTGGGGCTCCAGAAGCTCCTCGCCCAGGGTTCGACCTAACTCAGGGTAGTGGGTATTTAGTACTGATTGGTCGACACCAAAGAGCTTGCGCACCAGAGAATAACCATTGGTATGAAGTCCGCTTGAGGGTAAGCCAATAATGGTATCACCAGCAGCTATCTTTTTCCCCTGGATGAGCTTTTCTTTCTCCACCACACCTATGATAAAGCCCGCCAGGTCGTAATCCTCCTCAGCATATAGCCCAGGCATCTCTGCCGTCTCACCACCGATAAGAGCACAGCCGACCTCACGGCAAGCCTGAGCTAGCCCCTGAGCGATAGCTCCCACCTGCTCTGGTATCAGCTTGCCCATAGCGATGTAATCCAGAAAGAAGAGTGGCTCAGCGCCACAGGTAAGTATGTCATTGACGCAGTGATTGACGATGTCAATACCAACAGTATCATGCCTGGCTAGAGCCGAAGCAATCTTCAGCTTGGTGCCTACCCCATCAACGCTGGACACCAGAACCGGCTGATGATACCCCTTAAATTCAAAAAGTCCTCCAAAGAACCCCAACCCTCCTAAGACCTCGGGGCGGAGGGTAGAGCGGGCGTGTTTCGCAATCAGCTCTTTGGCCTTAGCAGCGAGGGCAATATCGACACCAGCCGTGGCATAGGTTTCTTTAATTGGCTCTGCCTGCGATGTCAAGAATCGCCTCCGCCTTTAGACTACCAGAAACCAAACTTCAACTGCAAATGATAGAGACGGCTTAACAAAGGAAACTCGAAGGAGGTAAGCTAGTAAATCAAGGTAAATCTGGGATAGGAGTCTTACTTCTCCCTCTTAGGCCAAGAGCGCCGAGGCAATTTGCTTATTCCCCAGAAGAAGACACCCACGCCAGCCAAAAAGATACCAAACCCCCCTGCGGTTCCCCATCCCAGTATTTCAGCCATGTCTTCTGCCTCCCTTTTACTACTACGGCTTTTAACCTCGCTTAATCATAACACCACAGGTAGCGCGCTTGCAATCACAAAAATGAGACTATTAATCAACCTCACCCCCTTTGTCCCCCTCTCCTTTCAAGGAGAGGGGATTAGTTTTATAAGAGAGGCTTCGCCTCTCTTTGATTTTTCGCGAGAGTAATTAAGGGAGTTTTAGAGGGGCTATACCCTCTAAAGAAATTATATCCCCTTCCCCTTGATAAGGGGAAGGGGATAAAGGGGATAGGGTTAATAAGCAATCGCAGAAATTTGACCGCTGGGGCATTAGCCAATGATGAAGATTACAAATGACCCAGTGTTTTAGTTCACCGCTATTTTATACCAAAGGGGTTATATTCATCAGCCTGCATGGTCTCCAGTGCCAGCTTATCCATCTCAATTTGCACTGGTATGGGATAGTCGCCAGTGAAGCAAGCCATACAGAAAATATCCTTAGGCAAAGCCACCGCTTTAATCAGTCCATCAATGCTCAAATAGCCCAGTGAGTCAGCACCGATAAAATCCCTAACCTCAGGCACAGTCTTTTGAGCAGCAATCA
>JAUWIX010000027.1 GCA_030608005.1 Dehalococcoidia bacterium
ATACGAACCAGGGCTGAGGTTGGTTCCCCCTGGCTTCCGGTAGTGATAAAGACCACCCGATTATGAGGCATGCCTTTGAGTTCATCAAGCCGAGCCAGTATCCCATCAGGAGCCTTTAGGTAGCCCAACTCTAGAGCCATGCGCACTATATCAGTCATACTACGCCCAACAATAAAGACGCGACGCTGGTGCCTGGCTGCGGCATCAATAACCTGCTGAATACGAGAGACCAGTGATGAGAAGGTAGTTACAATCACCCTTCCCGGTGCTTCAGCCATGATATGGTTCAGGGTTTCACCGACCACACTCTCTGACGGGGTATAACCTGGGAGTTCAGCATAAGTGGAGTCTGAGAGCAGAAGCAACACCCCTTGTGCTCCTAGCTGAGCCAGCCGAGAAAGGTCGGTTGGCTTACCATCAACCGGGGTATAATCAAGCTTAAAATCTCCGCTATGAACAATAGTGCCAACTGGAGTACGTATGATTAGACCTGCCGAGTCAGGTATGCTGTGGCAAACGGGGAAGAACTCCACCCTGAATTTTCCCAGCGTGACCTGACCGCCGAAGGGTATAACCTTAAGCTCAGCCCCTGACAGTGCCTTTCTTTCCTTAAGCTTCACCGAGATAAGACCCTGGGTAAGCTTGGTGGAATAAATAGGCACATCAAGCTGGGGCAGCAGGTAAGGCAAGGCACCAATATGGTCCTCATGACCATGGGTGATAACTATACCCCTTATTTTCTCCCGCCTCTCTAGCAAGTAACTGATATCCGGGATTACTAAGTCAATACCCAGCATTTCCTCTCCAGGAAACATAAGCCCGACATCAATGATGATAATGTCATCTTCATATTCCATCACCATCATATTCTTGCCGATTTCACTTAGCCCACCGAGGGGAATTATTCTTAATCTTGGCTTAATCATAATTTTTCACCTAGAACATGGTTAATTGTTGTGGTTGTTGTTCCTCCTTAATCGTTTCCGCCCGAGCTAGCAGTGAAGGGATTTTGAGCATATCATCTTCTATAGCACGGCGTAAGCTCTGCTGGTGAAGAGCCGCTGCCGGGTGATACATAGCATAGTAGATAACATTATCCCGCTTTTGAGCTGTGCCATGAATCTTGCTTATGCTCTTGCTGGGGAAGAACATCGCCATAGAGTAGCGCCCCAGGGTTACAATCATCTTGGGACAGATTATCTCAATCTGGCGTTCTAGCCACTTACGGCAGTTATGAATTTCTGTAGGTAAGGGGTCTCGGTTTCCCTGCGGACGGCACTTAATCACATTGGCAATATAAACCTGCTCGCGGCTCAAGCCAACAGAAGCCAGTAATTCATCCAGGTATTTTCCCGCTGGTCCCACAAAGGGGCGTCCCTGCTGGTCCTCATACCAGCCCGGCGCCTCGCCAATAAACATTATATCGGCATCCTCCGCCCCTTCACCAGGCACTACCTTATTTCGATATTTAGCTATTTCACACTGCTGGCAAAGCGCAATCTCTCTATAAAGCTCACTCAGAGCTGACATATCGTCCAGCCTTTTAATTATGATAACACGGACAATATGTCAAGTCAATTTAAGAGAGTGCTATCTACCTCACCACCTTAGACATTTACTTAGCAACCCTCCCCCTTTATCCCCCTCCCTTACAAGGGAGGGGGAGCTATTTTATAAAAGAGGGGCTGGCGCCCCTCTTAGACACCCCAATAAAACGAGGGATTGGGGGCAAAGCCCCTAAGGACGGGGCCCCAGAGAGTTTTAGAGAGGCGAAGCCTCTATAGGGCGGGTGGGTGGGAAGAAAGACAACTAAAAACAGGGAGGGGGGTGGTATATAGCCATCAAACATGATTAGAGGGTGGGGGGAAGAAGGAGACAAGTAAATGACTCTTGTCTGGTTGTTGACAGTATAGGGGTGCAGTTGTAGACTTGAGCAAGAGGGAAAGAGATGGATTTTTTAAGCCAAACCGACCCAGAAATCGGCCGCGTCCTTTATATGGAGGGAAAGCGGCAAAGGGAAACAATAAATCTTATCGCCTCTGAGAACTATGCCAGTAGGGCTGTGCTTGAGGCAGAAGGTTCGCTCCTGACTAACAAATATGCTGAGGGTTATCCCCAGCAGCGCTACTACGGCGGCTGTGAAAACGTGGATATAGTGGAAAATTTGGCTATCCAGCGGGCAAAGGAGCTGTTCCATGCTGAGCATGCCAATGTCCAGCCACACAGCGGGGCTCAGGCTAATATGGCAGCATACTATGCCTTGCTGGAGTATAGTGACACTGTCATGGGCATGAGCCTGGCTCACGGTGGTCACCTCACCCACGGTAATAAGGTGAGCTTTTCTGGTAAATCGTATAATTTCATCCCCTATGGGGTTAACCGGGAAACAGAAAGGATTGACTATCAGGAGGTAGAGAGGCTCGCCTTAAAGCACAAGCCCAAGTTGATTGTGGCTGGAGCCAGTGCTTACCCCAGGATTATCGATTTTGAGCGTTTTCGGCATATCGCTGACCTGGTGGGAGCCAAGCTTATGGCTGATATAGCTCACATAGCTGGTATGGTAGCTGTGGGTCTGCATCCTACCCCTGTGCCCTACGCTGAGGTAGTAACTTCAACTACGCATAAGACACTACGCGGTCCGCGAAGTGGCTTCATCTTGTCCCAGGGCGAGCTAGCTTCTTCAATAGATAATGCTGTTTTCCCCAGGATGCAAGGAGGACCACTGATGCACGTTATTGCCGCCAAAGCGGTAGCTTTTCTTGAGGCTATGCAACCCAGCTTCACTGACTATCAACGGGCTATACTGGATAACGCCCAGGCTCTAGCCGCTGAGCTCCAGCGACTGGGTCTGCGCCTTATATCAGGTGGAACGGACAACCACCTCATTTTGGTAGACCTCACTGAGATTGGCATCAGCGGTAAACAAGCCGAGGAGTCTTTAGGGGCGGTAGGCATTGTGGTTAATCGGAACTCCATTCCCTTTGACCAACAGTCGCCCAGGGTAACTAGTGGCATCAGACTGGGCACGCCAGCAGTGACCACGCGCGGCTTTGGTAGTGAGGAAATGAAGCGCATCGCCTCACTAATTGTAAAGGTAATTACTAACATTGGTAACCTGAACATTCAGAAACAGGTGAGCCAGGAAGTGAGCCAGGTGTGTCGCCGCTTCTCGGTACCAGGGATTGATGACTGAGATTGTTTAATAACCCTATCCCCTTTAAGGTTTTCATTAGGTAACCTACCCCCTGTATCCCCCTCCCTTCATAAGGGAGGGGGAGATAATTTTTTAAAAGGGACGCAAGTCCCTTTTAATCCCTCTACCAAATAACCACGGGCTCGGGGTGTTAAAGAGGGGCTAACGCCTCTTTAACACCCCGATAATTGAGCCTTGAGGAAAAGATTAAGCCAGTCTACAATATCTTGGGGGAAGTAAATACTAGGAGGTATATTAATGGGTAAGAGAAAAAATGTAACTATAAAAGTGCCTACCGCAACGGCTGAAGTAAAAGCTTTCCCGCCTAGAATAATTACCGTTAAGAACTTCTTGAGGTGGAATTGGAAATATCTTGCCGCAACATGGGCATCGACAGTAGCAATTGCGCTGACTGGATGTTTTTACCGTGGCCACTAAGCCCGATATTTAGCATAGCGCTTTCTATAGTCCCCCTCCTCCTAGGTACTCGAGCGATTACAACGCACACAATAATGGAAATAACTAATTAGTGAAGGGGAATTTTTTAAAGAGGGGGCGTAAGCCCCCTCTTTCTATTTCTTCCCCCTCCCTTGTAAGGGAGGGGGATACAAGAAGGGGGAGGGTTGCTAAGTAAACATTTAAGGGGGTGAGGTTGATAAATAATAGTGCTATAATTATTGATGTAAGTCAAAGCTGTATTTCATAGGAGGCAATGATTAATGGATGAGCTAAAGGTGTTCAGTGGTAATGCCCACCCCACTCTAGCCCAGGCAGTTGTTGAATATCTGGGCATGCCTTTGGGGAAGTGTGAGGTTTTCGAGTTCAGTAATGAGAATATCTTCGTTCGTATTCTAGAGAATGTCCGCCAAAGAGACACTTTCGTTATTCAGCCCCTCTGCTCCCCGGTCAATAAGAATCTGGTTGAGCTACTTATTATGCTCGATGCCCTGAAGAGAGCATCGGCGGGGCGTATCACCGCCGTCGTTCCTTACTACGGCTATGGTCGCACCGATAAGAAGGACCAGCCCCGAGTGCCGATAACAGCTAGATTAGTGGCTGACCTGCTTACTGTGGCTGGTGCCAACCGACTACTAACCGTGGATCTGCATGCTGCCCAGATTCAGGGCTTCTTTAACATACCTGTTGATGAACTGACCGCTCTTTACCTATTGAGCCGCTATTTTAAAGATATGGAATTTGATGACCTTGTGGTAGTTGCCACTGATATAGGTATTTCCAAGCGGGCGCGAGACCTGGCAGCTAGCCTTGATGCTCCACTGGCTATTATAGAAAAAAGACGGGCGGGCAATGTTGACCAGACCGAGACGCTAAATGTCATTGGTGAAGTGGAGGACAAAGTGGCTCTTACCGTAGATGACGAAATAGATACCGCCGGCTCTCTGGTGGGTGTTGTCTCTGCGTTAGAGGAGCGGGGAGCCAAAGAGATATTTGCCTGCTGCACCCACCCCATATTCTCTGGTTCAGCTATCCAGAGGATAGCCTCTTGCCCAGTGAAGGAGGTGGTAGTTACTGACACCGTTCCTGTCGCCGGTGATAAGAAATTAGATAAGATTACCGTTTTGCCCATGGCTCCACTACTAGGTGAGGCTATTCACCGTATCCATACTGGACTATCTATAGGCGCTATGTTTGAGTAAATTAGATATGAGTAAGCATCAAAAAATGGTGGAGATGTATCGGGCAGCAGGTGAGATGGAAGCACAAATTATCAAGGGGCTACTAGATAGCAACGGGATACCTTGCCTTTTGAAATCAAACGCTGCCCCTTCAGTGCATGTCTTCGCCGTTGACGGTATGGGCGAGGTTAGGATTATGGTCTGGGAATCAATGGCGGAGAAGGCCAGAATGCTAATCAATGGAGAGAGTTATGTTTAAGTGGCTGGGTGGTCTTGTTGATTCTAATGAGAAAGAGCTGAAGCGGCTACAGCCGCTGATAAACACCATAAACGAGCTGGAGCCAGAATTTGAGCAGCTCACTGATGCTGAGCTTCGTGCCAAGACTGATGAGTTTAAGGCTCGGCTGAAAAGCGGCAGTTCGCTTGATGAGCTTCTGCCCGAGGCTTTTGCTGCCATTCGTGAGGCAGCCAAGCGGACTATTGGTCAGCGCCACTTTGATGTCCAGCTTCTGGGGGGCATTGTCCTTCACCAGGGCAAAATCACAGAGATGAAAACCGGCGAGGGCAAAACCCTGGTGGCTACCCTCCCCCTGTATCTAAACTCCCTTACCGGCCAGGGCTGCCACCTGGTCACGGTTAATGACTATCTGGCGAGGCGAGACCCCTACTGGATGGGGCCTATCTACCACGCCCTGGGGGTAAGCGTAGCCAGCATCTACCCTCAACAAACCCCAGATGAGCATGCCCCGTCTCGCCTTTATGACCCCAGCTTTGACTCAGGGGATAAGCGGTGGACTCATTTTCGCCCCATCTCCCGCCGTGAGGCTTATGAGGCAGATATCATCTACGGCGCCAGTAGTGAGTTCGGCTTCGACTATCTGCGGGACAACATGGTCATGGACTTATCTCAATGTGTCCAGCACCCTTTGAACTACGCCATCGTCGATGAGGTAGACTATCTGCTTATTGATGAAGCACGCACCCCACTTATTATCAGCGCTCCAGATGTGGAAGCAGGACAGAGGTATCAGATATTTGCCCGCCTTATCCCCAGCCTGAGGAAGGAAGCGGATTATACCATCGATGAGAAGACGCGCACCATCAGCCTGACCGATGCCGGCATCACCACCTTGGAACGGCTGCTGAAGCGGGAAGGATTACTAAAGGCACCCAATCTCTATGACCCAGCCAACTCTGACCTGCATCGCTACCTGAGAAACGCTCTAAGCGCTAAGGAGCTATACAAGCGAGACCGCGAATATGTAGTAAAGGACGGGCAGGTTATCATTGTTGATGAGTTCACCGGCAGGCTAATGTATGGTCGGCGTTACTCGGAGGGGCTACATCAGGCAATAGAAGCCAAGGAGCATGTCAAGGTTCAGCAGGAAAGCCGCACCTTTGCCACTATTACCATCCAGAACTACTTCCGCATGTATGACAAGCTGGCTGGCATGACCGGCACCGCCGTCACCGAGGCTGAGGAGTTTCACAAGATATACAAGCTTGAGGTGCTGGTTATCCCCACCCATAAGCCGATGATTCGCCAGGACTTCCCTGACCAGATTTACAAGGATGAGAAGGCTAAATTCCGGGCGGTGGTGCGTGAGATTGAGCAGCTTCATAAGGAGACCCGCCCAGTGCTGATTGGCACGGTATCTATTGAGAATTCAGAATACCTGAGCGACCTCTTGAAGAGGAAGGGTATCACCCATGAGGTGCTTAATGCCAAGCATCATGAGAGGGAGGCTCAAATCGTCGCCCAGGCAGGGCAGCCGGGAGCGGTAACCGTCGCCACCAATATGGCTGGGCGCGGCGTTGATATTGTGCTAGGTGAAGGCATTGCCCACAAGGGCGGACTTCACATTATCGGCCCCGAGCGCCATGAGGCGAGGCGAATTGATAACCAGCTCAGGGGTAGAGGGGGGCGGCAGGGCGACCCGGGAAGCTCCAGATTCTATGTCTCTTTGGAGGATGACATTGTCAAGCGCTTTGGCGGCGACCGAATTAAGTCCTTTATGGAGTGGGCAGGTATGGATGAGGATACCCCCATTGAGAATGCGCTGGTCAACCGCTCTATTGAATCTGCCCAGGTCAAGGTGGAAGGTTACCACTTTGATATGCGTAAGCACCTGGTGGAGTATGATGATGTAATTAATAAGCATCGTGAGCTTATCTATGGCGAGCACAAAAAGATATTGAGCGGTGCCGACCTCAAGGCAAACATTCTGTCAATGGTTAGAGAGGAGATTCAGGGTATTGTAGCCGCTCATACCGCCGACGAGCATGGCATTGGCTGGAACATAGGGGGTTTAATCGGTGAGGCGTCTGCTATCTTCCCCTTGCCGCCGCAAATCAATGCTGATGCCCTTTCTCAGCTCAAGCCGAAGCAGATTGAAGACAGGCTTATTGAGCTGGCAGAGGCTCTTTATGAAGGGCGGGAGAAGGAGCTGGGCTCAGACAATATGAGGATGCTGGAGAGATTGGTAATGCTTCGCACCATGGACAACCTGTGGGTGGAGCACCTGACGGCGATGGAAAATATGCGCCAGGGGATAGGGCTGATGGCGGTAGCTCAAAGAGACCCGCTGGTAGCCTACAAGAGAGAGGGGCATAACCTGTTTCAGAACCTGCTGTCCACTATTCAGCATGATGTAGTTCATACCATATACCATGTGGGCATTGTCAGGAAGGAAGTCCCTCAGAAAGCTCCAATGACACCGGTTCAGGTGGGGGCTGGCGGTGGCAAGAAGAAGCTAAAGGTTGGTGGCAAGAAGGTAGGCAGAAACGACCCCTGCCCCTGCGGCTCGGGTAAAAAATATAAGCATTGTTGTGGAAGGTGAGATTGGAGGTTAGTATGATGGAAATTTGTTTAGGTGTTACTACCTGTGATAAATGTGGGGAAACGATGAAGAAAGACCAGAATATTATCGTTATCGCGGAAGGAATAATTACAAGGTCAGAGGATGATTTAGATTTTGAGGGCGCTTCCGTACGATACGCCTGCCACCTTGATTGCTGGGACGGAGTGGCGGAAGAGGATTGTTAATTTAGTCCAAACTATTCTTAGTTGGAGTAAGTATGAAATTCAAAGACCTGATAGAAATGTATGAAACTAAGAAAAGGAAATTTGGAAATGAAGCCTATAAACATATTTCTGAACTACTAAGCGAAGCCAAAGAAGTACACAGAAGTGACTTCCTTAAGAATCCAACACCTCAAGGAGACCACGAGCAATCTTGGCGTGCATTTAAAGGGAAAAACCTTGAAAAACTGATTGCCTATATAATAAGAGATGAAATTGAGAGTTTGGGATTAAAATTGGTAGAAGGTAACATTCTAGAAAGGACAAGAGGTGAAAACCTTTCTAGAGAATTAAGCGCAGTAAAAAGAAATCTCCTGATTGACTACGGAGAATTCGGTTCTCATTTGCCTGATGTTGATATTATCGTGTATGAGCCTCAAACATACAAAGTAATAGCTGTTATCTCTAGTAAGGTTACTCTTCGTGAGAGAATTGCTCAAACAGGCTACTGGAAGATAAAACTTGCAAAAGACAAAGCTACAGAACATATTAGGGTATATTTTATTACACCAGATGAAGACGGAACGCTCACTATTAGAACTCCTGCAAAGAAGGGACGAGCCATAGTTGAAATAGATACGGATGGAAGTTATGTGATGAGCGAGACTAGAGTAGAGGAGAGCCCGAAGGTTAAGATGTTTGACAAATTTATTGATGATTTAAGGCTTTTGGTAGATAAAACTTCGGAGAATGAGTAGTAATGGGAAAGAGAAAGGCCAGAGGTGAGAGGACGGACATGCCGCTGAACGGTTTTGCTTATGAAGTCAGCATGGTTAAAGAGGCAAAAGATGGAAAGCCTTCGCTGGAAGCCACCACACTGTGGGACTATCCAACGCAAAGTTACGGAAGAACACCTAAAGGTGATAACAAATTCCAGGGGGTAACACCTGCATTCTTAATTTGGAATCTTATTCAAAGATATACAAAGCCTGGTGATTTGGTTGTTGACCCAATGGCCGGCAGCGGAACAACAATTGATGTGTGCAAGGACGAAGGACGAGAGGTAATAGGCTATGACATTGCACCTCAGCATCCTGAAGTTATTCAAAATGATGCTCGGAATATCCCACTGTCTGATGAATCTGTTGATTTAGTATTTATTGACTCTCCTTACAGTGATAATGTTAGCTATTCAGACCATCCCGACTGTATCGGGAAAATCTCTTGTGAGGATGAACGCTTTTATGACGAATTGGAGAAAGTTGCTAAAGAAGTATACAGAATACTCAAGCCCGGTAAGGTAATAGGGTGGTTAATTGGTGACCAGTGGGTTAAAAAGAAGTTTACTCCAGTTGGCTTCAAACTATATGAACGTTTAGCAAAATACTTTGAGACAGTAGATGTAATCTGCGTAGCCAGGAGAGGACAGAGTTCACACACTGGGGTTTGGCATTATAGAGCCAAGAAGTTCAACTTTTACCTTAGAGGCTTTAAGTATCTCTTTATAATGAGAAAGCCCGCTCCACCTTCCACTAAGAAGCCAGCGGCAAAGGTCAAATGGGCAAAGTATAAATAGATAATCCCGATGAATAATAAAGAGGTTACCAAGGTATTTCAGGATATTGCTGACCTGCTGGAGCTTAAGGGGGAGAACCCGTTTAAGATTCGGGCGTACCAGAAGGTTGTGCGCTCCATTGAGCACCTGCCAGTAGAAATGGAGCAACTGGTCAAGGAGGACAAACTAAAGGAAATCCCCGGGGTGGGGGAAGCTATCACCAAGAAGATGACCGAGCTAATAACTACCGGCAAGCTTGGCTACTACGAGAAGCTAAAGGCTGAGTTTCCCGAGGGGATTAGCACCCTGCTTGATATTCCCGGCGTTGGACCTAAGACGGCTATGTCACTTTCCACCGAGCTGGAGATAAGCTCAGTGGATGAGCTGGAGGCAGCTATCGTGGGCGGTAAGGTAGCCAGATTATACCGTATGGGGGATAAGACGGCGGAGAATATCCTGCACCAGATTCAAGCAATGAGAAGAAAAGACCAGCGCATCCCTATCGGTGAGGCACTGCCGGTGGTAGATGAGATTTTGTCCCGGCTGGGGCAGGTGCCGGGAGTTAAAAATCTGGCTCCAGCCGGCAGCCTGCGCCGTTTTCAGGAAACAGTGGGTGATATTGACCTTATGGGGACTGCCGATGATGCCAGGGAGATAATGCAGACCTTTGCTAGCTTGCCCCAGGTCAAGGAGGTTTTGGTCAGCGGCACCACCAAGTCAAGCGTGGTCGTTTCCGGAGGGCTTCAGGTTGACCTCAGGATTGTAGAGCACGACTCATTTGGCTCTATACTTCAATACTTCACTGGAAGCAAGCAGCACAATATCGACCTCAGGGAGAGGGCACACCGACGGGGGCTTAAACTCTCCGAGTATGGCATCACTAACCTGGCTACCGATGAGCTGGAGAAGTTTATCACCGAGGAAGCCTTCTATCAGCGGCAGGGGCTGGAATTTATCCCCCCCGAGCTGAGAGAGGGTCAACAAGAAGTGGAAAGGGCAGAGCAGGGCACCTTGCCCAAGCTGATAGAGCTACATGATATAAAGGGAGACCTCCATGTTCATACCGAGTGGAGCGATGGGCGTGACAGCATTGAGGCAATGGCACTAGCTGCCAAAGCCCTTGGCTACCAGTATTTGGGAATCGCCGACCATTCAGGCGGACGGGGCATTGCCCACGGGCTGGATGCAGAGCGACTCAGACAGCAAATATTGGAGATTAAACAGCTCGACCAAAGGCTTGACGGCATTCGTATTTTTTGTGGCATGGAGGTAGACATTCGTGCCGATGGCAGTCTGGATATGCCTCAAGAGCTTCTGGCAAAGCTGGATATTGTTACCGCAGCCGTGCATTCGGCAATGAATCAGAGCCAGGAGCAGATGACAAGGCGGATTATAAGGGCTATAGAAAATCCCGATGTAGATGTGCTGGCACACCCCACCTCTCGTCTGCTGCCGGGTAGAGAGCCAGTGGCAGTAGACATGGAGGCTATCTTCCAGACAGCAGTTAGAACCAATACTGCCCTAGAAATCAACGCTATGCCCAGTCGGCTAGACCTCAAGGACATCCATACCTATCGGGCTAGAGAGCTGGGGGTAAAGCTGGTAATTAACACCGATGCCCACTCAACCGAGCATCTGGAATTTATGCGCTTCGGGGGGGGGGTAGCCAGGCGGGGCTGGTGTCAGGCGGAGGACATACTAAATACCAGACCACTAAAAGAGGTTATCGCTTACCTGAGGAAATAGGGAGAATGTCAACCCAGGGCTTAACAGTGACAGGCGGAAGTAATAATAAGGCGATAAGATACTTGGAGCAGGCTATCATTGGTGGCAAGCACTGGTATATCGCCTTACTTGAGGCTATCGGGTTGTGGGCTGAGGGCGAGGAAAGCTATAACGGTCGCCATTACCGCTACCTTATTGATGGTGAAGCCTTTGACTGGCTACTTTTGGCAGAACGGCTATGCGGAGAGGTAAACGACTTGCTGCCTGAGGATGAAAAACTTGCCCTCCTCTTCCACAGCAAGCCTCCAATCAGGCTAACCAAGGGAAAATTCAAGGAGCTTATTGGCAGTGATAAATATCGTCAGTATCTCAACTATTTCTATGGCATTACTGTGGAGGAGGCTCTGATTCTAGCAGTGCAGGAGGAAGTGCGCAAGGAATGGCGCACCTCGGGCTACAATAATGAACACAATCTGGTTAATGAGGTTTATCAGCGAATATATGGTGCTACTAAAGCTATGTTGCTTAAGCGCTTCAGGCGGGAGAAGGGTTACCCCCAGCTTCAATCTATCAGCCTGACTGAACTAAAGGAGTTTACCTATTGGCTATTTAAGTATCGGCTCAAGCAGTGTGATAAAGCAAGGGTTGCCAGTGATACCAAGAAGGCATTGGAGCAATTGACTATCAATAGTTCTCCTAAGAAGCTAGATAAGCGTGATTTTATGTCAAAACCTATTGACATATCGCCTTGAGCTATGTAAAATCACTATTTAATAACTCATGATAGGCAAATTGGATGGGAGGGGCGTCAATAAGCCCCTTTTAAACATATAATTGGTAAGGAAGGGAGGTGTTCATATAGTATAAAAGGTTATCCTCTGATTTGGTAAATCTTGAAGAAAGGAGGATGAGGGATTGGCGGAAGTAACAAGAGAAAGATGGACTAGCAGGTATTATTTCCTGTTTGCAGCAATAGGCTCAGCAATAGGTCTGGGCAATGTGTGGAGATTTCCCTATATGACCTATGAATATGGTGGCGGAGCCTTCTTGATTGCGTGGATTATTGGACTTATTGTAATGGGCATTCCCTGGATGATGATGGAGTTTGGCATGGGTCGTTATTTCCAGAGAGGCGCCCCAGGAGTTTTTGAAGGGATAGGAAAGAAATGGGAATGGCTGGGCTGGTGGCCGGTTTTCATGGCCTTCCTGATAGTCACCTATTATACCGTGATAATAGCCTGGTCTCTGCGCTATGCGGTTAGCTCAGCTACTGTAGCTTGGGGTGCAGGAGAGGCTGGAGTTGCCGGGGCAGCGCCATACTTTTTCGGGGAAATATTGAACCTTTCATCCGGACCAGGTGTGCTTGGCGGTCTTCAGTGGCCAATAGTAGGATTTCTGGCACTCGTTTGGGTAGCCCTGTTCTTCATAATGTATAAAGGAGCTGGAGTAATCGGCAAGGTCGCCGTCTGGACAGTAACCATTCCTTGGGCTCTGCTGGTTATCCTGATGATAAGGGGGCTAACTTTGCCCGGGGCTGTTGACGGACTTAACTATTACCTGACACCGGACATGGCTGTGTTGGGTAACATAGACGTGTGGTTTGGCGCCTTTAGCCAGATTGCCTTTACCCTCTCGCTGGGAATGGCGGGGATGTTCGCCTATGGCAGCTTTATCGCCAAGAAAGCAGATGTGACCAATAACGCCTTTATTACATCACTCTCCAATTGTGCCACCAGTTTCTTTGCCGGTTTTGCCGTATTTAGCACTGTTGGTTTCATCATGCAAGCCCTATCCATTCCGGTTGGGGAGGTTAGTGCTGCAGGTTTAGGCTTGGCTTTTGTGACCTATCCGGTGGCAATCTCTATGATGCCAGCGGCAGCAGCCCTCACTGGTATAATCTTCTTCCTCTGCCTGTTCTTTTTAGGCATAGATTCTGCCTTCTTCCTTACCTATGGAGGCGTAATCTCTCCGCTCATGGATAAATTTGGCTGGAGCAGGGTAAAAACCACAGCCATTGTCTGCGTTATCGCTTTCCTAATAGGACTCATATATACCACAGGTGGTGGTCTCTATTGGTTGGATATTGTGGATAGGACAGCTTGCTTCTATGGTTTGCTGATAACCGGTGCCCTAGCTTGTATCGTCGTTGGCTGGGTATATGGCGCTGGAAGGCTCAGAGAACATCTAAATGAGACCTCGGATATCAAGGTTGGAGCCTGGTTCGATTGGCTACTGAAGGTTGTCGTGCCAGCAGGTTTGCTTTTCGTCGTAATTTACGGTGGTTTCATGAAGGATATAGCCACACCCTATGAAGGGTATCCGCTCTGGGCTGCTTCCATGATATGGGTCATCCTGGCGGTAACCCTGGGGCTGAGCTTTGTGCTTCAAGCAGTCAAGACCAAGGGACCCAAGGAGGTGAGTGGAGAATGACAACAGGTGCAATAGTTGCTATGGTTGTTATGTGGCTGGTATTCATCGGTGGATTATGGTTTTGCTTCTCCCGCCTGGGGAAAGGCGGTAAGTGGGAGGACTAAAAAGTAGCCGATAGCCATAATTAACAATTAAAGCCGCTCCCCTTAAACGGGGGGCGGCTTTAGTTTTGGGTCAAGCTTGAAACCTGATAAGTTGCTGTTTTAACCTCTCCAGTTTATCCTTTCTTATAGCTAGTTTATCTCGCTCTCTGTCCACCACAGATGCTGGCGCCTTGGTTAGAAAGGCTTTGTCCCTGAGCCTGGCTTCAAGAGAGGCAACCTCAGCCTGGTTTTGTTCTATCTCCTTCTGTAGCCGTTCCCTCTCAGCTTGCAGGTCAACCATGCTCTCCATAGGTATGATTACCTCAGCATCTTTGAGCACTAATGCCAGGACATTTCCACTCGGTGGAGCTTCTTTTCTGCGAGCCAAGAAAGTAACCGGTCTCGCCCGAGCCAACGTCTGAATCGCCTGGGAATAGGGAGCGATAGTTGGGGTAAGCTCACCAGCATAAATCTGCGCCTCAATCCATCGGTTACTCTCCACCCTGTATTGAGTCCGGGCATTGCGGATAGAGTGTATTACCTCTATTACGGATTCCATAACCCTTTCCGCTTGCGGGTCAATAGCCTTTTCATCAGCCTCAGGGTAGGCAGAGAGCATTATGGACTCGGTTGCTTGCCAGTCTGAGGGCAGGCGCTTTCTAAGATTTTGCCATAGCTCTTCGGTGACGAAGGGCATATAGGGATGCAACAGACGAAGCGAGGTCTCCAGAACATAGACCAGAACCGGGAGGGGAGATAGCACTTCCTCTGAGCGAAGGCGAATCTTGGCAAACTCAATATACCAGTCGCAGAATTCACCCCACAGAAAATCATGGAGCTGCCTCTGGGCTTCCCCAAACTGGAAGTTCTCCATCAATCTGGTCGCTGTGGATATAGTGCGACTCAAGCGACTTAGAATCCAGCGGTCTTCCACCGGAAGCAGGTTCCACTGAATTTCCACATCAGCGCCTTCTGGCTCAATGCTCCTGACCACGAATCGGGTGGCATTCCACAGCTTGTTGGCGAAGTTGCGACCAGCCTCTAGTCTTGGTGCAGTCAGCTTGATGTCATTCCCCGGCGATATGTCTGTGGATAGGGCAAAGCGCAGGGCATCGGTGCCATATTTCTCCAGGGTATCAATGGGATTGAGCACATTGCCCTTGAGCTTGCTCATCTTCTCCCCCTTCTCATCCCGTACCAGACCGTGAAGGTAAACGGTGCGGAAGGGGATGTCACCGGTGTCCTCCAGACCCATCATAACCATTCTGGCGACCCAGAAGAAGAGGATGTCATAGCCGGTTTCCATTACTGCGGTGGGATAGAAGTAACGCAATTCTTGAGTATCATCAGGCCAGCCCAGGGTGGAGTGAGTCCACAGCGCCGAGCTAAACCAGGTATCAAGAACATCAGGGTCCTGTTCTATATTGGGCGAGCCGCAGTGACTACAATTTCTGGCATCGTCAACGGATACTGTTATTTCGTCGCAGCCCTGGCAATACCACACCGGGATTCGGTGCCCCCACCATAGCTGGCGGCTGATGCACCAGTCACGAATGTTCTCCATCCAGTTGAGGTAGACCTTGGTAAATCGGGGGGGAATAATAGCGATGCGCCCATCAAGGACGGCTTTCATAGCCGCTTGAGCCAAAGGCTGGGTATTGATAAACCATTGCTTGCTGGCGAGCGGCTCAATAATCACCTGACAGCGGTCGCAGTGCCCTACTGAGTGGGTATAGGGCTCGACCTTCACCAGAAGCCCATCCCTCTCCAAGTCGGCTAGTATTGCCCGACGGCAGTCAAAACGGTCAAGCCCGGCATAGGGTCCGGCGTTTTCGTTCATGGTCACGTCCAGGTTTAGTATATTTACCAAAGGCAGTCCTTGCCTCTGAGCTATGTCAAAGTCCACCGGGTCGTGGGCAGGGGTGATTTTTACCGCCCCGGTGCCAAAGTCGGGGTCAACGGCTTCATCAGCGATAATAGGTATCGCCCTATTCACTGCGGGAAGGATGACCTTTTTACCCAGCATAGCCTTGAACCGCTTATCCCCGGGATTGACCGCTACAGCGGTAACACCGAGTATAGTCTCGGGGCGGGTGGTAGCTACGGTTATGAATTCTTTATCGCCTTCAGCCAAGGGATAACGGACATAATATAGATGCCCCATTACCTCTTTGTGGTCTACTTCAAGGTCAGAGAGAGCGGTAGCACAGCGGGGGCACCAGTTGATAATCCGCTCCCCGCGGTAGATTAAACCTTTGTCATACAGACGGACGAAAGCCGTGTGCACTGCCCGGCTGGGTCCCTCATCCAGGGTAAAACACTCCCGGCTCCAGTCACAGGAGGCACCAAGCCTCTGGTGTTGCCCAGCGATAGTCTGACGGCACTTTTTCGCCCACTGTTTCATCCTCTGGATAAATTTATCCCTGCCCAACTGATGTCGGTCTAGGCCTTCTTCAGCCAGAAGTTGCTCCACCACCACCTGAGCAGCAATACCGGCATGGTCAACACCGGGGAGCCACAGTGTAGGCTCACCCTTCATCCGATGCCAGCGGGTCATAATATCTTCCAGAGTGGCGGTTAAGGCATGCCCGATATGAAGCTCGCCGGTGACATTGGGCGGGGGCATAATGATGACAAAGGGTTTCTTTTTTGGGGCTATCTTGGGCTTAAAATAGCCCTTCTCCAGCCAGAACTTGTACCAATTCTGCTCAACCTTCCCCGGCTCGTAGGCTTTGGGCATTTCATAATGAATATTCGGAGTTTGTGCCATACTTACTCCTTCGCAATCTAATTAACGTAATCATTCACCTTACTGTCATTCTGAGCATCTCCTTGTCATTCTTGTCCGGCTACTCCCAGGGCTTTTCCCCCGTTTACTTCTCTCGCGAAGTGCACGGTGTTGGTATTCTGAGAAACATGGCTGGCTTTCCACAGAGGCAGTAGTATGCCCCTTTGACTAACGGCTTGAGCCACTTTGCTCTCCCTCTAGCAGCAACACAAATTGGGC
>JAUWIX010000030.1 GCA_030608005.1 Dehalococcoidia bacterium
ACAGATTATCATGTTTCGTTTCTCCGTGGCATTGACCCCATCCCCCTGACCCCCTTCCCCTAGAGGGGAAGGGGGAAATAGTTTTAAGAGGGGGCTTCGCCCCCTCTTTTTCATTCCTCCCTCTCGTGTTAAAAATACATCTCCCTATCATGGAGAGGGATAAAAAATGAGAGTCCAAGAGGGACGAAGTCCCTCTAACACAACTAATTCCCCCTCCCTTATCTAAGGGAGGGGGATAAAGGGGGAGGGTTACCTAAAATCAAAAACTTAAAGGGGGTGAGGTGCAGAAAGTCGAGGTGTCACTAATCATATGAACGGGTACAAAATCTTGACTTTATACTAAACCAGTATTACAATTCTGCAAGACTTGATGCTGCTTAGGAGCATAAAACAATTCTGGATGAAAGAACCTGGGAATAGGTTCTATTATTGCTTTCTCTATATCCTTGTATATTCCATACTATGCCAACTTTAAAGGGGGTGAACCAAATGGCAGATAAGGCGTTTGTCCTAATTGAGACAGCAGTGGGCAGAAATAAGGAAGTGGCCACTGCTCTGGAACAGCTAAAGGGGATAAAATCGGTCGATATTGTAACTGGTCCCTATGATATTATCGCTATAATAGAAGGAGAAAGTCTAAACGATATCGGCGACCTGGTTACAGGAAAAATCCACCCCATTGCTGGCATTTCTAGAACCGTGACCTGCCTGGCAATACAGGCTACTTAAGCCCACTCATATTTTAGATTCCAAATGGATAAATTAAAACCGACCGCAGGAGGGGAGAAACGAGTATGGATTTTAGACTGAGTGAAGAGCAAGAGAAATTCAGACAGGAAGTTCGTGACTTTCTGGAAGGGGAGATAAAACAGGGTTTGTGGCAGCCAAGCTGTGATGCCTGGATAATGGGACACGACCCAGAGTTTACCAAGCGAGTATCACAAAGGGGATGGATTGGTCTAACCTGGCCCAAAGAGTATGGCGGGCAGGGGCGCTCCTTTGTAGACCGGCTCATCTTAACTGAAGAGATGCTGCGCTACGGAGCACCAGCTGCCTGCCACTGGTTCGCCGACCGCCAAATAGGCGGTGCCATCGTCCACTATGGCACTGAAGAGCAAAGGAAGGAATTACTGCCCAAGATTCTGAAGGGGGAAGCCTATGTCGGTCTGGGCATGAGCGAGCCAGACGCTGGCAGTGACCTAGCCTCGCTTAAAACCAAGGCTGTTGGGGATGGCGATTATTATGTCATTGATGGTCAGAAGACATGGACTAGTGGCGGCAGCCGCATGAACTGGATTTACCTGGTAGCTAGAACCGACCCAGATGCTCCCAAACACAGAGGTATTAGCGAATTCATTATTGACGCCAGTTTGCCTGGAATTGCTGTTCAGCCGATAGTAGATATTACTGGCGGGGTGCACTTTAACGAAGTCTTTTTTGAAAATGTGCGTATTCCCAAGAAATGCCTGATAGGAGAAGAAAACCGCGGCTTTTATCAGGTTTTGAACCAGCTTGACTACGAGAGAAGCGGGATGGAGCGACTGATGGCCAATTATCCCCTATTTAAGGCTCTCATCCAATACACCAAGGAAACCAAGCGTAACGGGAAGCCGTTATCCGAGGAGCCGGTTATTCGCTCTAAACTAGCGCAGCTCAAAATTGAACTTGAAATTGGGCGGTTACATATGTATCGTGTCGCCGTTGTTATGGACGAGGGTCGTGCTCCCAATTGGGAATCATCAATGTCCAAAGCATACGGCACCGCCTTTGAACAACGCCTGGCAAATACAGCGATAGAGATTCTGGGACTCTACGGGCAACTTTCGCCCCAATCCAAGTGGGTGCCGGTACAAGGCATGGCCTATCACTCATATTTGTCATCTAAGGGCTATAGCCTCCAAGCTGGCACCTCAGAGATTCTAAAGAATATCCTGGCTTTAAGAAAGCTGGGGCTGCCCACCGGGTAAATAACAAAGAAATGTAAATTAGCAAGTTAGTAGGAGGCATGATAATGGATTTAGCTCTCTCTGAAGAACAGGAAATGTTAAAGAAAATGGCTCGCGATTTTCTGACCGATAAGTTCCCCAAAACGGTGGTTAAAGAGATAGAAGAGAGTGAGCTGGGCTACTCACCGGAGTCATGGCGGGAAATGGCAGAGTTAGGCTGGATGGGGCTGGCACTTCCAGAAAAGTACGGCGGCGGCGATATGAGCTTCCTTGACCTAGCAGTGCTGCTGGAGGAAATGGGCAGGGCTTGCCTGCCCGGTCCTTACTTCTCCACGGTGGTTCTTGGTGGTTTGACCATCCTTGACGCTGGAAGCGAGGAGCAGAAACAGGAATATCTACCCAAGATAGCCAGTGGTGAGACAATCTTCACTCTAGCCCTAACTGAATTCAGCGCCAGGTATGATGCCGCTGCTATTGAGACCAAAGCCACCACTGATAAGGATGCCTATATTCTAAATGGCACCAAGCTCTTTGTTCCCGATGCTCACGTTGCTGATTATATGCTGGTGGTAGCCAGAACTGACGAAAAATCAAAGGGCGAAGAGGGGATTACCATATTTATTGTAGATGCCAAAAGCCCAGGCATAAGCTATACAGTTTTAAAGACCATCGCCAACGACAAGCTATGCGAGGTGGTTTTTGACCAAGTAAAGGTGCCCAAGGAGAATGTCCTGGGGCAATTGAACCAGGGGTGGAGCGAGGTGCAGAAAATAATCCAGCGAACGGCAGTGGCAAAATGCTGCGAGATGGTGGGCTGTATTCAGCAGGCGTTGGACATGACGGTTGATTATGCCAAGGAAAGAAAGCAGTATGACCGTCCCATCGGCAGCTTTCAGGTTATCCAGCATTACTGCGCCGACATGGTAACCGATGTTGATGGCACCAGGCTTTCAACCTATCAAGCCGCCTGGATGCTGAGCGAGGGTCTTTCTTGCACCCAAGAGGTAGCCATTGCTAAGGCATGGGCAGGCGAAGCTTGTCAGCGGGTTATGGCTCTGGCACACCAAATCCACGGTGCCATCGGCGTTACCATAGACCATGATTTACAATACTACACCAGGCGAGCTAAAGCGGCTGAGGTTAGCTTCGGTGATGCCAATTTCTACCGAGAGATAGTAGCTCAAGAGATGAGGCTGTAAATAATACCGTACATTAATTAAAGAGAATTTACTATTGTCAATAACGGTAAGCACTGAGCTAGTTCAGATAGATTGGTGATACAGATTATCATGTTTCGCTTCACCGAGGTATTGACCCCATCCCCCTGACCCCCTTCCCCTGCAGGGGAAGGGGGAAGAAGTTTTAAGAGGGGGCGAAGCCCCCTCTTTTTTATTCCTCTCTTCCCCCTCTCCTTTGAGGGGATACTGAAGGAGAGTCCAAGAGAGGCGAAGCCTCTCTTGTATAACCAATTTCCCCCTCCCTTTGTAAGGGAGGGGGACAAAGGGGGTGGGTTGCTAAGTAAATGTCTAAGGGGGTGAGGTGCAGAAAGTCGAGGTGTCACTAAGATATTGAACGAGTACACGCACTTGACAAATACTATAGTTAGAGCATGGTATATTTTAGTTAACTTCCCCTGTCAGTTCGCTGGCAGGGCGTTAAGCCGCCTATGGGCGGCTTAACTTTTGTTAGATGAAACTGGAGGCAAACGTCTATATTGATGGCTTCAGATGGTACGATAACTAAACCCACCACTTGGTGAATCTCAGGACAGATTGTCTTCCAACCACAATAGAACACCCTACCCCTCATGCTCAAGTAATATCGTCTCGTAGTAACTTGATTCTAAGCATTAGCTTTACTTTGAAGCCAAGGCTTCCAGCCTAGCCAATACTTCATCTATGGTCTGCTCGGGGGTAGAGGCTCCAGAAGTTACACCTATATGATACTTGTCTTGAAACCAGGAGGGGCTGATTTCCTCCGCCTCCTCAATAAGATATGTCTCGGTAGCCGTAGAACATAACTCAGCGAGGCGATTGGTATTAGCGCTGTTACGCCCACCGATAACCAGCATCAAGTCCACCCTATCAGCTAGCTCGAGGGCTTCCCCCTGCCGTTTTCTCATATCATGACATATAGTATCAATAATGCGCAGTTCTGAGTCTTTAGTAAAGGCAGAATCAATGAGCCTCTTTACAAATTCAGTAAAATGGGCTGGTATTTGGGTCGTCTGAGATAGAATACCCAAACGGCGAGGTAAAGGGTCCAACTTGGCTATAGACTTCTCATCTAGTGTAGCCAGCCCTTTCCCATCGGCCCAACCGAGAACACCCTTAACCTCAGTATGGTCAGCATCACCATATATAATGACAAAAAAACCGGTCTCGGCTAACCTCCGAGCTGCAGTCTGGATTCTATGAACGAAGGGACAAGTGGTGTTAATTATGTCAATATGTCGAGCCCGAATCTCTTCCTCTATTTGTGGGCTCACCCCGTGAGAGCTAATAGCCACCACATCACCCCGTATATCATCTACACCCTGAGCTATCCTAACACCGTTCTCAGCTAGCCTTTGTAGCACCTGTTGGTTATGAACCACAGCACCCAGTGTTTCCACCCCACCACGCTCACGGGCAACCTTTTCTAAGATATCAATGGCTCGCTTAACCCCAAAGCAAAAACCTATTTCTCCCGTTTTTTCAATCTTCATGCCTTCTGGTTTCCTTCCCGGCATAATTTCCCCGATACTGTGGGGGGAGGAGTTCAGCTATACGCTCCATCATAAAATCGGTATGCTCAGCAAGCTCTGCCTTAGTCAATTTACTACCAGCCAGCGGCAGATAAAAAGGGGGACCAATATTAACGGTTATATGAGGACGGCGCAGTATCCAAGCCATGCCCTTAATCTTTTCTGTGCCTGTAATGCCTATCGGAAGAATAGGGACACCACTACGCATAGCTAGTAGCACCGAGCCGGGGAAAGCAGGCTGAAGTTGGGCGCTCTTGCTCCTCGTTGACTCAGGGAACATAGCCAAAGCCAGACCATCAGCTAACACCTGCTCTGACTGGCGTATCGCCTTCCTATCCAGCTTCCCTCTGTGTACTGGGAAGGAACCAAGGCCACGGACAAAATAAGCGATGAACGAGGAACGAAATAGCTCCTCTTTAGCCATAAACATCGCTTTTCTGCCCAGGCTAACAGCAAGCAGAGGCGGGTCGGTTAGATTAAGGTGATTGGCTACAACTAGCAGGGGTCCTTGGCTAGGAACATTTCCCCTGCCCTTGACCTGCCATCGAGTCAGGAGGCTAAATAGCATCCTGACTATTACTCTGGCTACATAATAGAACCAAGGCAATATTTCAACTCCACCAAAGCGTTTATAAATTATACCCTCAAGTTAAGGCAAAGACAAATGGCGCTTGAGCTAGTTCAGTTGGTGGCTATAATATGCCCCCTCCCCTGTTTTAATTTATGTCTTTCTTCCCACCCTCCCACCCTATAGATAGGGGCTAGTGCCCCTCTTAAACACCCCAGAGAGTCCAAGAGAAGCGAAGCCGCTCTTATACAACTACCTCCCCCTCCCTTAGATGGGGTGGGGCTAATAAACACTCTTGAGTACGGCGCCTTGATTAAACTGGCTTTTTATTCCATAATACCCCAGTGGAAACATGAAAACATTAAGCATTGGTAAAATGAGAGGCTTGCAGCAGATTGCAAATTCTGATGGCATCTTTACTATGTGCGCTATGGACCACCGCGGCTCGTTGCGCAGTATGATTGATGAAGAGAACCCGCAGGAGGTCAACTACGAGGAAATGGTCGAGCACAAGCTGGAGCTGTGCTCCAGTTTAGCTGAATATGCTAGTGCAGTGTTACTTGACCCTATATTTGGTGCCGCTCAATGCATCGCTCACGGCGTTTTGCCTAAAAGTACCGGGCTACTGGTTAGTATAGAAACCTCGGGCTACGGTGGTGGAAAGGAATACCGCATAACCAAGTTACTGGACGGATGGAATGTGGAGAAAATTAAGCGAATGGGCGCCTCGGCAGTGAAACTCTTGGTCTACTATCGCCCAGATTTAGAGGAGCTAGCAAGCAAACTGTTGAATATGCTTGATATGATAGCAATGGAATGTATAAAATATGACCTCCCCTTTGTGGTAGAACCTTTGAGCTATCCTGTAGGCGGTGAGCGAGATAACCCAGAGCAGTTTGCTGCGGCAAAAGAACAGTTAGTGCTTAAAACAGCCCGGGATATTACTGCCCTACCTATAGATGTGCTGAAGGCTGAGTTTCCCGCTGACCTGCACTATAAAAGCGATAAACATGAACTCGTTGACCTCTGCCATCAGCTAGATATATCGTCACAGGTTCCTTGGGTCGTCCTAAGCGCGGGGGTAGACTTTGAGCTTTTTTGCCAACAGGTAGAAATTGCCTGCCAGAGCGGAGCCTCAGGCTTTCTCGGTGGTCGTGCTATCTGGCAAGAGGCAATGTTTATTGATGACGCCAGAGAAAGGGTTCACTTTCTATCAACGACTGGTGCAGATAGACTAAAAAGGCTAAACGAGATAGCCTCTAAATACGCTGTGCCCTGGTATAAGAAGCTCGGTTTAACCAGCCACGAGCTAGCCTATACCTCAGGAGGGTGGTACCAGGAATACTGAAATGAAAAACGCTATGATTGCCACCATAACCCTTAACCCCAGCCTGGACCAGCACATTACTGTGGATAAACTAGTAGTGGATGGGACTAACCGCTGGTCTAGGCTGTACCGCTATGCCGGGGGTAAAGGTATAGACGTGGCACGGGCTATTCATGAGATGGGGGGCAGAACCGTAGCCTACGGATTCATCGGTGGCACCATAGGCAGGGCGGTGGAGATATTGCTTGATGAAGAAGGGGTGCCATTCAGCTTCACCCCTATCCAACGGGAAACACGGACTAACTTTATCATCACTGACATCAGAGGCTCACAGCAGACCAGAATTGATGCTCCCGGTCCACGTATTTCTAAGGGAGAGTTTGAAAGGTTCCGTAAGAAAATGATGCGGGTTCGCCCCGGCCCGGATTTAATAGTGGCTGGCGGCAGTGTGCCCCCAGGCATCCCAAACGATGTTTATTACACCATAATTATAGAAGCTAAAGCCTTTGGGGTGAGAACCATTTTGGACTCGGACAGCCAGTGGCTAGCAAAGAGTATAAAAGCTAAGCCCTACCTCATCAAGCCCAATATTCGGGAGACTGAGGGACTGCTCGATAGGGAACTCCCCACCGAAGAGGCAATCATCAAGGCAGCACTGGACCTAGTGGAGATGGGCATTGAGATAGTGGTTATCTCCAGGGGCAAAGATGGTATCATTGCCGCCACCAGAGGAGAGATTGTGAAGGCAGTTCCACCCCCGGTAAAGGTACGAAGTGCAGTAGGAGCTGGCGATTGCACTGTTGCTGGTCTTGCCCTAAAGCTAGCCAACAAAGAGCCATTATCAGAAGCCTGCCGATTAGCGGTAGCTATGGGGACTGCCGCAGTGTTAACACCGGGCACCGAACTAGCCCACAGGGCTGATGCGGAAAAATTGCTGCCACAAATCAAGGTGGAGGGTATAATAACCAGGCAGCGGACTAAAGCGTTCTTCACCGCAAGCGATAAGCCTGATTAGAGCTAAAGGTGAATGACTGCCATTGTTGCCTGACATATGATTACATCCTCCTCGGGTGTTCCCCCAGATACCCCAACTCCCCCAATAACCTCACTGCCATTCTCAATCGGTAAGCCACCGGCAATAGTAGTTAGGCGGTCATTCCAATTCTGTGCATTTAATCCAAATCCCGGCGTTGAGGGGTCACCAAACTTAGATATGTCAAAGCTTGGAAGCTTAAAAACAGCCGCTGTCCAAGCCTTATCCCGTGCTATATCGGCAGAGGGGATTATAGCTCCCTCCATTCTATGAAGGGCAACCAGCCACCCATTTTGGTCTACAATGGCAATGCTGCAAGCTTTGCCCATCTTTTGAGCTTGGGCCATACCAGCATCCAGCATCCTTTTGGCTATATCTAGGGTTATCCTCATAGCAAACTCCAAATAATCTCAGCGTAGATAGCTCAATCGTAAAGGGCGCTTAAGCCCGCTTGACTCACGCTGGTATCACTTATATCACCAACACCAGATGGGACACCGCTATTACCGATGCCACCAATTACCTCACCATCATCGTCAGTGATAGGAATACCTCCCGGAATAAAGCAAAGGCGCCCCTTACCCCTTCCTACCATCCCAAAAGCGTGGTCACCCAAAAGTTCTCCCACATTGCGAGGGTCCAGCCATCTGGACATCATCAATGTAGGCACCTTGAAGGCTACCGCAGACCAAGCCTTCTCAATGGCTATATCTGTAGTTGCCATAGCCGCACCATCCATCCTATGAGCGGCGAGCACTGCCCCCGCCTTATCAACTATAGCCGTACTACAAGGAAATCCAGCAATATCTTTAGCCCACCTCTCAGATGCCTCAAGAGCCTTTTTAGCCATTTCCAGGGTTATCTCCTTCATTAAAAAAATCACCTCCTTGATTTTCGCCTAAAACAGCAAGCCGCTGGTAGCTACTACATCAACCCCTGTATCCAGCAAATTTGAGATAACCACATCGCCCATCTTAATGGGAGGCTTTGCTCTCACTTCGGCCAGAGCCATTATGCCCGGCAGCAGCTTGGTCTTCGGTATTGGCGCTGTAGTTCTCACCGCTAATAATCTCTGGGAGCTATTCTGAGTGAGAACAGTGGCAGTAAGGGTTCTGACCGGGTTCTTATACTCAGCCAGAGCATACTTCTGCCCTTCCTTGCATTTATAACCGGTGATGCTCGTTACCTTCCTATCATCGTCAATGGTAAGGGTTACCGCACAGCCCATAGGGCAGCCAATGCAAGTGATATTCTTCTCTTCAGGCACTTTATCTACTTTCCTCTCTTCTCACAGTCCACCACTATTTCTGTAGCCCCTTGTTTCAACTTCCTTAGCTGCGCCATGGGAAGTTCTATCTTCAGCATCTCACTGGGCTTCACTACCCGCAGCGCCTTGCTCATAATGTCTCCTATCTTCAAACGGACGCCTTCCTCCAAATCACTGACGCGCAGGTAGAGGGTTATTTCCCTTTCGCCACTGATGGTCTGAGGGACAATATATCTGATATTCCTCCCTGGTTTTAATGCGATTTTCCCCTTCTCTGCCCATTTTGCACCCATAGCGAACCTTGCCGCGCTCTCCCCTGCCAGCTCGCTCTCCCAGGAAACATTGTCTACCAAGTCATGGACATGAACTACATTCCCACCGGCAAATATGCCAGGAACATTAGTCTGCCTCATCTCACCCACAATAGGTCCACCAGTAATGGGGTCTAATTCCACCCCCGCCATTGATGACAACTCATTCTCTGGAATTAGACCAACAGATAATAGCAAAGTATCACACTCTATCCTTCTCTCGGTGCCACCAATGGGGTCCCTATTATTATCCACCCTAGCTACGTTTACTGCCTCTATTCGCTTTTCACCATGAATCTGGGTAATGGTATGTTCCAGGAGCAAGGGGATACTGAAATCATGTAGACATTGAACCTCATTTCTAATTAAGCCCCCTATATAGGGGAGTATCTCCACTACTGCTACTACCTCAGCCCCTTCCAGGGTTAAGCGGCGAGCCATTATCATCCCAATATCGCCTGAGCCCAGGATTACTATCTTCTTGCCGGGGATAAACCCCTCAACATTGACGAACCTCTGAGCGGTTCCAGCGGTGAGTATGCCAGCCGGTCTGGTACCAGGTATATTCAGTGCTCCCCGACTCCTCTCCCGACAGCCCATAGCTAAAACTATGGACTTAGGGGTAAAGGTGATATAGCCCTCCTTGCTACTGATGGCAGTAATCTCCCGCTCAGGAGAAATCTTGGTTACCATGGTTTCCAGTAACGGCGTCACCTTGACATCCATCGCCTTCTCCATAAAGCGGCGGGCGTACTCGGGACCGGTCAAGTCCTCATTGAAGTAAAGTAAGCCAAAGCCATTATGGACACATTGGTGCAACAATCCCCCCATCTGTTCCGCCCGCTCCATAACGACCACATTTTCGGCTCCTGATTGCTTAGCCCTAATAGCAGCAGCCATTCCCGCGGGACCAGACCCGATTACGGCTACATCCACATTTTGCCGATTCAACCTATTCCCTCACCCCTAGTAACTGTTTACTCTGGTATAACAGATGCCGTGACTCACCACCCTTTTTGGTTACTTCTTCCTCAGGGATACCAAGCTGGCGAGCCAAGATACTGATTACCCGAGGACTACAGAAGCCACCCTGACAACGACCCATACCAGCTCTGGTTCTGAACTTTACCCCGTCTAGGGTGGTAGCCCCCCGTCCGATGGCTTCCACCACCTCACCCTCAGTTACCATCTCACACCGACAAACCACATGACCATACCTGTTATCTTCGGCGATGAGGGCTCCTTTTTCCTCATCGGAGAGCTTGCTGAAGTCAGTTATTGCCTTGCGATAAGGATTGAAGTTTGGATTTTCCTCCAATTTGAGCCCTTCCTGGGTCAGTAGCTTGACTGCTTTCTTGCCTGTCGCTGGGGCAGCACTAACCCCAGGATAACCTATAGAGACACTGATAAATCTAGGCACACTCCTTGATGGGCTAACCACGCATTCATGCCATCCCAGTTCCCAATTACGGAACATGAGAAAGCCAGCAAAGGAATTAATTATATCCCCTTCCGATATATCAGGCACCAGCTTCTGAGCATTTCTTAGCCCAATCTCTGCCATCTGCCGGGTAGTGGAGTAGTCATTCCTCCTGGCTAACTTCATCGGGGTGCCAATAATTAGGTTGCCATATACAGTAGGCGTTATTATGTTACTCTCCCCCGGAGCCTCAGGTCTGGCGTGTATCTCATGCTCGACCAGTCCCCCCACTTTCTTATCCAGGATGCCTACATACCCTTTTATAGGGAAGACAACAAAGTCATCAGCGTTTGCCATTGCTGCTACTTTATCTACAAACATCCCAGCAGCATTGACAATGAATTTGCTCTTAATGCTACCCTGGCTGGTTTGCACCTCGAATTCATCCACCCCAGAAGATATATCCAATACCTCAGTTCCAGTCAGGATATTGACCCCGTTCTGCCTGGCATTCTCTGCCAGAGCCATGGTCAACCTTACCGGGTCGGTGATGGCAATCATAGGGTCGTATAGTGCCCCAATAGCCTCTTTAGTTACATTAGGTTCCATCTGGCGAAGGGTGTCACGGTCGATGAACTGGTGAGTGGTTATGCCAAGGCTTTCAGCTCGGGTTTTCAGCTTCTGATACTTTGCCATGCCCTCGTTGTCCTTGAATATAGTCAGTTCTCCTATCCTTTTGAACGGCACAGCAAGCTGGCGACAAAGGGGTTCCGTCAGGGGTATACTCTCCCAGACAAGCCTGCTTCTATGATATTCCTTCCTGAACTCTAGAGCGTCTCCCCCCTGACAGACAATGCACATATTAGCCTTGGTGCTACCCCAGCCAAAATCTACTTCCTTCTCAACCAAGGTGACATCAACCTTATATCGGGAAAGTTCCCTGGCTATGGCAGTGCCAAGAACACCGCCACCGATGATAAGCACCTGGGTCTCAAGCTCGCTCATACCGCTGAAAAGTATATCTGGTGTTAATGGTCAAATCAAGTCGGTTAAGTGAGCTAGTTCAGATAGATAGGTGACGCAGATTATCATGTTTCGTTTCTCCGCAGCATTGACCCCATCCCCCTGACCCCCTTCCCCTAGAGGGGAAGGGGAAAATAGTTTTAAGAGGGGGCTTCGCCCCCTCTTTTTTATTCCTCCCCCTCACCTAGAAGGAGAGGGGGACTAAGGGGGTGAGGTGTAGAAAGTTGAGGTGTCACTAATCATATGAACGAGTACATTAAGTTGACTTTGGTTTGCCTTTTTGATATGCTGAGTAAAACCGAATAGAGTTATAGGGGTGCCTGAGCGCAAGCGAGGGTTTAAATGGAAGGCAAGCGCGGTGGAAATCCGGCACAGTCCCGCCTACTGTGATTGAGGCTTTAGACCTCATAAGTCAGAACACCAGCCCCCAGTCTTTGTTGCCTCCGCGGAGAAGGGGGGCAGGTTATGGAAATCCCCTTGTTCTGCAGACGAGGGGATTTTTATATCAATTGGTTATTTGGTGAGCGTTTATTAAATTGAGACGGCGTAATAAGCTAATCTTGGTTTTGTCCCTGCTGGGAGTCAGCCTGATAGCCTCATTATTTCTGGCTAGCGCCTTTGGAGCAGTATCTATCTCTTTACCTGATATATTAAGGATGGCTCTTAATAAGGTGGCTGTTTTTGATTTTCCATCGACATGGAGGGCGGCAGAGGAAACGATAATTTTCCAGATTAGGCTGCCTCGGGTAATCGGCGGGGCACTGGTTGGAATGGCTCTGGCTACGGCTGGGGTACTGTTTCAAGGGTTACTGCGTAATCCTATGGCTGACCCTTACATCATAGGCACCTCAGCCGGAGCTGCTTTGGGGGCTACCATAGCTATGTTACTGCCGATAAATCTGGCTTTCCTTGGCTTTGGGTTGGTACCGGTAGCCGCCTTTTGTGGTGCCCTGGCTACTGTGTTCCTGGTCTATAATCTGGCGCGGGTGGGGGGCAAGACGCCTATCATAAGTATGCTCTTAGCTGGGGTGGTAGTTAGCTCCTTAATGGCAGCAATTATGGCACTTTTGATATCAATAAGCGACCGCCTACAGCTAAATCTCCACTCAGTTTATTCCTTCCTTCTGGGTCATATCTCAGTAACCGGCTGGGAGCAGATAGCTGTTATTGCCCCACTGGTCATCGGTGGTATTATTGTCGCCCGATTTTTTGCTTTCCATCTGAATGCTCTTTCCCTGGGGGAAGAAGGGGCTGCCTATTTAGGTGTTGAGGTTGAGAGGGATAAAATACTTATCCTGGCTTTGGGCTCCCTGCTCACCGCAGCAGCAGTCTCTATTAGTGGTTTGGTTGGTTTTGTTGGGCTGGTAGTGCCTCATGCTATGCGCTTGAGCTTTGGACCTGACCATCGATTTCTCCTGCCAGCTTCGGCACTAGGCGGAGGTGCCTTTGTAATTATTGCTGACCTTTTAGCTCGCACCCTCATGGCTCCGATAGAAATCCCGGTGGGGATTATTACTGCCATTATTGGAGCCCCATTTTTCCTTTACCTACTAAGGCGTACCAGGAAGGAGTATGCTTTCTGATGGTCGGCTTGCAGTTTCGCCAGGTTTACTTCTCTTACCTTGATGGGCTGGTTTTGCATAATATCGACCTTTCTATTAAGGCTGGTGAGATGGTGGGCTTACTTGGTCCCAATGGCTCGGGCAAGACCACCCTACTTAAGCTAGCCAGCGGCATCTTGAAGCCCGCTCAAGGAGAAATCAAGCTTGATGGCTCTAGCATAAGCCAGTTGAGCCGAAAGTTTATAGCCCGCAATGTAGCCGTGGTGCCACAGCAATTTCATATACCCTTTGCCTTTACCACCGGCGAGGTAGTGATGTTGGGGAGAACTCCCTTCCTCAGAGCC
>JAUWIX010000009.1 GCA_030608005.1 Dehalococcoidia bacterium
GGCACTGCCAAGGCGGCAACTCCGGCATGTATAAACCGGAGTACTATTATTAAGTCAAGAATTTGAAATGAATTAAGGAATTAGGTCATCTTGCTGCCCGTATCTATTCAGCTCACTCCGGTGGTTGTTTTTTGTTCTTGATCTTTTTCGCCTCTCGATCCTCGGTTGTTGCCTTCTCCCTGGCTAAATAGGCTTCCCTTCTTGCCTGTTCTCTAGCTAATTGATCTATTTCCTCTTTGACACGCTTCTCTGATCGCTTGGTTTTCCTTTCTTTCTGGGCCTCTTCAATTGCCTGTTCTCTAGCCAAATAGGCTTTCTTTCTCGTCTGCTCCTTGGCTAGCCGCTCAGCTTCCTCTGCAGCGCGCTTTTCCGCTCGCTTGGCCTCTTTGAGTGACTGTTCTTCTTGGTTTCCCATCGTTCTCTACCTCTAAACATTGGATAATCATGAAACTGGCCGTAAATCACTATGTTGCAGCAACTCGCCACCTCGATTTCGATAGTGGCCTGGGATATATGCAAACTCCGCACTAGACTAATCATGCAAATTATACCAGAAAACACAGACCAAAATATGTATTAAGATGGTCATAGATCTTCGGTGGCAAGAGAAATCCAGGCCAGCCTACCAGCTTATGGTGATGCCAGTACTTACTTGCACAGTCCGTCATTTTGTGCAAATTGAGAAAGCCTACTAATTTAGTATGCAGAAATAGGCCACTCATCAACCCCAAACAAGATATGGGCCGCTCCAGAAAGTGAGAAGGTTACTTCTTCACAATCAATTTTTTCACCGCTTGTCCCAGACCATCGAGGGTAAGTTCGAACATCGGGAAAAGCTTTCCAATCATTTGAACAGTGGGGTGAGGCCAGATGCTTGGGTTGTCAGGATTCAGCCAAACGCTGTGAGTGAAATGTTCGGTAATCCTCTTGAGCCAAACTATCCCTGGAGTTTCATTACGCTCGTAGTAATTGATTGCCCCATACCTCTCCATCAGCTCCCAGGGAGACATTCTAGCATCTCCCACCAGTAGCAATTTATAGTCGGGCTCCATGGTGCGTAGCAGATAGTCAGTGCTTATTGCCTCTTGTCTCTCAATATCTTGATAGAGGTTATCATATATACAGTTATGGAAATAGAAGTATTGGAAATCCTTGAAATGACTGCTGGAGTGAGCTGCTGAAAAGAGTTGACTGCACAATAGAGCAAAGGGTTCCATCGACCCGCCGACATCCATTAGCAGGAGCACTTTAACCGCATTCTTTCTGCTTCGTGTCCACATTAGCTCAATCTCGCCGGCATTCTTAGCAGTAGCGTCGATAGTTTCCTCTAGGTCTAACTCATCCTCGGGGCCAATTCGGCTGAGCTCTCGTAACCCTCTTAGAGCCATCTTAATCTGGCGGACATCAAGGGTCAGGTCACTGCGATAGTTTCGGAATCTCCTCTCTTGGGCAATTTGTATGGCATGTCTGCCTCTTGATTCGCCACCGATTCTGATGCCAGCGGGATGATACCCAGAATGCCCAAAAGGAGAGGTACCTCCTCGTCCAATCCAATAACCACCCCCATTATGCTGTTCAGTCTGCTCTTTAAGCCTCTTTTCGAATTCCTTAATTAGTTCTTCAAAATCCATCCTATCAAGTAAGGCTTGCTCCTCTTCAGTAAGAGTCATCCGGTTAAGGGGGCCTTTAAGCCATTCCAATATTTGTTCTGAAATCTCGGCCGGGGCTTCTATTCCCTTGAAATACTCTTGGAAGGCAACATCATAATGGTCATAGTAGGCTTCACTTTTAACCAGTATTGCTCTTGCCAGATAATAGAATTCATCCAGGTTGGAGATGCAACCCTTGGCAAGAGCCTCCATAAGGGTCATCCACTCTGTAGTTGAAACTGGCACCTTCCTTTTCCTGAGGGTGTAGAAAAAGTCAGTAAACATATCTATCTTCGCCATCGGGTAAAGAAAGTATCACCAATCCTAGTCATATGATTATTTACAAAGTAATCGTAATCAGTCTCTTTCTTGAGCAGAGTGCCAATAAAGGGGATTTCTGAAGATATTTTCTCGTGGGCTACTCCTCCAGCGATGAGAGCCCGAATCCAGTCTATCAGTTCGCTGGTCGAGGGCTTCTTTCTGAACTCATCAATCTCCCTCAATGAGTAAAAAGCCTTCAGGGCTTCATGGAGAAGGCTATTCTTAATATCAGGGAAGTGCACCCTTACGATTTCTTCCATCAGATTAGCGTCAGGGAATTCGATGTAGTGAAATATACACCGACGTAAGAAAGCGTCAGGGAGCTCTTTTTCGGCATTGCTGGTGATGACTGCTATCGGCCAGTGAATGGCGGTGATGGTCTCATTGGTCTCCGGGATGTAGAAGCTCATTTCATCCAATTCATTGAGGAGGTCGTTAGGAAACTCAATATCGGCCTTATCTATCTCGTCGATGAGAAGCACCACTTGCTCAGGAGAAGCGAAGGCTTGTCCTAATTTACCCAGCTTGATGTACTGTTTGATGTCAGAAACATCTCTATCACCAAAACGGCTGTCGTTAAGCCTCTGCACAGTATCATAGACATATAGTCCTTCTTGAGCCTTGGTGGTTGATTTGATGTTCCATATAATCAGCTTTTTCCGTAACCCGTGAGCGATGCTGTGAGCCAGTAGTGTTTTTCCTGTCCCTGGCTCTCCCCTGATTAATAACGGTCTTCCTAGGGCTATACTTACATTAACCGCATTCCTCAAGGGTTCAGAAGTAACATAATCTGACGAGCCTTTGAATTGGTCAAAACCATCATTATTCACTAGCCAAGTACCTCCTGAAGATTGCTTTATCGGGGATAGCTAATTGTCCTTTTGGCCAGTGCGGGAAATTGCTTACTACCAAAGCAATTTCTGCCACACAGTAGTAAATTATACAAGAACTGAGAGCTAGAATCAAAGAGACTTAAACTCAGCAAGGATGTGAAGACTAGTCACTGCCGTGAAAAAACACCAGATTGCAGCAAACAAACAGCCAGATCGTTTAATGAAGTGAAAGATGGGGTGCCCCCATTTTTAGTACCACCTAGAATGAGAGACTTCCCGCCCTTTTGGTTAGTTGTATAGCCTCTGAAGATAAACATGCGAAGTAACCCTTGACTAGATACCAAATCTCGTCCTATACTCAGGGGCGCAACCCAGTAAGTTTATGGAGGTATAAACAAGGGCTTTTACTGGCACTTACCAGCGTTTAGCTCAATTTATCATTTAATTGATAAAAATGCGTAAAGAGATTTTAGCGACCAAACTTGATGTCCTTGAGTTCATAATGAAGAGGAAGCTTGCTTGCCCGTATGAACTTGCTGAAAAATTTGGCTTCAGCCCCAGATATGTGCCGGTACTTCTGAATCGCCTTAAAAGGGCAGGGCTTGTAATAAACATGACAAGAGGGCGCTGGGAATTAACTGAAGAAGGCTATAAGAGATTGAGATACTATGGCAGGAGGTAAAGAGGGCAGACTGAAAATAGAAGCTGGGGAAGTTGGGCAAGTTAAAGCACAAAGACGAAATGTCTATTTTCGAAGATTGATTGGGCGAGCTATCGAGGACTATGTTGAGGCCTCACCAGCTCCGGAAATCATAGGGCTAGATAAGATTTTCGCATTTACTCTTCGGCTGCCTTGTTGAGCGCTTCCCTTAGGAGCTTCATCCCAAATCCCGTTCCACATAGCTTGTCATCTCCCTTCTTATCAAATCTATTGGGTTGTTCAAGCTTAGCGAGCTAATCTCTACCAAAACTCTACGGTGCACCATTATCTAGCTCTCTCTCAAAGCAAAGGGTCGCCCTATGCATAGTTGCCGTTGTGGAGATTTACAGGCTTACTAGTAATCTAACCCAAGTATTTTAGGCTCTAGGAGAATTTTGATAGCAATCAATAAGAGCCCAATCTAGGGTTTGTTATCATTAGCTTTGCTTTCGTTATATAAGATAGCCGGATTATTTCATGGGCAGTTCAGTATCTTTAGCGTTTAATAAAATTGGGGGCACCCCACAGAGGCATGCTCAAAAGCCGAAGGCGAGGGCGCGCATCAGCTTAAAATCATCAAATATTCTCCTTACGGCGAACAAATGCCGGTTTGGTAGTAAAATAGGGCTGGAAAAAGGCTGAGATTTTCCTGTTCCAACTAGTTGAAACCCACTATTTTCCTACGGGGGAAAGCCTGACAAGTAAGCATCGGTTCAATTAAAAGGACACTTAGGTGGATATTCACTAGCACTCACGGGAATTTGTGGAAATGAAGATGACTAACCCCTTTTCCTTGAGGTCGTGGAGCTTCCAGTAGGCACTCCAAAGGGTATAATTGAATGAATTTCGCAGGAAAGAAAGCATTGAACATGTCACTCGAGCCTTCCCCTGCAAGAGAGAACTCGCCGAAGCTCTTGTCATGAAATTTGAGGGGAAATATGGACTTGAGAAAGGATTAGATGCCCTTGCAAGGCTTCTGGAGTATGTAGATTGGAAACTCGAACAGGATAGTAGTATTGAAGACATTGAGCCTCTATTTGGGGAATGCGTGAACATCATTTTAGGCAATGAGGATGAAAAAGATAGAATAAGGGAAACTATGGTCAGGAGAAGCGAAGGGATATTAAAGCCTGAGGATGATTTGCACGACTTTTTCAATGAATGGCTTAACAGCGAGGATGAAGAAGAGTTTGTAGAAGGGGTTTTGAAGCTTAATGGTGCCCTTCTGCGGCTTGCAGATGAGCGGTATATACCGTTTGAGGATGTGTTCGGCGAAGACAGCTCATCTGTGGAGGTAAAATAAGGGCTACAAAGAAGGAGGAAATAATGGCTATTTCATCAGATGAGGCAATAACAAAGCTCCTCATCTTCCCCTTTCCGAGCCGGAGCAATCCACAAAATCTTGCCCCCCCCCTCGAAAAGGAGAACCAGCTTTTTGCCATCTTTGTCCCAGGTGAGGCCTAAAAACTTCTTACTCTTCACGCTCTCTGCAGGCAAGTCCTTTTCCTGCTCCACAGCATTTAACTTCTCAGTCTCCTTAGAGTCTCCTACGGTGATAAGACTCTCCAATTTCAGCCTATGTCGGGACCAAGGACACCAGCTCTGAACCACAAGGTCTCAAGAGTCAGACAGCGTAGGCACTGGCAGGCATACTCCTGTGCTCCTGTTGGCAGTTGGTGGCAAGCGATATTTCTTTACCCGGGTATGCCCCAAACCACCCCACGCGGACTACCACACGCACCTCGGAGATAAAGCCCTGCCAGCCGGTCATTGCCTGCCGTAATTATTATTCTTTTTCATTTTTCTCTCCTTTGCCACCCCCAGCCATTATTGCTCTGGCGGTGATAGTTATTCCCCCGCAAAAGGCTATCCAGGGGAGAAAACTGCTGGTGCCCGGCCAATGCCTTCTTGACATCGATATACCTTGAGTATTTTAAGACCATAGCCAGGGTGGAATGCCCCAAGAGCAGCCGCAGGGTGTTTAAGTCGCCCCCATTCTCAAGGTAGCGGGTGGCAAAGTAGTGGCGGAAGCAGTGGGGACCGCCCCCACCCCTGATGCCAGCACGCCTTTTTAAGCGCTGAATCATTATCTGGATGGAGTACGCCGACAGGGGCTGGCCGGCAGAGGTTTGCCACAGCCTGTCACCCCCTGGGGGCCTAATCTCAAGGTAGTGCCTAAGTGCCTTTCTTGCTTCCCCGCTTATGGGCACCACCCTCATTTTAGCCCCCTTGCCTACAACCTGGATCTGCTGAAGCCTGGGGTCGAGATCGGAGAGGCGGATGTCAGCCAGCTCCGCCAGCCTCAGCCCGGTATCAATAAACAGGGAGATGATGGTCTTATTGCGCAGGCCGAGGAAGTGAAAGCCGAATCTGGCATCAGCCTCGCACTGCTGGAGCATGGCCTGCACCTCCTCGTCGGAGTAGGGCTTGACCTCCTTATAGTGGGGGGAGGGCGGCCTGAATCGGAGGCAGGGGTTGCCCTCGATATACTCCTCAGCTTCAGCCCAGTTAAAGAAGCCCTTTACCACCACCCCGTAGTGGTGGACGGTGGCTGGGGAAGCCAGCCTGTACCACGACCGCGGCGACTCTGGCCAGCGGTACTTTTCTCTGGCCACATAGTCCAGGAAGTCACGGATATGCTCCCGGGTGATGAGGCTGAGGTCTGTCGGCCAGCCCTGAGTTCGAGCGTACCACAAAAACTTGGCCAGGATGTTATTGTAGTACTCCCGGCTCCTTGGGGCCAGGCCGGGGCGGGTGGTGAATCGAGGGATGAGTTCCTCCAGAGTAGGGTTTTTGGGTTTTAGTTGGGTTACCATTATTCATTTTTGCCGTCCGCCGTCTTTGACTATTTTTACACTTTTTTGACTTTTTGTGATACTCTTCTTGACTTCTTTTGTGTTTTTCCTATTCGATTTCTGCCAATCAACTAGCAAAAGTGTAAAGCAGATGCTCTAACCAACTGAGCTAACCGCCCCTGAGTGGCGCGCTTGGCGGGGCTTGAACCCACGACCTCAGCCTCCGCAGGGCTGCGCTCTATCCTACTGAGCTACAAGCGCCGAAGTAAAAATGGTGCCGAAGGGGAGATTTGAACTCCCATGCCCTTACGGACACTACGCCCTGAACGTAGCGCGTCTGCCATTCCGCCACTTCGGCGTCATCGCCACAAAAGGATTATACCTACCTCACAATTAGGCGTCAAGAGAATCGCTTGGGAGTCAATTTTACCGCTTGGTATATTGAGGTGCCTTGCGCGCCCGCTTAAGCCCGGCCTTCTTCCTCTCTTTAGCCCGAGAGTCCCTGGTCAGCAGCCCGTTCTGGCGCAGTACAGGCTTAAGGCTCTCATCAACCCTTACCAGGGCTCGAGCAATACCGTGAGAGATGGCGCCACTCTGCCCTGATATGCCACCCCCCTCCACCTTGACCACGGTATTATACTTGCCCAGGCTCTCAGTAACCAAAAGTGGCTGCACTATCACCCGGCGGTGCTCAAAGCGGGGGAATAGCTCCTCATAGGGGGTACCATTGATGATAATCTCACCAATGCCTGGCACCAACCTCACCCGAGCTACAGCCGTCTTGCGTCTGCCTGTCCCATAAGAATAGGTTTGCTTCTCCGTTTGAACCACCCTAATTCTCAGCCCCCTTTGTGCTAGCCCCGGTCTGAGCCAGGTGAGGATGACTCTCACCAGCATAGACCTTGAGCTTTTTCATTATGCTAGCCCCCAGACGATTGTGGGGCAACATGCCCTTGACTGCATGTTCAATCACCCGGGTGGGATGAGTCTGCATCATTCTCTCCAGACTGATACTTTTAAGCCCCCCGGGGTATCCTGAATGTCTATAATAGAGCTTCTGCTTAGCCTTATTGCCAGTAACTCTAACTTTCTCTGCATTGATAATGACGACAAAATCGCCGGTATCCAGATTGCGGCTGAATATTGGCTTATGCTTGCCCATAAGCAGGCTAGCCACCTGAGTAGCCAGCTTGCCCAGAACCTTACCCGAAGCATCAATCACATGCCACTGACGCTCAATATCAGAGGCTTTGGTGCTATAGGTTTTCATTATACCTCTCCCCCCAAAGGACTGGGGTAATTTACCCGGTTAAGACGTAACCCACAGGCAGGGGCAGTTGGTCCAGCCACCCCCGGCTTTTTGGCCTCAATTATGCTATGAAATTCATCAACGCTCATCTTACCAAAGCCAACCCTGATTAGGGCACCCACAGTATTACGCACCTGATGAGGCAGGAAGGAGTTAGCCACCATATTGAAAATAACCGATTCCCCATCTCTCTCTATTTCGGCTCTGAACACACGCCTTACAGTGTTCCTTATCCTAGCTCCATCACAACTGGCAAATGAGGCGAAGTCATGCTCGCCAATAAGAGCCTGACACGCCCGGTTCATAGCTTCAATATCTAGAGGACTAGCAACAAGATAAGAAAAGGCTTCTCCCATTGGAGAACGGGTCGAGCTGTTTAATATATAGTAGCTATATTCCCGGCTAAGAGCATCACGCCTAACATCAAAAGAATTGCCTACTCTATACGCTGCCTTTACTGCAATATCCCTAGGCAAATAGTAGTTTAGCCCGCTAATAAATGTATGGAGTGGAAGAGATGACCCAGTCCTGAAGCTGACCACCTGCCCCCTAGCATGAACTCCGGCATCGGTTCGGCTTGCTGCTATCACCCGGGAGCTCTCCCCAGTAAGCCTCTTCAGGGCTTCCTCCGCCTCCCCTTGAATGGAGGGCAGACCAGTCTGCCACTGGAAACCATGGTAGCCTGTGCCATCATATTCCATAACCAATAAAATCTTGGTGGTTTGTGCTAAGCTGACAACCTCCATTATTTGACTAACTCCAGTTGAACCATAGGCGCCCCATCACCCAATCTAGGTCCTAACTTGGTGATACGAGTATATCCGCCGGGACGCTCGGCATACCTAGGAGCAAACTCAGTAAATACCTTGTCAGTTACCCTCTTATCCAAAATAAACGAAAGTGCTTGGCGACGGGAGTGGAGTCCTCCCTCCTTACCCAGTGTAATCATCCGCTCAGCCAAGCCGCGTATTTCCTTAGCCTTGGCCTCTGTAGTAGTAATCTTCTCATAGTTTAGAAGGTCAGTCACCAAGTTACGATACAGCGCCTTGCGGTGAGCTGAAGACCGACCCAGTCTTCTACCAGCTACCTTGTGCCTCATGTCGCTTGCTCCTCTGCCTGGCTCTCACTCACTCCCTTCTCAACTTGGGGAGTAAGCGACAACCCTAATTCCCTGAGCCGCTCCTCTACCTCCTGCTTAGACTTCTGCCCAAAATTGCGTAACTGGAGCAATTCCTTCTCCCCTCTGCTTATGAGCTCCCCAACTATGGTGATGCCACTGCGTCTTAGACAATTCATGGTACGCACTGACAGCTCCAGCTGCTCCACAGGCATATTATATTTTTCATCGGGGATAGATGCACGAATGAATTGCTTCTCCACCTCTAGCTGAGAGAGCTTGGCATAATCGATAAACGGAGACAGCTGCTCTGCTAGAATTTTGGCACTATGGCTGATTGCCTCCACGGCTGATATAGTGCCATCTGTCCACACCTCCAGCTCCAACAGCTCCTGGCTTATCTCCCGACTAATATGGGTCGACTCAACGGTAAAATTAACCTTGCGTATTGGAGTAAAGATGGCATCCAGAGGAATCGTCCCTATAGGCAGGTCATCACTGGATTCAGCCTCCCTATAACCTTCACCCAACTCGATGTCAAACTCCACATAAAGCTTGGCTTCAGGCGAATCTAAGGTAGCTAGATAAAGCTCAGGGTTGGCAATCTCAAAGTCGGTGGAGGGCTGGATGTCAGCAGCGCAAACTCGTCCCTGCCCTTCCACCTCCAGTATTAACTTACCTGGTTGACCAGAAAGGGGTTTTAACCTCAACGCCTTAACATTAAGTAGAAATTCGGTAACATCTTCATTTACCAATGGGATGGTAGAGAATTCGTGTTGAATTCCCTCAATCTTAACCCGAGTCACTGCTGCCCCTGGAAGGTAGCCAAGGAGCACTCGCCGCAGAGCATTGCCCAAAGTAACACCAAAGCCCCTCTCCAGTGGCTCAGCTCGAAAGCGTCCAAAGTTATCCCCACTTTCAACACACTCAATCTTAGCTACAGCTAGACGAGACAAAGTGCTACCTCCTCATCGCGAGTAGTATTCAACTATACTCTTGCCCTCAAATTTAGTCTCAATGTCATCAGGAGTAGGCAGAGATAAAACCCGACCAACAAGTTTCTCCCCATCCAAGCTCAACCAGCTTGGAATAAGCCTACCCTCGATACTTGGAGCTAATTGTTTATAATACTCAGTTTTGGTGCTCCTCTCCCTCCAACCGATGATATCACCCTCCTTGACCAGACAGGAGGGTATATCTGTTTTGCGCCCATTGAGCATAATGTGCCCATGTTGCACTAGCTGACGAGCTTGTGAGCGAGAGTCAGCGAAGCCCAAGCGATAGACTGCATTATCAAGCCGCCTCTCCAGCAGCACCAGTAGATTTTCCCCGGTGATGCCTGACTGCCTCTCTGCCTTTCCGAAAAGCCGCCTGAACTGCTTTTCCAAAATTCCATAGGTATAGCGGGCTTTTTGCTTCTCCCGAAGCTGCAGTCCACGGTCAGAAAGCCGACGACGCCGACCGAACTGGCGTCCTGACGGTCTCGCCCGCCTGTCAAGGGCACATTTAGGAGTAAAACACCTGCTACCTTTAAGCATTAATTTCTCGCCGCTACGGCGACATAATCGGCAAACCGCTGCTGTATATCTCGCCATCTGTCTACACCCGCCTTCTCTTACGCGGACGACAACCATTATGCGGGATAGGAGTTACATCCCTAATACTGGTAATGGAAAGACCTGAACCCTGGAGGGAACGAATAGCCGCCTCCCGTCCACTACCCGGTCCTTTAACATAAACCTCCACTTGACGTAAGCCGTGCTCCATGCCTTTTCGCGCCGCATCACGAGCTGCCAATTGAGCAGCATAGGGAGTGCCTTTGCGTGAGCCCTTAAACCGGGCGGTACCTGAGCTTCCCCAGGCAATAACATTCCCCTGGGGGTCAGTGAGGGTCACTATGGTATTATTAAAAGTGGATTGGATATAGGCTCTCCCTACAGGGATAGACTTGCGCTCCCGCCTTCTCGTCTTAGTTCGCTTCTTCTGTGGCATTTTACCTTCCTCTAGTTATAACCTCATTTACTTCTTGCCCATGCCTCGCCTCTGTCCCCTACCAGCTACCGTTTTACGGGGACCACGCTTGGCACGAGCATTGGTTCGGGTTCGCTGCCCCCTGACCGGCAAGCCATGACGATGCCTGATACCCCGATAGCTACCGACCTCAATAAGGCGCTTAATGTTGAGGTCAACCTCTTTTCTAAGCTCACCCTCAACATTATACCCCCGGTTAATAATCTCTCGGAGACGATTAACCTCGACTTCAGCCAGGTCACTTACCTTAGTATAGGGATTAACGCCAGCTTGTGCCAGAATCCTTGGGCTCAAGCTAGGACCAATGCCATAGATATACTGCAGTGAAACCAAAACTTGCTTATTTTTAGGTATATCTACCCCAGCTATACGTGCCATCTACACGCCTCCTCACTCAGAGGTGGTTATCCCTGCCTCTGCTTATGCCTCGGGTTGGAACAAATGACCCTGACCACCCCGCGCCGCTTCACCACCTTACACTTTTCACACCTAACCTTAACTGAAGCTCTTACTTTCATAATTAAGCCACCCTATTACTTAAACCGATAGGTAATCCTGCCCCGACTCAGGTCATAAGGAGAAAGCTCTATTAGGACCTTGTCACCGGGTAGGATTCTAATATAATGTAATCTTATTTTGCCCGAAATGTGAGCCAGCACCTTATGCCCATTAGGTAACTCAACACGAAACATGGCATTAGGTAGAGGCTCGACTACCGTCCCCTCAACCTCAATAGCCTCCTTCTTAGGCATAAACTCCTTCCATAGTAGTAAGCACCTCTGGTTCACCGTCAGTAATGACGATGGTATGTTCATAATGGGCGGAAAGGCTCCCGTCAGCGGTTAGCACTACCCAATGGTTATCACCAACCCGGGTACGCCAGTCACCAACATTCACCATAGGTTCAAGGGCGAGGGTCATGCCCTTCTTTAACACTGGTCCTGTTCCCGGCAGACCAAAGTTAGGTATTTGAGGCTCCTCATGCATCTCACGCCCAATACCATGCCCGGTATACTCACGCACTACCGAATAGCCCCTTGACTCAGCATAGTTTTGAATAGCAGCTGAAATATCACCCAATCTTGCCCCAGGATGGGCAGCAGCAATGCCAGCTTTTAGGGCGCCTTCGGTGGTCTCCATAAGCTCTCTAGCCTGTGAGCCGATTTCCCCCACACCTACAGTAACCGCGGCATCGCCCTGAAAACCCATAAAAGACGCTCCAAAGTCAAGGGATACTATATCACCCTGGCGTAAAACTCGCTCCCCGGGAATCCCATGCACTATCTCATCATTTACTGACACGCAGAGATTAGCTGGAAACCCCCGGTATCCCTTAAATGAAGGTTTAGCTCCCAACCTTTCCACCTCTCTAGCCGCGATAACATCTAACTCCCTGGTTTTCATTCCTGGTCTCACTTGCCTACTTAGAATGTCCAGCACAGTGGCTACAATCCTGCCTGCTTGGCGCATAATAGCAATCTCTCGCTCGGATTTAATAATTATGCTCATCTAGCTATAAACGCTCCCTTGAAGGGCTACAAATATTCTCCTACCCACCTCATCCACACTTCCCCCTCCGTCTACCTCTAATAGTTTACCAACCTGGGCATAATAATCAATCAGGGGAGCTGTCTCAGCATAGTAGACCTCCAGCCGCTTTCTGATGCTTTCCACGGTATCATCAGGGCGTTGATACAGCTCACCGCCGCACTTGTCACACTTACCCCAAACCCTGGGGGGAGAATTTGTGATATGGTATGGCGTCTGGCACTGACGGCAAATCAAGCGTCCGCTCAAGCGCTTCAGCAGCTCCTCCTCAGAGACCTTGATATAGAGCACCTTATCTATAGCCTTGTCCTGCTCTTGTAAGGCTTTATCCAGTGCCTCAGCCTGCACCAGATTCCTGGGAAAGCCATCAAAAACTATCCCAAGCTCACAATCCGGAGCTGACATACGCTCAAGAACCATTCCTATTGTTAGCTCATCAGGACCTAGTACCCCTTTTTCCATATAAGACTTAGCCTTTAATCCTAACTCGGTTCCTTGCTCTAGCGCTTGCCGAAACAGGTCGCCAGTAGCGATATGAACTAACCTTAGCTCACGAGCCACATTAGCTGCCTGTGTTCCTTTGCCTGCCCCGGGGGCACCCAGAAAGATAATATACACCTTCACCCCTATTTAATAAAGCCCTCGTAGCGCCGCATTACCAGTTGCGCTTCCATCTGCTTCATAGTATCCAGAACAACGCCAACCACAATAAGCAAACCCATGCTGGATAGCATTATCACCCGAACATCGGTAATCTCCCGGGCGATAAAAGGCATTATCGCCACTAGAGCCAGAAATAAAGCTCCCGCCCAGGTAATATGTTTTATCACCCCATCCAGATATTCCTTGGTATGCGGTCCGGGTCGGATTCCGGGGATAAATCCTCCCTGCCGCTGTAGGGTGCCAGGCAAATCCTGCTGCTCAAAAATCACCATAGTATAAAAGAAGGCAAAAGCAACCGTCAGCAGGAAATATAGCCCCCAGTAAAGAACGCCCATGGGCAGTGTGGCATTGGGATTAAACAGGTCGACAATATAGTTAGCTAAGTTAGGGTCAGCCCCAGCCGGATTGGCAAAATAACTGGCTACCACACCGGGGAAGATGACCATCGACATAGCAAAGATAAGGGGTATCATCCCGGCGGTGTTTACCCGCAGTGGGATATGGGTTGAGCCTGATTGTCTATACATGCGACCACCACGAAAGACGCTGCGAGAATACTGAACTGGAATGCGGCGGTGTGCCTCGGTAAAGATAACTATGAAGACGGTAGTGGCTAGGGCTATAAGAACATAGAATGCCAAACCGCCAAAGTTCTCCTTTGCCAGAAAACCACTCTGTATCATTTCAGGTAAGCCAGCCACGATGCCGGCAAAGATTATCATAGATATGCCATTACCAATACCATACTCAGAAATACGCTCACCCAGCCAGATGCAGAACATGGTGCCGGCTATCAATGATACCACCATGGTTGCCATGGGCAACACCGCAGCGCTACCGATAACACCCTCACGCTGGAGATAGACCAACTGTCCATAGCCCTGAAGACCAGCCAGGGGGACAGTTGCCCAATGGGTAATACGATTAATCTTGTCTCTACCAGCCTCCCCTTCCATAGAAAGGGCTCGCAATTGGGGGATGATAGGCACCAGTAGCTGCATAATAATTGAAGCCGTTATATAGGGATAGACCCCCATAGCCGCCACACTGAACCGCCTCATGGCACCACCGCTAAACATATCAAGCATACCCAGCAATGCATTACTCTCAAACAGCTCCTGCAAGGCCTCAAAGTCTACCCCGGGAAGAGGTATATGAGCCACAAAGCGAAAGACTATCAGAATGCCAAAAGTGATAAGAATCCGGCGCCTTAAGTCAGGCAGACTGAAGGCATCAAGCATCGCCTGTAAAAGTCGTGGTCTAGCTTGCCTGGGCCGCATGCCCAACCTCCTCCACTTTGCCCCCGGCTGCCTCTATCTTGGCTTTAGCGGCAGCGGAGAACTTGTTTGCCTTTATCACCAGGGGGTGAGCGATTTCACCCACAGCCAGAATCTTAATTGGGCGCCGTAGAGATTTTACTACCCCGGCGGCTACCAGTTTCTCTGGCGTTACCTCACTTCCTGGCTCAAAGATACCAAGTTTATCAATATTAACAATGCTATATTCCGTCCTAAAGATGTTGACAAAGCCACGCTTTTGTGGCAAGCGCTTGATTAAGGGCAACTGCCCACCTTCAAAGCCAGGGCGCATCTTATAGCCAGCGCGAGACTTTTGCCCCTTACAACCACGCCCGGAATAGGTGCCATGTCCGCTACCATCCCCCCGACCAACTCTCTTCCTTCCTCTCTTAGAGCCAGGGGCTGGGGAGAGTTTTTCCTGTAGCATCAGCTTTCTTCCTCCACCTTAATTAGATGCCTCACCTTATCAATCATGCCACGAACTGAGGGGCAGTCATTTTGGATAACACTCTGATTTAGCCGATTAAGTCCCAGAGCCTTCAAGGTTCTCTTCTGAACCTCGGCATAGCCAATGCCACTCTTAATCAAGGTGATACGCAACTCAGCCACCGATTACCCCCTCCTCCACTTCAAGGGTTCCCCTGCGTCTGGCTAACTCCTTTTTTGGCTCTTTAAGCCGGCTAAGGGCGAGTATGGTAGCCTTAGCTGTGTTAATCCGATTGGCACTACCCAACGACTTAGTAAGGATATCCTTAATTCCGGCTGCCTCCACCACAACCCGGATGCTACCACCGGCAATGATACCTGTACCTGGTGCTGCTGGTTTTAACAAGACCCTGGCGGCTCCAAATTTAACCCTTATTTCATAAGGGATAGTAGCCCCTGCTAACGGAACTTCAATCAAACTCTTTCTGGCGATAGCGCCAGCCTTGTTAATCGCATCTGGCACACTGTTAGCCTTACCCACACCAATGCCCACATGTCCATCGCCGTCCCCGGTTACCGACAAGGCGCTAAAGCTGAGGCGCTTGCCCCCTTTCACCACCTTAGTCACCCGATTGATATACACCAGCTTGTCACTCAGTGTCAATTCTGTTGGGTCTATCCTGCTTATGGGTTCTTTCACCTAAAACTGCTCCCTAAAATTTCAATCCCGCCTGCCGAGCCGCCTCGGCTAGGGCTTTAACCTTGCCATGATATTTGTATCCACCACGGTCGAAAACCACCTGGTTTATCCCTTTACTTAATGCTCGCCTAGCCACCAGAGAGCCAGCGAGCTCAGCCTTACCTGTCTTTGCCTTACCAGCAGCCTCACCCTCTATCTCTGGCTCAAGGGTTGAGGCGGAGGTTAGGGTATGCCCTCGGGAATCATCAATGACCTGAGCATAAATATGGTTCAAGCTACGAAAAACACAAAGTCGTGGTCTAGAGGCAGTGCCCACTACCTTGGCTCTGACTCGGGAGTGTCTTCTTTTACGTGCTACCCTTGGCTCACCTTTTCCCATTATTTCCTCTTGCCTATAGCTTTACCTGCCTTGCCTGCCTTAAGACGGACCAACTCTCCAGCATATCTAATACCCTTACCCTTATAAACATCAGGCGGACGAATAGCCCTAATTTTGGCTGCCATCTCGCCCACTACCTCCTTATCAATCCCGCTGACCCTGATGCGATTTACTCCCTCTACATCCAAGGATACCCCTGGTAACGGTGATACCTCTACTAGGTGCGAATATCCAATACGAAGCACTAGCTTATCCTCTTTCTTTTCCGCCCGATAGCCCACTCCAACTATCTCAAGCTTCTTCTCAAAGCCGTCGGTTACCCCCCCCACCATATTTGCTAAAAGACTTCGCGTTAGTCCATGTAAGGAACGATGTACCTTGCTATCACTAGGTCGCGACACTATCAGGCTATTATTGTCCAGGGCAATACCCATATCTGGGTTGAAGCGGCGACGAAGCTCCCCTTTAGGACCGCTTACCGTGACCGCATCCTTTTCGATACTCACCGCCACGCCCGGTGGCACAGGTATCGGCATCCGCCCCACCCTAGACATATATATCACCCTGAGACTTACTTACCATACATAGCATAGAAGCTCACCACCAATCCCCTGGCGCCAGGCTCGCTGCCCTGTCATTACACCCTTAGATGTGGAAATGATAGCGATGCCCAAACCACCATAAGGGCGAGGAATCTCCCTCCGCCCCGCATATACCCTTAGCCCCGGCTTACTAGCCCGTTCCAATCCAGAAAGGATTGGCTGATTTTTACCATCATATTTGAGGTAGAGCTTGATTACCCGGTGTGGCTTACCCTTAAGCACCTCATAATCACCAACGAAACCCTCCTCTTTAAGGATTCTGGTGATAGACAGCTTCATCCTTGAGGCTGGAATCAGCACAAAATCATGCCTTGCCATAATGGCGTTGCGTATTCGGGTTAGCATATCTGCTATTGGGTCAGAGATAGTCATATCTACTTCACCAGCTCGATTTTCTCACTCCGGGAATCTGCCCGGCAAGAGCTAACTTACGAAAACAAATACGACATAAGCCAAACTTGCGAATATAGGCACGAGGTCGACCACACAGGTAACAGCGATTATGCTGCTGTACCTTATATTTGGCAGGTCGCTTCCATTTTTCAATTTTGGACTTCTTAGCCATTCCTGTTCCCCTTTAGTCAATCCTTGCTAAATGGCATGCCTAATAATTCCAGCAGGTGCCTTCCTTCCTCGCCTGTCTTAGCAGTAGTGACAATTGACACCTCTAATCCCCGCACCTTGTCTATCTTATCATAATCTACCTCGGGGAAGACGAGCTGCTCCTTAAGCCCCAAGGTATAATTGCCCTGGCCATCAAAGGAGTCCCTGGAAACCCCGTGAAACTCACGCATCCGGGGCAAGGCAACATTCACCAGCTTGTCAAAAAAGTGATACATGCGCTCTCCCCTTAAGGTCACTTTCAACCCGATAGGCATCCCTGCCCTCAACCTAAAGGCGGCGATGGATTTCTTGGCACGGGTGATAACCGGGTGTTGCCCCGAGATAGCAGTTAAATCCCTCTCCGCCGCTTCCAGAGCCTTAGCATTCTGAACTGCCTCGCCTAAGCCGATATTAAGCACAACCTTTTCCAGACGCGGTACCTGCATTATATTCTTATATCCGTAAAGCTCCATCAGGCTGGGAATAACCTCCTTTTTATACCTTTCCTTGAGACTTGACATTTAATCAATTACCTCACCGCAAGAGCGACAAACCCTTACCTTCCTACCATCAGTCAAGAAGCGGAAACCAACCCGGGCAGGATGATTGCACTTACTACACAGCAACATAACATCTGACACATGAATTGGCGCCTCCCGCTCGATTATGCCCGCCTGCCTAACTGCCCTCCTTGCCCGGCTATGCCTTTTGACAAAGTTGATGCCTTCCACCAGCACCCGTTCATCCTTAGGGTAAGCAAAGCGCACCTTACCCCTCTTACCCCTATCCTTACCAGCAACAACCAGCACGGTATCGTTCTTTCTGATGTTCATCCTTCCTCACAAGACCTCAGGTGCCAGAGATATAATCTTGGTGAAGTTCTTGTCCCTCAGCTCCCTGGCTACTGGTCCAAATATTCTGGTCCCCTTAGGATTATTCTTATCGGTAAGAATCACCGCCGCATTCTCATCAAACCTAATATAAGAGCCATCAGGGCGCCGATATGGCTGAGCACAGCGAATAATAACCGCCCTAACCACCTCCCCCTTCTTCACCAGCCCCCTTGGGGTTGCCTTTTTTACTGAAGCCACAATAATGTCGCCTACTCGCGCATATTTCCTCCCGGTGCCACCTAAAACGTTAATGCACATAATCTCCTTAGCACCGGTATTATCTGCCGCCTTAAGTCTGCTATAGGTTTGAATCATATCACTCTAGCCCGAAACCGATTTTAGGTTATCTCCTTAGGTTGAACCTCCACTACCTCCCCCCTGGTTATTATCTCAGCTACTCGCCACCGCTTCTCTCTGGACAGGGGGCGAGTTTCCGCAATTCTTACCTTGTCTCCCACCTTGCACTCATTGTTTTCATCATGAGCTTTATACTTGACCACTCTCTTGGTGGTCTTCTTATATAACGGGTGACGCTTGGGGGTCTCTACAGCCACAACCACCGTTTTATCCATCCTATCACTCACTACACGACCGAACCTAATTTTGCGCTTGCTTTCCATAGACCATCACCTCATACCTAGCTCTCTCACCCTCATTATTGTCTTCAGCCTGGCAATCTTCTTTTTAACCCTGGGAATTTCACGGTGGTTTACCAATTGTCTGGTAGCCAAGCGAAGGCGAAGGTTAAACAGCTCTTGGTGAGCTTCCTCCAGTTGCTTTTTCAATTCTCCAGTGCTGAGAGCTCGGATCTCCTCAACCTTCACCTTGAATCAACCCCCCGGTTGCTAAATCGCTGCCAGCAGCTATGCCGGTTTCCCTGACCACAAATCTGGTGTCTATTGGGAGCTTATGCGAAGCAAGGCGCATCGCCCCTCTAGCTACTGCCTCGCTAACCCCCCCCATTTCAAATAGGATTCTCCCTGGTTTAACCACAGCCACCCAATGGTCTGGGGGACCCTTACCACTACCCATACGGGTTTCAGCCGGCTTCTTAGTGACCGGTTTACCAGGGAAGATACGGACCCAGACGTTGCCACCACGGCGGATGTAATGGGTGATAGCACGCCGCGCCGCTTCAATCTGTCGGCTAGTAAGCCAGGCAGATTCCAGCGCCTGTAACCCAAAATCGCCAAAATCAACCCTATTTCCTGCCTGGGCTCTACCCCGGCGGTGTCCTTTATGAGTCTTGCGGTACTTCACCCGCTTGGGCTGTAGCATCTGTCTCCCCTTTTTCCTCCGTTACAGGCAGTTTTGCCCTGGTGGTTTTCCTTGTCCTCCGCTTTGGAGTTTTCTCCTCCGGCTTTACCTCTGACACTGCTTCCGCACCCTCCTTAGCTAGCGGTGCTACCGGTTCAGCCGGTTTTTCTTCCGGTTCTGAAGTGATAGGGGGCTTTGTCTTCACCCTGCCAACAGCTGCTGGCCCGGCAGGCACTTCCTTAACCTCCAGCCTACTAGGCTCGGGAAGAATATCACCCCTATAAATCCAGATCTTCACTCCAATCCTGCCCAGGGCAGTACGCGCCTCAGTAAAGCCATAATCAATATCAGCCCGTAGCGTATGCAAGGGGACTCGCCCCTGATGTATAACCTCACGGCGAGCTATCTCAGTACCACCCAGTCTACCGGCACAACTGATTCTCATTCCCTTAGCCCCAGCCTGCATGGTGCGGAACATCGCTTGCTTCATTGCTCTGCGGAAAGCAACACGATGCTCAATCTGCTCAGCTACCGCCCTAGCTACCAAATAGGCATCGAGTTCAGGCTGATGAACCTCCAGGATGTTCAATTGAATCCTCTTCCCGATAAGGCTCTCAAGGTGAAGCCTCATTTCATCAACTCGCTGCCCTCCTCGTCCGATGACGACGCCAGGTCGGGCAGTATGGATGGTTACCGATACCTTATTCGCCTGGCGGTCAATCTCCACCAGAGAGATACCTGCTCCAGTATATCCTGATTCAATAGCTTGTCGAAGCTTTAGGTCTTCCTGCAAAAAGCCTGCATAGTTCCTCTCGGCATACCACTTGGCTTGCCAATCTCGGATGACCCCAATTCTAAAGCCAAAAGGATGAACCTTATGACCCAATTAAACCTCCTGCTCGGCAACGATAACCGTTATATGGCTAGAGCGCTTAAGGATAGGGCTTGCTCGCCCCCGTGCCCGGGGGCGAAACCTCTTCAATGTCCTCGCCTCATCGGCAAAGATGCCCACAATCTTCAAACCTGCAGGGTCCATCTGGAAATTGTTCTCAGCATTAGCCGCCGCTGATTTCACCACCTTGGCTACCACTCGGGCTGTAGGTGTAGGGGCAAACTTAAGCAACGCTAGCGCCTCATCTACCTTCTTGCCCCGCACCAAGTCTACCAGTGGGCGCACCTTACGTGGTGATATACCAGTATCTTTAGCTACTGCCCTCACTTCCATTCTGTGCTCTACTTCCTTTTCCTTATCTGGGTAGTTTTCTCCCCTTTAGACGTGTGCCCCCTGAAGGTTCGAGTCAGGGCAAACTCGCCCAGTTTGTGCCCCACCATATTTTCAGTGATAAAGATGGGCACATGCCTCCTGCCATCATGGACTCCGATGGTAAACCCTACCATCTGGGGCAGGATAGTAGACCAGCGCGACCAGGTTTTTATCACTGCCTTCTGACTAGAACGGCTCAATGCCTCCACCTTCTTCAGCAGTTTGGCATCAACGGCTGGACCTTTCTTGGTTGACCTTGACATTCTGTCACTTCCCTCTACGCTTGACAATCATCTTATCTGAAGGCTTTGACTTGCGAGTTCTATAGCCCAGAGCTGGCTTACCCCAAGGTGTTTTAGGTCCGGGCAAGCCTATCGGGGATCTACCTTCCCCCCCACCATGAGGATGGTCACGCGGGTTAATAGCCGAGCCCCTCACCGTGGGTCGCCAACCCAACCACCGTTTACGACCCGCCTTACCCAAACTAATACCCCGATGGTCAACATTTCCTACCTGCCCAATAGTAGCCAAACAATCGCTACGGATACGCCGCACCTCGCTAGAGGGTAATCGAACCAGGGCATATTCACCCTCCTTCGCCATTAGCTGAGCTGCAGCTCCAGCACTTCGCACCAATTGCCCTCCTCTCCCTACCTCCAACTCAATATTATGTATCGGAGTCCCAGTTGGGATTAGTTTCAATGGTAAAGTATTCCCAGGCTTCACTTCAGCATCACCGCCTGACTTTATGACATCGCCAACACTAAGCTCTGAAGGAGCAAGAATATATCTCTTCTCCCCATCGGCATAGTAAATGAGAGCAATACGAGCAGAGCGGTTGGGGTCATATTCAATGGCAGCCACTTTGCCGGGGACACCAAGCTTATCACGCTTAAAGTCTAGTAAGCGCAACCTTCGCTTCGCCCCCCCACCACGATGGCGAACCGTTATTCTCCCCTGATTATTACGCCCAGCCTTCCTCTTGAGGGGCAAGAGCAGCGATTTCTCCGGCTTGGTTTTGGTTATTTCCTTAAAGGTAGAGCCACTCATACCCCGCCTACCGGGAGAAGTTGGACGATATATTTTTAGTGCCATTTTCTAATATAATCCCCTTAGTTTGGGGCTTTGCCCCTTCAAACTTCCCCTTCCATTATTATACACCTTCAAAGAGTTCTATCTTGCCCCCTGGCTTAAGGGTGACAATCGCCTTTTTCCAGGACGGGCTCAAGACCTGCCTTCCCCGCATTCTTCGCTCCTTACCAGGCACTGTCATCACATTAACCTGTGTCACACTGACATTAAATGCCTTCTCCACAGCCTGTTTAATCTGTTCCTTATTAGCCTCTTCAGCTACCTCAAAGGCATATTTGCCTCGAGCCTGAAGAGCGGAATTCTTCTCCGTTATCAAGGGACGGCGCAATACCTCATATAGATGCATTGCTACCCCCCCATAGCTGCTCTGCCTTGCGCACCGCAGCCTCAGTCATCAATAACACCTTATAGGAAAGAATGTCAACCACATTGAGTATACTGGCTGGCAGGGTCTTCATCCCCGCCAGGTTACGAGCTGACTTAATTCCGTTTTCCTCCGGCTCACTGGTAACGATAAGAGCTGAGGAGTCCACCCCTAGTGCCGCCAAAATCCCTGCCATCTCCTTAGTCCGAGGCTCCTCCAGCTTCAGTTGCTCCAAAATCACTAACTCCTCATCCCTTGCCTTAGCCGATAGGACACATTTTAGTGCTAGTCGGCGCATCTTTTTAGGCATTGCCTGCCGGTAGCTTCTTGGCTTAGGACCAAAAGTGATACCACCCCCCCGGCGCAGTGGCGACTTTCTGTTGCCCGCCCGAGCCATTCCCGTGTGTTTCTGCCGAAACAGCTTCCGGCTACTGCCGGAGACCTCGCTGCGAGTTTTGGTGCTAGCTGTTCCCTGACGGGCATTTGCCTGCTGCCTTACCAGTGCCTGGTGCACCACTGCCTGATTAAACGGCACGGCAAAAACCCTATCACTTATCTCAATATGTTTAACCACCTCGCCGGTAAGGCTGTAAACCGGGACTTCCACCTACTTCCTCCCCGATTTCTTTATCAGCAGCAGTCCGTTCCTGGCCCCGGGAACTGCTCCCTTAACCAGCAACAGGTTGCGAGCTGGGTCGGCTTTACATACCTCCAGATGACGAACCGTCACCCGGCTATTGCCCATATGTCCTGCCATACGCATCCCCTTAAATACCCTACCAGGAGAGGTAGTAGCCCCTATGGAGCCTGGAGCACGGTGTCGGTCAGACTGCCCATGCGTTTTGGGTCCGCCAGCAAAATGATGTCGCTTTACTACCCCAGCAAAGCCCTTACCCTCTGACACCCCGGTAATATCAACTAGGTCACCCTGCTTAAACAGGCTGACATCAACCCTATCCCCCACTTTAATAGCCTCAGTATCAGCTACCCTGAATTCTCGTAGATACCTAAACTGCCCTAGCCCCTTGAGATGCCCCCGCTGGGGAGAGTTGAGCCGCTTGGCTTCGCCAAATCCAAGCTGGGCAGCATTATATCTCTCCTTAGCCGCAGTTTTAACCTGGGTCACAGTGCATGGACCAGCCTCAATAGCGGTTACCGCCTCCGCCTTGCCGTTGTCTCTGAATATCTGCCCCATGCCCAGCTTTCTGCCGATAATACCTTGAACCATATCTTCAGACCTTATAACTTAATATCTATTTCAACCCCTGCGGGTAGATTCAGGCTGCTCAGGGCGTCTATCGTTTTAGACGTCGTCTCTACAATATCAATAAGACGCTTATGGGTTCGAATCTCAAACTGCTCCTGCGAGTCCTTATCGATAAACGGGGAGCGGATAACACTGAACTTCTGGATGCGGGTGGGCAAAGGCACCGGTCCAACAACAACTGCCCCCGTCCGCTCCACTGCGGCTACAATCTGCTCCGCAGACTGGTCAAGAATCTTGTGGTCATAACCCTTTAGCTTAATACGAATCTTCTGCTTAGGCATATAACAACCCTCTTGCTATCTAACCATAGCTTTACCGGTTATCTGGTCTGCCAGTTCGGCTGGCAACTCCTGATAATGATAGAACTCCAGGGAGTGGGTAGCTCTACCCTGAGTTAATGACCTGAGAGTAGTGGCATAGCCAAAGCTCTCAGCTAAGGGTATAAGGGCATGAATAACAGACATCTCATCATGTGCCCCGATAGACTCAATATGTCCCCGCCTTGAATTAAGGTCACCCATTATATCACCAAGAAACTGCTCCGGTGCAACTATTTCCAGCCTCATAATCGGCTCCAGAAGGATAGGCTTAGCTTTAATGACACCGTCCCGTAGCGCTATTGAGCCTGCCATCTTAAAGGCTATTTCTGAAGAGTCAACCTCGTGATAGCTACCATCATAAAGGATTGCTTTAATATCAACTACTGGATAGCCAGCCACTACCCCAGTTTCCATAGCCTCCTTAATGCCCATCTCTGCTGCCAGAATATACTGCTTGGGGAGAGCGCCGCCTTTAACCCGGCCGACAAATTGAAAGCCACTGCCACGCTCCATAGGCTCAAGCCGGATAAAGACATGACCATACTGACCATGCCCTCCAGTTTGCCGAATAAATCTTCCTTCCACCTGCGTGGGTAGAGTAATAGTCTCCTTATAGGCAACCTTGGGCTTACCTACCTTTGCCCCCACCCCAAATTCACTAAGTAACCTGCTTACCAGGAATTCCAGGTGGAGCTCGCCCATGCCAGAAATAACTGTCTGCCCTGTCTCGTGGTCGTAATTTACCTTAAAAGTAGGGTCCTCCTCAGTCAGCCTGTTTAGGGCTTCCCCCAGTTTATCTTGGTCAGCCCTGGTTTTGGGCTCAACGGCGACAGCGAGCACAGGCTCAGGAAAGCGGATAGGTTCCAGAAGCACCGACTGAGAAGAATGGCACAGGGTATCGCCGGTGAAGGTATTTTTAAGACCTAGGGTGGCTACGATAGCTCCGGTATCTGCCTCGGTTACCTCCTCACGGTGATTGGCGTGCATTCGCAGTAAACGTCCGATGCGCTCTCTCTTGCCTCGAGTTGAGTTAAATACCTGTGCCCCCGCTTTCACCCTACCCGAATACACTCTAAAATAGACCAGCCTGCCGACAAAGGGGTCAGAAACCACCTTAAACGCCAGCGCTGAAAAGGGGGCATCATCTCTGGCTGGGCGAGTGACTTCACCTCCTACCTTGGTATCAATAGCCCTTACTGGCGGCATATCCACCGGGGAAGGAAGATAGCTTATAATAGCATCAAGTAATGGACGAATACCTTTATTCCTCAGCGCACTGCCACAAACAATAGGTACCCCTTTTGCCGCCAAGGTCACCCTTCTCAAGGCTTGTCTTAACTCGGAGGGGGTAATACCGCTACCCTCTAGATAAGCCGCCATAATCTGGTCATCACTTTCAGCCAATTTATCAATCAGTGCTTGACGAAACTGGGTATATCTTGCCCGCTCAGACTCAGGAATAGCCACCTCTGCCGGCGGTGAATCAGGACTACCCTCAAAACGCCACGCTTTGTTCTCCACAAGGTCAATAATGCCGTCATATGAGGCTTCACTGCCTAAAGGGAGTTGCACAGGCAGGGGCTTGGCATGCAGTCGCCCTTCAATCATGGACAGAGTGCGGTCGAAGTTGGCACCAATCCGGTCCATCTTATTGATAAAGCAAATTCGGGGCACACCATATCTATCAGCCTGCCGCCATACCGTCTCTGACTGAGCCTCAACCCCAGCCACAGCATCGAAAACCACCACTCCCCCATCCAGCACTCTGAGGCTTCGCTCCACTTCAGCGGTAAAATCCACATGCCCTGGGGTATCAATAATATTGATGCGGTGGTCTTGCCAATAACAGGTAGTAGCCGCAGCGGTGATGGTGATGCCGCGCCTCCTTTCCTCCTCCATCCAATCCATCACTGCCGTGCCTTCATCCACCTCACCAATCTTATAGGTACGACCGGTATGGTATAGCATTCTTTCGGTGACGGTGGTCTTACCGGCATCAATATGAGCGATAATAGCAATATTCCGTATGCGGTCTAATGGGAAACTCCTAGGCACAGTCCTCTCCTCACCATCTGTAGTGGGCAAAGGCTCTATTAGCCTCAGCCATTCTATGAGTATCCTCACGCCTCTTTACAGTTATCCCTTGCCCCTGCGAGGCATCACTGAGTTCAGCAGCCAGTTTCTCCGCCATAGATTTGCCCGCTCTAGCTCGAGTTGATGCTACCAGCCAGCGCAAAGCCAGAGACAGACCACGCTCAGGACGAACCTCCACTGGCACCTGATAGGTGGCACCTCCAACCCGTCGTGGCTTAACCTCAAGCTGAGGAGTAGAATTCCTCACCGCCTGTTCTAAAACAGTGACTGGCTCTTTTGACCACTGCTGCTCCATAATCTCAAGGGCACTATACACTATTCCCTCAGCCAAGCTCTTCTTGCCCCACATCATCACCCGGTTAATCAACCTGGCTACGGTTTCACTTTGATATTTAGCATCAGGGGGTATCTCTCTTCTTATAGCTCGAGCCCGCCTTGGCATTTCTATCTCCTATACTTCAGTAGCCTCAGTCAATTCTTTAACCCGTTTGCTTCCATACTTACTGCGACCTTGACGGCGATTAGCCACACCGCTAGTATCCAGTGCACCGCGGATAATATGATACCGAACACCGGGTAAATCCTTCACCCGCCCTCCACGAATCAGAACCACCGAGTGCTCCTGAAGCTCATGCCCCTCACCGGGGATATAAGCTGTTACCTCTATGCCATTAGTCAGCCTCACCCTAGCTATTTTGCGTAGCGCCGAATTAGGCTTCTTGGGGGTAGCAGTCTTAACCTGAACGCAAACCCCGCGCTTCTGCGGAGAGCCCTTCCCCTGCACCATTTTATTCTTCAACGCATTATAGCTGAGGCGCAATGCTGGCACTTTGGTCTTCTTGCCCACCTTCTTACGCCCTTTACGGACAAGCTGATTAACTGTAGGCACCTGTCTTCCTCCTAGCACACAATTGTAATGGATGAGCCGTAGCTCATCCATTTAAAGCTGAAGTCAATGATTGAGCCTCAGATTTCAACCTATCGACTATCAACCGAACTACCTGACGCTAATTTTTAATATTACCACAGCCATAACTAACTGTCAACAAATTTGCTATAAATAATAAATTATTAATGAATTACGCTGAGCTAGTTCAGATAGATTGGTGACACAGATTATTATGCTTTGTTTCTCGATGGCATTGACCCCATCCCCCTGACCCCCTTCCCCTGGAGGGGAAGGGGGAAGATTTTGTTAAGAGGGGCTAGCGCCCCTCTTAAACACCCCAGAGAATAGAGAGCCCAAGAGAGGCGAAGCCTCTCTTATATAACCAATTTCCCCCTCCCTTTGTAAGGGAGGGGGACAAAGGGGGTGGGTTGCTAAGTAAATGTCTAAGGGGGTGAGGTGCAGAAAGTTGAGGTGTCACTAATCATACGAACGAGTATAGTATCTTGACGCTAACATAGGCTCTCTGTTAAAATTCACTACGGCGTTCTTCTTTTTGAGTCCGCTATTAACTCTCAAAAATCACGAAGGGAGGTTTATCATGGTTATTGATTATGAGAAGGAAGGTAGAGTTGCCATCTTTACCATTAATCGCCCCCAGGCGATGAACGCAATGAATATGGAGGTAGCCCGAGAACTCTATGAGGCAATAGTAAACTTTAGGGATGACCCTGAACTGTGGGTTGGTATTATTACCGGTGCTGGTGACAGAGCCTTTTGTGGTGGTGCTGATATAAAGGACACGCTGCCATTTATGAGGGAGCATCTTGGCTGGGAGCACTGGGCGTTCCCACCGACCATAATGCGTGGAATTGAGCTATGGAAGCCGCTCATTGCTGCTATCAATGGTCTGGCATTAGGCGGGGGTCTGGAAATAGCTCTGACTTGCGATATAAGAATAGCTTCAGAGAACGCCCGTTTTGGCACGCCAGAGGTGGGCTTAGGGTTAATCCCTGGCTGGGGAGGAACACAGAGGCTATCCCGAATGGTTCCCTGGTGTAAGGCGGCTGAGATGTTGCTTATGGGAAAACTTATTGATGCTCAGGAGGCATACCGTATAGGCTTGGTAAATAAAGTTGTTCCCCAGGGAGAGGTTATGCCTACGGCTAGAGAGTGGGCAGAATCTATCTCTAAGTTGGCTCCTTTGGCAGTCAGAGCCGCTAAAGAGGCAATGATTAGAGGTTATAGCTTGACTCTAGAGGATGGACTTCGGCTAGAAACTTCATTAGAGGCTCGTGTAATGGAAACTGAGGACTTTATCGAGGGGACAACGGCTTTTAAGGAAAAAAGGAAACCTGTCTACAAAGCAAAATAAAAAAGGAAGGAGCACTATGGAAATCAAGAAGGTCGGTGTAGTTGGCTGTGGGGTGATGGGTTCTGGCATCACTCAGCTCTGCGCTCAGTCAGGCTATCAGGTGGTAGTATCAGAGATAAATGATGAGCTTCTGAATAGGGGGTTAGCATCCATTGAGAAAATACTGGCTAGGAGTGTGGAGAAGGGGAGGATATCTCAGCAGGATAAGGACGCCACACTCGGTCGCATTAAGGGCACTACCAATACCAAGGACTTCTCTGACTGCGACCTAATAATAGAGGTAGCCATTGAGAATATGGATTTGAAGAAGAAGATATTTGCTGAGCTGGATGAAATTTGCCCTAAACATGCCATCCTGGCTACTAACTCCTCGGTTCTATCCATAATCGACATGGCGGTATCAACCAAAAGACCAGATAAGGTGTTGGGAATGCACTTCTTTAATCCAGCGCCGATTATGAAGCTGCTAGAAATCGTGAGGACCATTGCTACTAGTGATGAGACCATTGAGGTATGCAAAGAGTTCGGTAAATCTGTAGGAAAGACCGCGGTCATCGCTCAGGATAAGCCGGGCTTTATTGTAAACCGACTTTGGATACCCTACATGCTTCATGCCGTCAGCTTGCTGGAGGATGGTGTTGCCAGCAGGGATGATATTGATGCTGCGGTTACCGCAGGGCTGAATTACCCTATGGGACCTCTCACCTTGGTGGACTTAACTGGTCTTGATGTTCTCCTATTTGTAGCTGATGCTATGTATGAGCAGCTCAAGGACCCACGATATATTGCGCCTACATTATTGAAGAAGATGGTCACTGCCGGCTGGCTGGGGCGCAAGGCAGGAAAGGGATTCTACGAATATAAATGAAAGCCCCATTTAAATCAGCCTGATGAAATAGGTAGCTAGGGTTAGAAAAAGGAGGATATTTTATGACAGAAGTGGTAATTGTCAGTGGGGTAAGAACAGCTATAGGTAATTATGGAGGAGCACTACGGGATACCCCGGTAGTAAAAATGGGTAGCATTGTTATTAAGGAGGCGTTAAACAGGGCTGGGCTGCGACCTAAGAGAGACCCTGAGGTGCTAAGCTATGCCCCTGAGGTATTTAAAGGCGATGGTTTGATTGAGCTGGAGAAGAAATACTATGACTGGGACGATTCCTTAACCGAGGTGAGGATAGACGAGGTTATAATGGGCAATGTTCTCCAGGCAGGTCAGGGTCAAAATACAGCTCGCCAGTCGGCCATCTACGCCGGTATTCCCAAAGAGGTAACTGCCCTGACAGTGAACAAGATTTGCGCCTCCGGGATGAAGGCTATAGCCCTAGCTGCTCAGGCAATAAAGGCTAGCGATGCTGAAATTATTGTTGCCGGTGGCATAGAAAATATGAGCGCTGTCCCTTACTATCTACCCACCGCTAGGTGGGGAGCTAGAATGTTCAATACTGAGATGATTGATGGTATGGTCTATGATGGCTTGTGGGAGACATTCTATAATTATCATATGGGGCTAACCTCAGAAAATATAGCCGAAAAATTTGGCATAACCAGGGAGGAGCAGGATAAGCTCGCTCTGATGAGCAACCAAAGAGCATTAGCGGCGATAAGAGATGGCACATTTAAGCCGGAGATAGTCCCGGTTGAGGTTAGGGAGAAGAAAGCGGTTAAACTGTTTGATACCGATGAACACCCCAGAGAGACCTCTATGGAGGCTTTAGCCAAACTACCCGCCGTATTCAAAAAGGATGGGGCAGTAACGGCGGGCAATGCCTCGGGGATAACTGATGCCGCTGCTGCCTTAGTGATAATGTCGGCGGAAAAGGCAAATGAGCTAGGGCTAAAGCCAATGGCAACTATTAGGTCTTATGCTACCGGTGGCGTTGACCCGGCATATATGGGTCTGGGGGCAGTTCCAGCAACCAAGAAAGCACTAAAACTGGCCGGACTTAGCCTGAAGGATATAGACTATATTGAATTAAATGAAGCCTTTGCCTCTCAGGCAATAGGTGTAATGAGAGAGCTTGGTTTTGATTATGGGAAGACAAATTCCCATGGTAGCGGAATCTCACTAGGGCATCCTATAGGCTGTACTGGTGCCAGGATTATAGTCACCCTTATCCATGAGATGCTCCGCCAGAATTACCAGTTAGGTTTGGCAACACTCTGCATCGGTGGCGGTCAGGGAATGGCTACCATTGTAGAGAGAAAGTAAGGCTATTTCCCCCGTTTCTCATAATCAGGACACCAGGTGGCATTGGGTCTCTCTGGTCTATGACATGTGCTGCGCCAATCCCATTTGCAGCTATCGCAGAGGAAGATGTTCATTCCTAGCGTCTTCTTAATTCTAACTTTGAACTTATGACCCCATGGGGGCTTTGTTCTAGCCTTCATTTTTTTGACACCAAATGATTTAGCAAGCAATCTTTTGTTATAAAATATATCAGATCGGGTGCTATTTAGCAATGATTGTGGTAAAATATGGCAAGGTCTGGCAAAGGATTTCTGGAGATGATCCCATGGCTATCCCAAAGGTAAGAAAAAGGAAAACAGCGGCTACCCCGAAGGTCAGAAGAGAAGCTCGGGAGCTAAATATCGAGTCGGTTACCTGGGATGAGCTAACCTGGGTTAATATTGAGGCTCCCACAAAACAGGAGACAGAATATCTGGCTCAAAACTACCCCTTCCACCCACTGGATTTAGACGACTGTCTCAGCCGAATACAGCGACCAAAGATAGATGAATATGAAGACTATCTGTTTTTGGTCTTCCACTTCCCCGTATTCAGCAAGGAGTCAAGGGTAACCACCACTAGCCAGGTATCGGTGTTTATTGGCGAAAACTACCTCATTACCCTGCATACGGGGGAACTTAAGCCACTGGTGAAGCTATTCAAGGGGTGCCAGCTTGAGGAGGACATGAGGCAGGAGAATTTCAGCCAGGGTTCCGGCTACCTCCTCTACCGGATAACTGACAGGCTGATCGATTACTGCATCCCCATACTAAATAAGATTGGTGTTAATATTGAACGCACTGAAGACAACATCTTCTCAAGTAAATTTGTGCCCAGGGCAATTGAGGACATGTCCATACTTCGGCGTGATGTTATCTCCTTCCGCCGCATTATCTGGCCAATGAGAGCTGTTATTGGCAGCCTGGAACCTAAAATTCGCCGCTTTGCCAAGATGGATATGGCGGTTTACTTCGGAGATATGGTTGACCACGTGGATAAAATTTGGGACGTCTTAGATGAATATAAAGAGATAATTGAGGGTCTAAATGATACCCATGATTCCCTGGCAACTAATCGCACCAATGAGGTCGTGCGAATGTTGACCGTCATTGCTACCATTCTATTGCCTCTAACTGTAATTGCCTCTATTTATGGGATGAATGTCCCATTGCCGTTCCAAAACTCCCCCTATTCCTTCATACTTGTGTTCTTTATCTGGGCACTGGTTGTAGCAGGCATGCTCTACTTCTTCCGTCGCCACCGATGGATCTAGAATGATTCCAGCAGTATTAGCTACATTATTTGTTACCTGCCTACTTGTAGCAAACATCATAACAGTAAAGCTTGTTTCTATTGGTGGCTGGGTTGTCCCAGCAGGAGTAATCGCTTATCCATTAACATTCTTATTTACCGATGTAATTACCGAGCTTTATGGTAGAAGAATAGCCTCCAGAGTTGTTTGGTTAGGTTTTGGTGCCAATATACTCATGGTAATACTGGTCTTTGGTGGTGGATTATTGCCCCCGGCCCCATTCTGGGAAGACCAGCCAGCCTATGAGTCCATCTTGGGTATGGTACCCAGGATTGTCTTGGCATCGATGATTGCTTACCTGATAAGTCAGCATCATGATGTCTTCGCCTTCCACTTCTGGCGGAAAAAGACGAAGGCCAGGTTCTTATGGTTACGTAATAATGCCTCCACCATGGTGTCCCAAGCACTGGATACCGGGGTATTCATAACAATTGCTTTCTGGGGACTTGTGCCTACAGGAATTCTGGTAAACATGCTAGTTAGTCAATATATAATTAAGCTCGCTATAGCAGCAGGTGACACCCCGTTCTGTTACATATTGGTCGGTTTACTAAAAGGGAAGGTTAAGTAGCCGCCACCTATAGGCGCTGAAGCTTGGGTTTGAAGGTTGGAAGATGAACATCCGGGTCTTGGGAGCGCACAACTGTGAATCGCAAAGCTCAAAGCTCATCAGCCTATTGATTGATGATGTCCTGGCTATAGATGCCGGTGGGCTTACCTCCAGCCTGTCGCTTGAGGCTCAACAAAAAATTAAAGCCATCCTGCTCACCCACCAACATTATGACCATATTAGGGACATCCCGACTATAGCTATGAACTTTTTCCTTCGTGATGCCACAATCAAGGTTTACTCTATCCCGCCGGTATATGATGCCCTCGCCACCCACCTGCTGAATGGTGAGCTTTATCCCAATTTCCTGCAACAGCCTCTACAGAATCCCACGGTTAGGTTCACTATAATAGAGTCAGGTAAGCTCCTGCAGATTGAAGGCTACAGCATCCTGGCTGTCCCGGTAAATCACAGCACCCCTACTGTTGGCTACCAGGTCGCCTCTCCAGATGGTAAGGTGGTATTCTATACTGGGGACACCGGCCCCGGCTTGGCTGACTGCTGGCAGCGTGTTTCGCCCCAACTACTCATCGCCGAGGTTACTGCGCCAGATAGATATAAAGAGTGGGCGGCTAAGTCAGGACATCTCACCCCGAGTCTGTTAAAGCAGGAGCTAACCAGCTTCCGAGAGCTCAATGGCTACCTCCCCCAGGTAGTGGTGGTTCACATGAACCCCGCTCTGGAGAAGGAGATAGAGGCTGAAATAGCGGCGGCAGGCGAAGCACTTAGTAGTTCAATCACCCTTGCCTATGAGGGAATGCAACTTCACTTGTAACAATAACCCGGTCATAAATGAGATTGTTTACTAACCCATAGGGGCTTGGCTCATCAGCCTCAGGGGTGTTGGAGCGAAGCCCCCGAAATCCAACCTGGGGTGGGGGGGAAGAAAGAGTTGCTAAAAAACCTCATAAATGGAAAGCGATAAGGAGGTGAGGTCGATAAACGCTCCCAAATTCATAGTTGACCACAATGTGGGCAAGCTAGCCAAGTGGCTGAGAATAATGGGGTATGATACCCTGTTCTTCAACGGCAGTGATGATTCCCATCTGGTTGCTATTGCTCAAGCCGAAGGCAGAGTGATATTGACCAGAGATACACAGATTATGAAAAGACGGGTGATAACTAGCGGGCAACTTAAGGCCGTCCTTATCCAGAGTGATGAACCTGAGCTACAGATGCATCAGGTAGTAGATACATTAGACCTGGATTGCCGGTTGGGACCGTTCTCTATCTGTCTGGAGTGCAATCAACCTTTGGTGGAGAGGAGCAAAGGGCAGGTGAAAGACCTAGTGCCACCCTATGTCTTTAAGACTCAAAGCCAGTTTATGCAGTGCCCCGCCTGCCACCGCATCTATTGGAGGGGAACCCACTGGCAGGCAATGACTAAGAGACTGAACAGGTTTGTGAAGAGTTGACCATAGAGATTGTTTATTGACCTCAGGGGAAGAGATTTTAGAGAGGGGGTAGGTTACCAAACAATCCCTGCAATCCCTTGACCATCGCCTAGGATATTGTTACACTTCAAATTGATAACATTAGAAATGGGGGAGAGCGATGAATTTTGAAAACATACTGCTGGAAAAGAAGGAGGGGGTGGCGAAGCTCATCATTAATAGACCACCGTTAAATATCTTGAATATTGACACCTTAGAGGAGATGAACCAAGCCCTGGCGGAGCTAAGGACGGATGACGAGGTAAAGGTGGTAGTGATTACTGGCGCTGGTGATAGAGCCTTTTCTGCTGGGGTAGATGTTGGTGACCATCTGGGCGAGAAGCTACCCAAAATGGTGGAGGTATTCCATAAATTATTTATATCATTAATAGGGGTAGATAAGCCCACTATCGCCGTAGTCAATGGTGTTGCCCTGGGTGGGGGTTGTGAGATAGTGGCTGGCTGTGATATGGCTATCGCCTCAGAGAAGGCGCAACTGGGACAGCCGGAGGTTAAGCTGGGGGTATATCCTCCCCCAGCCTCAGTCCTCTTCCCCAGGCTTATAGGCAGACAAAAGGCATTTGAGCTTATTCTATCGGGCGATAGTGTCAGTGCTAAGGAAGCGGAGAGGATTGGTCTGGTAAATAAAGCCGTCCCTGAGGAGGAGTTTGAAAAGGCAACTGAGGAGTTTATCAGGCGGTTTACTGCTAATAGTGGGCTAACCCTGACCCAGGCCAGGCGGGCTCTTTATCATAATTTTGACCTGGAATTTCATAAGGCTATGGAAGTCACTGGCATTGATTCCACGCTGGTCATGGCGGGGAAGAATAGTGTTGAGGGGCTGACCGCCTTCTTGGAGAAGAGAAAGCCGGTCTGGATAAGGTAGCCTTTTTTGAAGGGAGATAGAGGTGAAAATTCTGACCACTATCCAGATGCGCCAGCTAGAGCAGAGTTGTGCCCAGATTGGTTTGCCCGCAGACGTGCTTATGGAAAATGCGGGCAAAGCCGTGGCTGAAGAGGTCAGGCAAATCCTGGGCAATATTGACCAACGACATATTCTATTTCTAATTGGACCTGGTAACAATGGTGGGGATGGATTAGTCGCCGCTCGCCATCTTCATGACTGGGGAGCAAGGGTTACCATCTACCTCCTTGGACAGAGAGCAGCAGATGACCCAGAACTTAAGCCGATTCGGCAACGTCGCATCACTCGTGTTGAGGCGCTTAAAGATGAAGACCTAGACAAGCTTGGTGGATTTCTGACCTCAGCCGATGCCGTTATTGATGCTCTATTTGGCACTGGTACCGCCCGCCCCTTCAGTGGTCACCTCCTGATGGTGCTGGACAAGGTGAACCGAGCCAGAAAGAAGCGTTTGAGGCTACGTATCATTGCTCTGGATTTGCCCTCAGGGCTCAACGCTAATAGTGGGGCGGTAGACCCTGGCTGCCTGTATGCTGATAATACTATAACCCTGGGGTTTCCCAAGCCAGGCTTATTCAAATTCCCCGGGGTAGAAAGGGTAGGTAAGTTAACCGTGGTTGATATTGGTATGCCCGAATATCTGGCAGAGGATGTAGCTACAGAATATATCACCGGCGAATGGGTTAAATCGGTTCTCCCTAGGCGTCCGCTTCAAGCTAATAAAGGGGACTTTGGCAGAGTCCTGGTGGTGGCTGGCTCCATAAATTATATTGGTGCCGCCTATCTTGCTTGCAGCGGTGCCCTACGAGTTGGGGCAGGATTGGTAACACTGGCTACAGCTATCAGACTACAGTCTATCCTAGCCTCAAAACTAACCGAGGTAACCTATCTCCCCTTACCTGAATCCCGTCCCGCCCTCATCTCCCCTGAAGCAGCCAAGCTGATACCCCAGCAATTCGACCGGTATAATGTCCTGCTTCTAGGCTGTGGACTGGGGCAGAGCCAGTCAGCAATAAAATTCATTAGGTCTATTCTTATCGGTAGGCATAAGCAGGCATTGCCGTCTTTAGTCCTTGATGCCGATGCGCTCAACACCCTGGCTAATACCCCAGGATGGTGGAAGCAGCTAACCACCGATGCCATACTTACCCCTCACCCGGGAGAAATGGCAAGGCTGGCTGGAATGACGGTGGAAGAGGTGCAGTCAGACCGAGAAGGAATGGCTAAAAAGTGGGCTGCTGAATGGAATAAAACCATTGTCCTGAAAGGAGCCTATACCGTTATTGCCTCGCCACAAGGTCAAGCCAGAATCAGCCCCATAGCCAATCCCGGGCTGGCATCAGCCGGGACCGGTGATGTGCTAACTGGAGCCATAGCTGGACTGGTGGCACAAGGTCTATCGCTCTTTGATGCTGCTGCCTGTGGTGTATACCTCCATGGGGAAGCTGGTGAAATGGTTAAGGCTAGGCTAGGCGATGCTGGTATGATTGCTACTGACCTTTTGCCGGAACTGCCTCAAGTTATTAAGCGGTTAAAGGAAAATTAGGATGCCATGTTATTAGCCGTTGATATAGGGAATACTGACATTACCTTAGGTGTTTTTGAAGGCGAGGAGCTTCATGCCACCTGGCATATGGCTACTGGCATCCACCGCATGGCAGATGAGTATGCAGCTTTGCTGCTTAACCTGCTGCGCCACCAGGGTTTAGACGCATCTGATATTAAGGCGATAGCCTTATGCAGCGTTGTCCCTCCATTGATATCCACCTTTGATGAGCTATTTCAACGCTATTTTCATCTCTCGCCATTGGTGGTTGGGGCAGGGGTCAAGACTGGGGTACGCATCAGGATGGATAATCCCAGGGAGGTTGGTGCCGACCGCATTGTAAACGCCGCCGCCGCCCATCGCCTCTATGGTGGTCCGGTAATTATCACTGACCTGGGCACAGCCACTACCTTTGATACTGTATCCAAAGAGGGCGACTATCTGGGAGGGGCTATCGCCCCCGGCATAATGACTGCTGCTGAGGTTTTATTTACCCGGGCAGCAATGCTGCCCAGAGTGGAGTTAACTCGTCCTAAACATGCTATTGGCACCAATACCATTGCTGCCATGCAGTCGGGGATTATCTTCGGCTATGTAGGACTTATTGAGGGCATAGTAGCTCGTATCCAACAAGAATTAGGAGAAAAGGCTAAGGTGGTAGCTACCGGGGGCATGGCTAAACTCATAGCTAAGGAAACAGCGGTAATTGATGTGGTAAACACCAACTTGACGCTGATTGGATTAAGGCTTATCTACCTGATGAATAAAGCTTAGCTTGGTAAGGAGGTTTTTATTAGGGGTAGATTGAAGGGGCGAATTATACGGGGTTCCCCGCAAAAACGCAGTTTTTGTGGGGTGAAAAGCCCCAGATACATTGTAGGGAGCTTTAGAGGGACTTCGTCCCTCTTCAGAAAAAATCTTCCCCTTCCCCTTGTCAAGGGGAAGGGGATACAGGGGATGGGGTTCTAAGAATTAAGGGGGCAATAATGCTAGCTGACAAGACTATAGTATTGGGCATAACCGGGAGTATAGCCGCCTACAAGGCAGCAGATATCGCCAGTAAGTTAACTCAAGCCGGGGCTAAGGTTGAGGTGGTTATGACCGACTCAGCTACCAAATTTGTAGCCCCGCTCACCCTTCGCAGCATTACTGGCAGACCGGTGATAACCGACATGTTTGAGCCAGCCGCTGAGTTCAAAATTGGGCATATAGCCCTAGCCGAGGCGGCTGATGTGGTGGTTATTGCCCCAGCTACTGCCAATACCATCGCTAAACTAGCCGCCGGTATTGCTGATGATATGCTTACCTGCGTTGTGCTGGCGACTAAAGCCCCAATTATTCTGGCACCAGCAATGAATGTTAATATGTTTGAGAATTCCATCACCCAAGATAACCTGGCTAAACTTAAAGCCAGAGGCTTTACTATTGTTGACCCTGCCTCTGGTCGTTTAACCTCAGGCAAGATAGGTTTGGGGCGTCTGGCTGATATTGACAAAATCATAGGCATTATAAAGCAAGTATTGGGCAGAAGCGGTGACCTGGCAGGTAAACGCCTGGTGGTTACTGCCGGTGGTACCCAGGAACCCATTGACCCTGCTCGCCATATTGGGAATCGCTCCTCAGGTAAAATGGGTTATGCCATGGCTGAGGCAGCTAGAGACAGGGGGGCAAGGGTAACCCTGATTACTGCCCCCACCTCCCTTCTAGAACCGATAGGTATGGAGGTTGTCCATATTGAAACTGCTGCCCAGATGAAGGAGGCGGTGGCTAGGGCTGTAGCTCAAGCTGATGCTCTGATTATGGCTGCTGCTGTAGCTGACTACCAGCCAAAGGCAGTAGCTAAGGCTAAGATTAAAAAGGAGAGCCCTAGTTTAACTCTGGAGCTAATCAGAACGCCGGATATTCTGACTGAGGTAAAGGGCGACTTCCTCAAGGTTGGCTTCGCCGCCGAGAGCCAGGATATAGTAGCTAATGCCAGGCAAAAACTTGAGAAAAAGAAGCTTGACCTCATTGTAGCCAATGATATTACCGACAAAGAGAGTGCCTTCGGCGCTGATACCAATAAAGTAACCCTGATTGACCGAGATGGTAAAGTGGATAGTCTGCCCCTGCTAACCAAAAGAGAGGTAGCTGATAAGATACTGGATAGGGTGGTGGGGTTTTTAGCCAAGAAAGCCAGAAAGTAGTAAAATGTTACTGATCAAGCCCTGAGATGGGGGCTATGGGAGGGAATATGGCAACTTCCAATAATGGGTTGAATGGATGGCGCACTAGACCTACATATACTGTAGCCCAAGCGGCGAAACTCGCAAGCACGTCCTCGGCTACTGTAAGACGTTGGTTATATGGGTACGAGAGCGAAAGGGCACGGATGCGTCCTGTCTTCGGGATTAAAAAGAAGACTAAAGAAGCAAGCGTTGAGATTTCGTTCCTTCAATTAGCTGAAATCGTAGTGGTAAGTCGCTTTCGCCATAGGTATGTCAAGCTTGAGCGACTACGGCGGGCACATCGTTATGCATGTGATTCCCTTCATATAGATTACCCATTCGCTTGGTTAAAACTCAAGACAGATGGTGCTCATGTACTGAGTGTGTTCCAAGAACAAGAACCTGGTGAAAGGCTTGTATCTCTCGACCAGTATGGTCAATTTACTCTTCCGGGGGATGTGGTCAAAACGCTAGAATTGTTTGATTATGAGGAAGAGTTCGCTGCACGTTGGTTCCCAATTGGAAGACATGTTCCGATTGTTATTGACCCCCGATATGGTGCTGGCAAACCAACTATCCCCGAGAGGCGACTCACAGTCGAAACAATTTACAAGCGTTGGAGAGCTGGGCAGACCATAAAGTTCATCGCTTCGGACTTTAAGTTACTCCCATCTCTAGTGGAGACTACTCTCCAATATGCGGAGAATTACATTACGTGATATTGCTCTGCGATGAGGATGTAGGAACCAAAGTCCCGAAAGCGCTAAAGCTTGTTGGTATCAAGAATGTCAAGTCAATGGCTGACAGCGGCTTCGGACTAGGCAAGGATGATGTTGAATGGCTCAGGGATGTCGGCAAAAGGGGGTGGCTTGCCTTTAGTTGTAACAAGAAGATGCTCGATGTACCACGGGAACGGGATACTATCATTGCAGAGAAAGTGGGTATAGTGTTTCTGACTAGCGGACAGGAGTATCTACAGCAAGTATTGCGATTGCTCCTTAATAAATGGAAATGGCTGGAACATATTGACCAAACAACACCACGACCATTTGCCTATTTTCTCTATCCATACGGTCGTACACGTAAGGTGCTCTAGCAGCATGAGCCTCGCCCTATACTTGTCTAGATGGGATAATTACCTAAAATTTTAAATGAGCAGAAAGAGAGTGCTTAGCAACCCATTCTCCCATCCTCTTTTAAGGAAAGAACTACAAACGGAGAGTCAAAGAGAGGCGAAGCCTCTCTTAAAAGACCTCCTCCCCCTCCCTTTCAAAGGGAGGGGGGATACAGGGGGTGAGGTTGATAAGTAATACCTAGAAAGGCGAGTATGACAGAAGCGCTTGATGTCCAATATGAAATGCCCAAAGCCTATGAGCCGGGGAAGGTAGAACAGAAGTGGTATAAGTTCTGGCTGGAGAAGGGCTACTTCAAACCCAAGATAGACCCAGAAAAGAAGCCCTTTGTCATCATCATGCCCCCGCCTAATGTCACCGGCGAGCTCCACATCGGGCATGCCTTAACCGCTACTTTAGAGGACATTATGACCCGCTGGCATCGGATGAAGGGTGAGCCTACCTTATGGCTTCCCGGTGTTGACCATGCTGGCATTGCTGCTCAGGTAGTGGTAGAGCAACTACTGGCTGTAGAGGGGCTAGGCCGGCACCAGTTGGGCAGGGATAAATTTATAGAGAGAATGAAACAGTGGGCAAGCAAGTGCCGAACCACTATTGCTGGGCAGCACCAGAGACTGGGTGCTTCCTGCGACTGGAGCCGGGAGAAATTTACCTTGGATGAGGGACCGAGCCTGGCAGTGCGTACTGCCTTTGTCCGTCTGTATGACAGAGGTTTAATCTACCGCGGGGAGCGGATTATCAACTGGTGCCCTCGCTGTGCTACCGCCCTCTCTGACCTTGAGGTAGACCACAAAGAGGTAATGGGGTATCTATATTATGTTCGTTACCCCCTAGCTGGAGGCAATAAAGAATCTATAACCGTGGCTACCACCCGTCCTGAGACTATACTTGGTGATACCGCTGTAGCTGTCAATCCCAGGGACGAGCGGTTCAAGGCTATGCTTGGTAAAGAGGCCATCCTTCCCGCAGTTAATAGGGCGATACCTATTATAGCTGATGAAGCCGTTGACCCTGACTTTGGCACCGGAGCGGTAAAAATCACCCCTGCCCATGACCCGGTGGACTTTGACATAGCTCAGCGGCAAGGACTGCCCTTGGTAAATATACTAAACCTGGACGCCACTATGAATGAAAACGCCGGGCCATATGCCGGGCTTGACCGTTTTGACTGCCGTCGGGCTATACTGGCTGACTTGGAAAAGGATGGGCTTCTGGTCAAGGTTGAGCCCTATACCCATTCAGTGGGACATTGCGACCGTTGCCAGGTGGTTATTGAGCCAATAGCCAGTAAGCAATGGTTTATCAATACCCAGCCCTTGGCTCAAGCTGCTATCAAAGCCGTCCTTGATGGGCGTATTGCCATCATCCCCCGGCGCATGACTAAGGTCTACCTCAACTGGATGGAGAATATTCGTGACTGGTGCATTAGTCGCCAGCTATGGTGGGGGCACCGAATCCCGGTGTGGTATTGCCACGACTGTGGCGAATTAACAGTAACCATTAACGATGCCAAGCAGTGCAGTCACTGCGGCTCGCCCAATATAGAGCAAGACCCCGATGTTCTTGATACCTGGTTTAGCTCGGCGCTATGGACTCACTCTACCCTGGGCTGGCCCGATGATACCGAAGAGTTGGGCTATTTCTACCCCACCGCAGTAATGGAAACCGGCTATGACATCCTCTTCTTCTGGGTAGCCAGAATGATTATGA
>JAUWIX010000001.1 GCA_030608005.1 Dehalococcoidia bacterium
AGAGGTGTACAATACTATCTGACCCCACCAGGCACTGGGATACCTTACGCCACTGGAGTTTCTCAAACACTATCAGCAAAATCAAAGAGAGGAGGTAAGGTGTCACTAATCATATGAACGAGTACAGCATTAGGTCAGGTATAAAGATAGAATCAGGGTGTCGAAAAGCCACGAGGTGAGCTAAAAAGTGACACCCTGATTGCCTGTAAAATCCGGTTCCACGGAAGGCTTACTGAAGATAGTAGGCCGTACAGGTCTCGAACCTGCGACACCCTGATTAAAAGTCAGGTGCTCTGCCAACTGAGCTAACGGCCCATATATTTAAGTTAGTTTAGCAAATCTCAAGTCTCAGTGCAACTTGCATGGATGGATTGAAGGTCTAATGTGCCGCTATGGCACAAAGCTAGCAGGAATACTTAGAATGGGTTAGAATAACCCTGGTTTAGATTGTAGCTAGGAGGCAGTGATGAAGGTTACTATTGTCTATGACAATGAGGTGAGGCAACCAGGGCTAAAATCCGACTGGGGTTTTTCATGCCTCATAGAAGCGCCAGATATACCACAGGTTTTATTTGATACCGGCGCAAGTGGCTCTATATTACTACATAATATGAGGGAATTGGGGCTTGACCCAAGTGCCGTTGGAATAGTGGTGCTCTCGCACCCCCATTGGGACCATGTTGGTGGTCTTCCCCATTTCCTGCAAGTAAATAAAGAGGCTGAGATTTATCCTCCGGCATCGCTCGGGGAGACAATCCCGGGGAGAAAGGTAACCATAGTTAGAGAGCCTGTTCAAATTTGCCCCAATGTCTTTACCACCGGCGAGCTTAAGGGCATAGAGCAGTCTTTGGCAGTCGATACGGACAAAGGAATACTCGTGGTAGTGGGCTGCTCCCATCCCGGCGTCGGGGATATCTTAGATGCTGCCTCAAGATGGGGGAAGGTCTATGGCATTGTCGGCGGCTTCCATGGATTTCGTGACTTTAACAGGTTAGAAGGTCTATCTTTGATATGCCCCTGTCACTGCACATCGTATAAGTCGGAGATAAAGCGCCTTTTCCCAGAACAGTGCATAGATTGTGGGGCTGGGGTGGTGCTCGAGCTATAACCAGCTAGTGCGGCATCGGATACCACACATGCCAGAGGCAGTTTCCTGTAATTGGGGTGGGGAAGTGGAGGGTAACAGTAACAGGCACACCCTCTACCTCAGTCTCTGCATACAAAGTATCAAGAGAAGTCTTGTGGAAATCCAGCAAGTCAAAGCCTTGGGGCAGCGACAGCCATTTTTCAAAGCGGGCAGTATATCTATCTCTACTTTTGGAAATACCATTGTAGATGTGGCAAGTTACTTTAGTTGAGCTACTCGGTTCGTCAAAGGAGACTTCATAGTTTTGGGCATAGAGGTCGTGCTCAGCCAGATTGCTGTCGAAGCTTGACATAAAATCAGCCTCGAATTCGCCCTTGTTGACGGAAAGCTCCGAGAACCTCCCCACTGTCCAGAAAGACTGACGCTGGTAATGGAGTGTCTGTTCAACAGCTCCCACTTCCACTATCCGCTTGATTTCCCCTGTGACCGGGGGAGGTTTCTCTTCTTCTCGGGGTAGAGGGGGCGCCTCGGTGGGGGCAGCACACCCTCCAACAATTATCACGACGAGCAGAAGGATGCCTAGTTGACATAATTTTGCCTTAAATTTACCCACCATGTCATCGCCTTCTCTTGTGGACATTATAACGCTTGAAATATCAGGGGTCTAGCGAGCAAGCCTCCAGAGCCGCAGATTCCCCTCTGACTTGCCAATAATCTTGTCATTTGTCCTACTGGTTTAGAACTGGGCTAGACTCTTCCCTTTGTCCACGATTATAATTATAAAATTGAAATAAAAGAGGTGAAGAGATGGAGAAGCAAACCAGAGAAGTTATGGTTGACCAGACAAGGTTATCTATAATCCAGGGAGACATCACCAAGCAGGCTACAGATGCCATAGTTAATGCTGCCAACCCGGGACTGATGGGTGGAGGCGGTGTTGATGGCGCCATTCATTGGGGTGGAGGTCCAGCTATCTTGGAGGAGTGTAAGCAAATTGTGGCTAAGCAGGGACATTTGCCTACAGGTAAGGCTGTCATCACCACTGGAGGAAATTTGAGGGCAAAACATGTGATTCACACCGTTGGTCCTATCTGGCGGGGTGGAAATAAGAGTGAAGCTGCCCTATTGGACAGTGCTTATAGGGAGAGCCTAAAACTGGCAGCAGAACACAATCTAACTAGTGTCTCCTTTCCTTCAATAAGCACTGGGGCTTATGGCTATCCGGTGGCTGAGGCATCAAAGATGGCTATTAAGGCGGTGGTTTCATTTCTCAGAGAGCAGGTCACCTCGCTTAGGGAAGTGGTATTCGTGCTCTTTGACTCCAGAACCTATGAAGCTTACTCCTCTGCCCTTGAGGAGGTGGTATGAGGATAGGAGTAGTCTCTGATACACACCTGACTTCATTTGCCCAAGTTCCTGACAGGATATTGCTCGCCTTGGTTGAGGTAGACCTGATAATCCATGCTGGAGATTTCGTTACCAGAGATGTGCTTGATGGTTTGAGGCGGCTGGGGGAAGTAAAAGCAGTGCGGGGGAATATGGATTCAGACGAGCTTAAGCAGGTTCTCCCGGAAAAGGAATTGCTCTTGATAGAGGGGAAAAGGATTGGGATTACTCATGGCTCAGGCAGTCCCTATGGAATAGACGATAGGGTAGGCAGGATGTTTGAGGATGTTGATGTTATTGTTTTTGGTCATTCCCACCACTTCCAGAATGAGATAAAGAAGGGCATTCTTTTCTTTAATCCGGGTCAGGCAAGAAATTCTTTCGGCATCTTAACCGTGGGCAAAGAGGTCAAGGGGGAAATAATAAGCCTATAAGGAGCATCAACCCTGGTATTGTTATTCCACTTCTATCTTGGTTCGGCGTTTCTTTTCTGCCTCTTCCATCCGCCCGATAGCGGCATCAATGATGCTTCTTAATGCCAAGAGTGTTTCTTTTCGCGCTGCCCGGATATGACCCCTGGTCTCTTTAGGCAATATCTTAGGTAGCGGGGGCTTAAAGCGCAAAACGAACTCTTCTCCGGGGCGATGCTCCCATTCAATGTGTCCGCTTGGCATTGTCCTCACCTCCAATCATTATTATACTGTTTGCTATTCTCCCTGTCCACATTCCTCCTCAAATCTGATGACCAGTTTTTTATTCTCAAATTTGGCTCGCTTCACCTGGAGATTCGCCAGTGTTCGGGGCAGGATGATATTTCGCTGGTAGCTTCCTACACGGATTATCAGTTCATCGCCGCTCCTCGTTAGATTGATTTCCTCCTTGCTGGTATAGGGCAGGTCGAAACTCAGGGTATAGCCGTCATCTTCCTTTTCGATATAGTGGGCTTTTCCCTGGTAGAAGAACTCAATGGGGTCATGTTCGCCGCTCTTAGCGTAGTCAGCAATATACAGCAGGGCGGAGGCCCACTCTTGGATGATGCTCCAGTGTTTATTGATAGTGGTAGTGAGCTCGGTCTCCTGTCCCCACAGGTTAGGGGCTACCAGCGTTGGTTCCCCGCCAAGGGGGATATCAAAGGAATCGGAGAGGCTGTGAGCGGCATCAGTACTCATCACCAGAGCCCTGCGACCCATATCGGCAGAGCGGAGTGCTGACGCCGCAGCCACGGTGGTCTTGCCCACCCCTCCCTTACCGGTATAAAGGATAATTCGCAATCCCTTTCACCTCGCTGACCATTTGAGTACAATCAAACCCAGCCAAAGAAGCAAGATTCTGTACTCGTTCATATGATTAGTGACGCCTCAACTTTCTGCACCTCACCCCCTTAGACATTTACTTAGCACCCCACCCCCTTTGTCCCCCTCCCTTAGTAAGGGAGGGGGAAATTGGTTATATAAGAGAGGCTTCGCCTCTCTTGGACTCTCTATTCTCTGGGGTGTTTAAGAGGGGCGCTAGCCCCTCTTAACAAAATCTTCCCCCTTCCCCTTTAGGGGAAGGGGGTCAGGGTGATAGGGTCAATGCCACAGGGAAACGAAACATGATAATCTGTGTCACCTATCTATCTGAACTAGCTCAGATTCAACCTTGGAAGGTTTGCCTTGGTAAGACTAGCCTTTTGCAGCAATTATATGCGATAATGTAGGCAAGGTAATGGCATATCGAGGTTTCAAGTTAACCGCCATATGGCTTTTAATAGCTATAAACCTGCTGCTATTTGTAGCTACTTCTATTAATCCCCATCTTATTGATCTGTTTGGCTTACACCCAGCAGGCTTCCTAGGAAAGCCGTGGACCATAGTGACTAACCTCTTTATTCATGCTCCCTTTCCCCAAATAGGGCATATTTTAGCCAACATGATAACCCTTTACTTCTTCGGAAGCTACCTGTCTAGGTTGATTGGGGTGAGAAATTTCCTCATAGTCTACTTCTGCGGGGGTATACTGGGGAACATTTTTTATATCCTTATTTTACCGCCTCCTCTCCCAGCTATAGGTGCCTCAGGAGCCATCTTCGCCCTCGGAGGGGTACTCACGGCAATGAGACCAAGGTTGAGGGTGTTTATTTTCCCTATACCAGCGCCGCTCCCCCTCTGGGTAGCAATTATTGGAGGTTTCCTCATACTCTCCCTTTTCCCAGGTGTAGCCTGGCAGGCTCACCTTGGCGGTCTGGTTCTTGGTCTGGCTGCAGGCTACTTCTTCAGGAGGAGAGAGCACTATTACTTCTAGTTTGTCCTTCTGCGCCTGGAGGCTAGAAAGCGATTTGGTCAGCATCAAAAATAGGAGGTGGAGCAGATGGCAGGGGGTAGAGTGATTATATCTGTTGCCAGTGGCAAAGGGGGAACGGGTAAGACCCTGGTAGCTACCAGCATGGTCCTTTCATTGAGCGATAAGGGCAGGGTGCAGCTTCTTGATTGCGATGTGGAGGAGCCCGATGCCCACCTTTTTCTCAAGCCAACTTTTACACATAGGGAAGCGGTTTCTATCCCGGTTCCCAGGGTAGATGAGAGAAAGTGTACTTATTGCGGGAAATGCGCTGAGGTTTGTGTCTACAATGCCATTGCTGTAATGAAGGAAAAGGTACTCATATTTCCTGAGCTTTGCCATGGCTGTGGAGCATGTAGCTATCTCTGCCCCGAAGGCGCTATCTCTGAGGAGGGGAAGGAGATAGGAGTTGTGGAGTCGGGATACTCCAATGGTGTGAGGTTCGTTCATGGCAAGCTTTCCATAGGCGAGCTCATGGCTCCACCCATTATCAGGAGGGTGAAACAGCATGTTGCCTCCGAAGGCATCATTATTATTGATGTTTCGCCAGGGACATCCTGCCCAGTGGTGGATGCAGTTAAGGGGAGCGACTTCTGTCTTTTGGTGACCGAGCCCACCCCTTTTGGACTAAACGACCTTGTTTTGGCGGTAGAGTTGGTGAGGAAACTCAATATACCCTGCGGAGTGGTGCTCAACCGCAGTGGGGTAGGGGATAGGGGAGTAGAGGAATATTGCCATAGGGGGAACATTCCCATCCTGCTTACCATCCCCTTGGATATTGAGATTGCTGCTTTCTATTCCAGGGGTATCCCTCTGGTTGAGGGTATCCCACAGTGGCGAGAGAGTTTCCTCAACCTTTTCAATAAAATCGGGGAAATACTAAATAAATGAAAGAAGTCGTGGTATTAAGTGGTAAGGGTGGGACTGGGAAGACAAGCATAGTGGGCTCCTTCGCTGCTCTGGCTAAAAGCAAGGTTTTGGCTGACTGTGATGTAGATGCCGCTGACCTCTATTTGCTCCTCCGTCCGCTTACTCAGCAAAAGCATGAATTCTGGAGTGGGCAGGTTGCCTTTATCGATGAGGAAAAGTGTACCCAGTGTGGGCTGTGTCAGGAAGTGTGTCGTTTTCAAGCGATTGAGGATTTCAGGGTTGACCCTGTCTCCTGCGAGGGCTGTGGCTTCTGTTATCAGGTTTGCCCAGCCGAGGCCATCACCATGAGGGAAAACCTCTCAGGGCACTGGTTCATATCTGATACCAGATATGGTCCTCTGGTCCACGCCAGGTTAGGGATTGCCCAGGAAAATTCGGGGAGGCTAGTAGCACTGGTCAGGCAACAGGCTAAGCTTTCCGCTGAGAAGCAGGGGCTGGACTATATTATCAGCGATGGTCCGCCAGGTATCGGCTGTCCAGTTATCTCCTCTTTATCTGGGGCAAACCTTGCTCTCCTAGTTACTGAGCCTACACTGTCCGGGATACATGACCTGGAAAGAGTCCTCGGCGTCTGTCACCACTTTGGCATCCCCGCCCTGGTTTGTATTAACAAATATGACCTTAATGAAGACAATACCCGCCAGATTGAGAGCTATTGCCTCGGTCAGGGAATAGGCATAGCATCCAAGATTCCCTTCGATGATGTAGTTACTGAGGCACTGGTTCAGGGATTACCTGTGGTGGAGTATTCACAGCATAGTGTTACCCATGAAATAGAGACGCTGTGGCAAACTGTTACCAAAGCTCTGGGTGCTTGAAGCCTGTGCCTTGGTATATAAGATGGCGCTTGGCTGACTTACTGACCTATATCTTTGAATCTGAACCTGCTCTTGAAATGCCTCAGACGCGATTCTCTTCCATGAACAACTTCAACCCCAGGAATTTTCTCGTTATTATCGTGCAATACCTTAATTGCTTCCGCTACAGCAAGTAAATCCTGATCCTCATAAACCAGACGGGGTATAGCAATCCTAACCAGGTTTACCCTTGGGTCAGGAGGAATTTCCTTCCCGTCCTTATATTTACCGAAAGTATAAAGACCTAGCTCGCAAACCCTATGGCCAGCAATGAGTAACAAATCAGTGAACGCTTGCCCTTTAAAGTCCTCATCTTTAGTGCCAGTTGCTTCAAAGAACTTGTCTATGTCAATATAGGCTGCGTGTGCACCTATTGGCTTGACAATTGGTACGCCGTAATCTATTAGTTTATTGCCGAATCTCTGAACTTGATGAATTCTATACTCAAGATAATCCGCTCTCACAACGGTCTTTAATCCCTCAACAAGACCTTTCAGGTCCCTGCCGGCTAATCCGCCATAAGTTGGATGCCCTTCAACTAGAATCTGGAAGTCGGTTAATCTCCCATGAATATCAGGATATGCTTTGGTAAAAAGACCATCGTCTTTGAGTAGCAGTCCACCTCCCATGTTGACCAGCCCATCTTTTTTAAAACTGGTTGTGAAACCGTCAACATGTTCAAACATTTCTTTAATGATGTCTTCTATGCTCTTGTTTTTATGTCGCTCTTCTTTCTGCTGAATAAACCAGGCGTTCTCAGCAAATCTGCAAGCGTCAAAAAAGAGAGGCACTCCATACTCAGCAGTTATTTCCCTTGCTTCCTTTATATTCTCCAGTGATACTGGTTGACCACCCGCGGTATTATTGGTGACCGTAATATAAACTAGAGGAATTCTATCGCGCTCATAGGTCAATAAAGATTTCAACTCCTCCAGATTTATATTCCCTTTAAACGGAAAACCCTCATCGTTGGCTAAATACTCCTTGCAGGGCAGATTTAAGGGCACCATATTGTTATTGGAAATGTTAGCCTCAGTGGTATCAAAATGACTATTGTTGGGGATTATGAAATATGCTCCTCCTGATTGGCTAATCTTATTTTTAATTCTTGCCTTAAGCTCAGGAATAAGCTTGGTCGACAGAGGGTGGGCAGGATGAGGTGTGCCTTTTGCCCGGAGCTCGCTAGACAGAGCGGTGAAAATGGCGTGCTCAGCAGCTCGTCCCTGGTGGAATATAAAGAGATTTTGCTCCATGCGGTTCTTCTGCTTCCAGGATGGACCAAATGTCTCTATGACTTGTTCTTTTAGCTCAAAGTAGCCTTCGTTTGAGCCATATGCTTCGTCTCCCAGTAGTAATTGAGACCATTGCTCCATTGTCATGGCTGTAGTTCCAGAATCAGTCAGCAGGTCACAGCCGGCAATCTTGCTAGCCGGGAACATAAATATGTTTAAGCCGCATTCTTCAAGAAGCCTTCTTCTTTCTCCAAAATCATAAAGTGAGCAAGCCCTGAACCGCACCGCTGCATTTCTATATGGTCTTGGTTGATAATAAATTGATGGTTGTGGACTTTTGCCCAGAAGCTCCTGAAACTTTGAAATGAAAAACTCAATAACGCCTGACATCTAATTACCTCCTTGCATAACAAAGCGTTCACTGTGAGAGGCAGTTACCCTTGTTAGCTTTATGGCGTCCCTGGAGGGATTCGAACCCACGACCCGCTGCTTAGAAGGCAGCCGCTCTGTCCAACTGAGCTACAGGGACAAGCTATCTATTACTCAAATGTAGCACGGGCATGGGGAAAGGTCAAGGTAGTTTTTTGCCAAACTGTGGGTGGTTTTTTATCTTGATGCCCTCCAGAGGCCAGAGATAGCCAAAGCGCAAAGCGCAACACTAGCAATTACGGCCCCGACCCAGCCGAGTAAAGAGAGGCAGGTAACAATTACACCGGCAATGAATATTCCTATAAAGATAGATAATATAGCATGCTTGAATTTTAAACCAAAAAGGACAGCTGCTAGTGAACCTGTCCAAGCACCAGTGACAGGGAGAGGGATAGCAACAAATAACGCCAAACCAATTCGTTCATACCTCTCAACAATTCCTCCCCGCTTCCTGGTATATTCAAAGAGCCATTGCAAAAATCGGTTAAAGAAACCAACCTTGCTTAGACATCTGGAAATGGCATCAAGGAACAATAGAATCACAGGCACCGGTAGCAGATTGCCAATGATAGCTAACGGGAGAGCATAATACCAGGGGAGATGAAACAGGTTTATAGCTACCGGTAGTGCTCCACGTAGCTCGAAAATAGGTAAAGCGGAGATAATAAGCACTACTAATTCTTTAGAAAAACCTAAGCTGAGAAGCCCTTCGGGGGACACACTTTCCCTTCACAGTCATTGCCTAATAGAGACCCTATTTAGGTAATGTAACAAATGAACACTATAGCGTCAAGTTGTAGATTGCCTACGGAGCGTTAGCTTGACAATCATTTAGCCACATTGCTAGTATGAGGTCAACTCTCCAATTTGGTTGGTGAGCAGGATAGTAATGCCGAGATTATTAGATAGAGTAGATAGCCCCGCAGATTTGAAAGGACTGGCGAAACAGGAGCTTGAGCAACTGGCTGCCGAGATTAGGCAGGAGCTGGTGACTACAGTAACTGCTAGCGGAGGTCATCTGGCTTCTAATCTGGGTGTGGTTGAGCTTACCATAGCTTTACATCGGGTATTTGATAGCCCGCGGGATAAGATTATCTGGGATGTGGGACATCAAAGCTATGTTCATAAACTGCTCACTGGCAGGAGACAACGCTTTGCCTCTATTCGCCAATATGGAGGGCTATCCGGTTATACCAGCCGTAGTGAGAGTGAGCATGACCCATTTGGTGCCGGTCATGCCAGCACCTCTATCTCTGCTGCCCTTGGTATGGCTATCGCTCGTGACCTTTCAGATGATGACTACCATGTAATTGCTGTTATCGGTGACGGGGCTATAACTGGAGGGATGGCTCTTGAGGCGCTAAACCAGGCGGGGCACTTGGGCTCCAGGATTTGCGTGGTTCTAAATGATAATGGGATGTCAATTTCACCTACTGTTGGAGCCTTAGCTAAACTATTGAGTAAGGTGCGGTTTGATTACCGCTACCGTTGGGCAGAGGAGGGGAGCAAGCGGGTAATCGTTGCTCTCCCGGGGGGCAACCGGCTGTGGCAAGCGAGCCAACGGGTTAAGAGTGGATTCAAGGGCTTAATTATGCCCACAGTGCTCTGGGAGGAGCTCGGCTTCACTTATATAGGACCTATCGATGGGCACAACATTGGTGAACTGGAAATAGCTCTTACCCAGGCACGGGATTACCGCTTGAAGCCAACCTTTGTTCATGTTATTACCACCAAGGGTAAAGGCTATCTGCCAGCAGAGGGTGATGCTGTTTACTTTCACGGTGTGTCAGCTAAAAGCGTAAGCACTGAGACAATACCAAGTTATAGTGAGGTGTTTGCTCAAACTGTGCTTCGCCTAGCTCGGGAAAATCCCAGGCTGGTGGCAATTACCCCGGCTATGCCTGAGGGGAATTGCCTCAGTATAGTTGAGGTTGAGTTCCCGCAGCGAGTGTTTGATGTGGGAATCTGTGAGCAGCACGCTGTTACCTTTGCCGCCGGGCTGGCCACACAGGGTTTCATACCTATTGTGGCTATATATTCTACCTTCCTGCAGCGCGCTTTTGACCAGCTCATACATGATGTTTGCCTCCAGGATTTGCCCGTTATTTTTGCTATCGACCGTGGTGGTATTGTTGGTGACGATGGCAAGACGCATCAGGGAGCTTTTGATATCTCTTATCTAATATTAATTCCTAATCTGATTGTCTCTGCACCCAAGGATGAAAATGAGCTTCAGCACCTACTCTACACAGCAGTGAAGTCAAAGCATCCTATGGCTATACGGTATCCCCGAGGCTCTGGTTTGGGGGTAGAATTAGACCCGGAGCTGCATGAGATTCCCATAGGTAAGGGGGAAATAGTAAGGTATGGTGAAAATGTAGCCATATTAGCCATAGGAACTACTGTGGCTCCTGCCCTTGAGGCAGCTCAGGAGTTAGCTTCAAACGGGATTGAGGCTACAGTAGTCAATGCCCGCTTTGCCAAGCCGCTGGACACTGAACTTATATTAGATTTAGCCAGCAGGATTAAGCGCTTGGTTACAGTTGAGGAGAATGCTCTCAGCGGTGGCTTTGGCAATAGTGTAGTCGAGCTTCTTCAAAAATCAGGCGTTAGTGATATCCGGGTAAAAAGCATTGGTATCCCTGATGAGTTTGTAGAGCAGGGCGCTCAAGCCATCCTCCGTTCTAAGTATGGTCTTGATGCTAAAGGGATAACTAAACAGGTCTTGGAGTTATTTCCCAGCCTCTAATTTCAATTCTGGCAAGGGATGTGCTGCTTTGCATATAAATAAAAGTCAAGCTAAAATATCAGGTGTAAGCTCAGACACCTGATATTTTTTGTATTCGGTCTATAGATGCTTAGGAGGACGGAGTGAATAAGCTGACAATCAGAGACATAGGTGTTGACGGCAAAAGGGTCTTGGTGAGGGTCGACTTCAATGTTCCTCTGGATGAAGAGACAGGGGCTATTACTGATGATAGCCGTATCCGAGCCACGCTGCCTACTATCAAATATCTTATTGACCGAGGGGCTAAGGTTATCCTGTGCTCTCATCTGGGTCGTCCCAGGGGAAAGGTAGTTGAAAAACTACGATTAGTCGTTGTCGCCCAGCGCCTGTCGCAGCTCCTAGGGCAGCCAGTGGAAGTTGCTGCCAACTGTATTGGCTCTGAAGTAAAGAAGGCGGTAGAAAAATTGGGGGAGGGCGATGTCTTACTCCTGGAGAATATCCGGTTTCACCCCGAGGAGGAAGAAAACGATGCCTCTTTTGCTCGAGCCTTAGCCCGGTTAGCTGATATATATGTAAACGATGCCTTCGGTGCCAGTCATAGAGCTCATGCTTCAATAGCGGGCGTTGCCAATTATCTGCCCGCAGTGGCTGGTTTGCTGATTGAGAAGGAACTTGAGGTTCTGGGAAGTATTCTAACCAATCCAGCCCATCCATTTGCTGAGCTTGCTGGTGGCGCTAAGGTGAGTGACAAGATTGGCGTATTGGAAAATATCATGGATAAGGTAGATTGCCTTCTAATTGGTGGCGGTATGGCAGCTACCTTCCTAAAGGCTAAATCTTATGAGGTGGGCACATCCTTGGTGGAGAAGGATAAACTAGCTCTTGCTGCTAAGCTGATGAGGGACGCAGCTCAGCGAGGTGTGCGCTTGATGCTTCCGGTTGATGTGGTTGTTGCCGATACACTTAGTGCTGAATCCAAAGTCAAGGCAGTATCAGTAGAGGATATAGCGCCAGATTGGAGAATTGTAGATATAGGTCCCCAGACTATCAGCAACTTCTCTGAAGAGTTACGAGGGTGCAAAACAATCTTCTGGAACGGACCTATGGGCATATACGAGATGCCTCAATTTGCTCAGGGGACGAAAGCCATGGCCAGACTTTTAGCAGGTCTTGAGGCTACTACTATTATTGGTGGAGGCTCTACTGCTGAGGTAGTAACTGAAATGAAACTAACTGATAAGATGACTTTTGTCTCTACCGGGGGCGGTGCCTCACTCAGATTCTTGGGTGGCGAAACATTGCCCGGTGTGGAGGCATTGCTCAATAAGAAGGCATAAAGAGAGGCAAAGCCTTTCTTACATAATCTATTCCCCCTCTCCTTTGAAAGAGAGAGATAAAAAAGAAAAGTCAAAGAGAGGCGAAGCCTCTCTTATATAACCATTCCCCTTCCCCTTGATAAGGGGAAGGGGATAAAGGGGATAGGGTTACCTAATAAAAACCTAAAGGGGGTGAGGTTGATTATAATTAACTTAGATTTAATAAAGGAAATCTCCAGACCTTCTCCTACTAAGATTGTGTTATTGGTCATTGATGGCTTAGGCGGATTGCCCAATCCAAAAACTGGCAAGACAGAGCTAGAGACAGCCGATACACCGAACCTCGACCAGTTGGCAACCAAAGGTATATGTGGTCTTATTGACTTGGTGAGCCCAGGAATAACCCCTGGTAGTGCCCCAGGTCACCTGGCTCTGTTTGGCTATGACCCTCTTAGCTTCAACATTGGTCGGGGGGTGCTAGAGGCAATGGGGATTGATTTTGACCTGGAGTCGGGAGATGTAGCAGCTCGGGGCAACTTCTGCACTGTCAACGAAGCCGGGCAGGTCATTGACCGCAGGGCAGGGCGTATCTCTACTGAGAAGTGCACCGAGCTATGCCAATTGCTAGACGGATTGATGATAGAGGGGGTTAAACTTTTTGTTTGCCCTGTCAGGGAGCATCGCTTTATAATAGTGTTTCGTGGAGAGGGACTTGCCTCTGAAGTAAGCGATTCCGACCCCCAGCAGATAGGGGTGGCACCAAGGGCTATTACTGCCCTAAATCCACAAGCGGATACAATGGCTGCTATTGCTACCCAATTCATAGCCCAAGCCAAGACACTCTTAGCTGAGCATTACCCAGCCAATATGGTGCTACTGCGTGGCTTCTCCCAGCGACCTCACCTTCCCACTATGGGTGAAGTTAATAAATTAAAGCCAGCAGTCATTGCCAGCTATCCTATGTATCGGGGGTTAGCTAAGTTGGTTGGTATGCAGGTTCTGGAAACCGGCGCCAGCATTGAGGAGGAGTTTAAAACTTTAAAACAAAACTATACCGATTATGACTTCTTCTTCTTACATATAAAGGGAACTGATTCCGCTGGTGAGGATGGCGACTTTGACCGGAAGGTCAGGATTATACAGGAGGTTGATAATGCCCTACCCGGCCTGACCAGCCTTGAACCCGATGTCATTGTGGTTACCGGTGACCATTCCACGCCAGCCTTGCTCAAAGGGCATAGCTGGCACCCGGTGCCCATCCTTCTGTATTCCAAGTGGTGCCGTCCTGATAGGGTAGGGGAGTTCTCCGAGTCAGCCTGTATCTTTGGCGGACTGGGAAGGTTTCCCGCCACCCAGATTATGCCTTTAGCAATGGCTAACGCTCTGAAGCTTAATAAATTTGGCGCTTAGGGGGCTACTTAAAGATGCCTTGGGTCATACTCGTAATTCTCGTGTCTTTTTTTGCTAATAGGTCGGCAGTGCTTTTGTTGCCGTTGGCGGAGTGGGTAAGTTATTTAGTATGTGCTCTTCTTGCCATCCTAGCCATGCCAGTCCTCGCTCTGGGGATGAAAGCCTGTCCTCTAAGGGTCATCAGTGGTCGTGATAGGTCTGCATTGGTTACAGACGGCATTTATTCTTACATAAGGCATCCAATTTGTTTGTCCTGCGTCCTTCTGGCATTTAGTGCAGCTATCGGTTTTAAGTCCACTGCTGGTCTAATGGTGGCGATTCTTGCTTTAATAGCAGCCTATCTGCACGCATCACTGTGGGAGGAAAGGGAGTTAGAACGGCGATTTGGCAGTGAATATTGTGAATATAAGCGTAAGGTGGGCATGTTTTTCCCAAAGTTATTTAAATCAAAAGTATAAGTTTTACCATGCGAGGTTGTAATGCGAGTCCCTATGATTGCTGGTAACTGGAAGATGAATACCACAGTAGGCGAAGCTATAGAACTGGTCAACAAAATGCGCCAGGGGCTTGACCAGATAGACAATGTTGAGAAAGTGCTTTGTCCCCCGTTTATTTCTTTGGCTGCGGTAAAGGAGCTAATTGAGGGAAGCTCAATAAAACTGGGGGCACAGAATATATACTTTGAGGAAAAGGGGGCATATACCGGGGAGATTTCGCCACTGATGCTGGCTGACCTTTGTGAATTTGTTATTATTGGACACTCCGAGCGCAGGCAGTATTTCAATGAGACCGGAGAGATGATAGATAAAAAGGTCAAAGCGGCGCTGAAGGTTGGCCTGAAGCCCATTTTATGTATCGGAGAAAGATTGGAGGAAAATGAGGCAGGAAGGACGGAAGAGGTATTAACCAAGCAACTAAGCTCGTCTTCAGACCGAATATATTATTTCAGTGGTTTGATTTTAGCCTATGAGCCGATTTGGGCTATCGGCACTGGCAGGGCAGCTACCGGCGAGCAGGCAAATGAGACCATTGGTTTTATCCGCCAGTATATCTCCAAGCGATATGGTAAGAGGGTTGCCCAGGATGTGTGCATTCTCTATGGCGGCAGTGTAACTGCTGACAATATTTCTGAGTTTATAAACCAACCTGAGATAGATGGTGCCCTTGTCGGGGGAGCAAGTCTGAAGGCAGACCAGTTTTTAAGGATTGTCAAGCAAACCTCAGAAATCAAAGGTCATTTATCAGAAGAAGGTTGAATGAGCTTTGCCTTTATAAGGATTAAATGTTAGAGGAGAGTCAAAGAGAGGCGAAACCTCTCTTACATAATCAATTCCCCTTCCCCTTATCAAGGGGAAGGGGATAAAGGGGATGGGGTTACTAACTAAAACCCTAAAGGAGACTAAATGCCCTGGGGTAGACCACCCAAAATATTAACAAACGATATCTATTGCCCTTATTGTGCTAAAGAGGGCAAGAAGCAAAAATTAGCTTGTGAAATCCATAGCTGGGCCTATCGGAAGTGGTGTAAGGGAAAGCAAGATGTCTCTGGCAGGTATGCAGTAAGAAGCTTCTTCGCAAAGCCTAAGGAGAAGTAGGGTTAGGAAATGAATCGTCTAATGGCTATAGTTGGTCCTACCGGCGTGGGCAAGAGTAAGCTAGCTCTTCGCCTGGCTCAGGATTTTGATGGGGAGATAGTGAGCGCTGACAGCCGACAGGTCTATCGTTATATGGATATTGGCACCGCTAAACCCAGCCAGGAGGAGCTAGCCCTCGTCCCTCATCACCTGATTGATATAGTCGCTCCTGATAAAGATTTTAGCCTGGCTCAATATCAACGGCTAGCCTACAGGGCTATTGAGGACATTCAACAGCGCCATAAGCTAGCCTTATTGGTGGGTGGCAGTGGACTGTATGTATGGTCGGTGTTGGAGGGCTGGGGGATACCGCAGGTGGCACCCGACACGGAATTCAGGCATAGTCTGGAGGAGAAGGCAGCCGAGGTGGGAAAGGATGAGCTTTATCAGGAGCTTGCCAGGGTTGACCCGGTTGCAGCGCGGAGGATTGACCCCCGCAATATGCGCCGCACGATAAGGGCTCTTGAGGTGTATAGAGGCGCAGAGGTTCCCTTTTCCCAGCTTCAGCGTAAAGAGGAGCCACCTTTCAATACCATGATAATAGGTTTAACCGCAGATAGGGCAGAACTATATCGTAGGATTGACTTGAGGGTTGATGAAATGATAAAGCGGGGTTTAGTTGACGAAGTTAAGAAGCTGGTGAACAGGGGCTATGATTTTAATCTGCCAGCTATGTCTGGCATAGGCTACAAGCAAATTGGCATGTTTCTTAGAGGCGAGCTAACCCTGGCTGCTGCCATACAGCAAATCAAGTTTGAAACCCACCGATTTATCAGGCACCAATATAGCTGGTTTCGGTTGAAAGATGATAGAATAAAGTGGTTTGATATACAGAGCAGGGTGGATTCACAAATCATGGCGCCACTGACTAAGTTCATAGGTGGTGAGTAAGTTAATGCGGTTGTTTAAATATTTTAAGAAGAAAAAGATTAGAGCAGAAGATATATTTGATCCTAAAGCAAAGGGGAAACATCCCAGTAAACCTATTTATAGAGAGGTAGTCCTTAAACCCAGTGATAAAGAATGCCCAAAATGTCATTCTCATTTGATTAGACCTGCAGGATATGGAGATAGATTGGAATGCCAAAATTGCGGTCATATATTTTCATGATAAGAAAGATATTTAATTAGGCGAGTATTCTTGCAAGGAAGTTTTAGAGGGGTACAGTCCCGCTAAAGAAATTATCTTCCCCTTAACAAGGGGAAGGGGATAAAGCAGGTTCCCAGGAAAATCAAAGATTTTTCTGGGTGCATAAAGGGGATAGGGTTCAATATGAATTTTACCAAGGTACAGGGTGCAGGAAACGATTTTATACTGGTAGAGGGCGGTGAAGCACAGCGTGATTGGTCGCAGGTGGCGATAGCTATGTGCGACCGCCACTTCGGCGTTGGCGCCGACGGTTTGCTACTGGTGCTGCCCTCAAATAATGCTGACTTCCAGATGCGGGTGTTCAACTCTGATGGCTCCGAGGCTGAGGCTTGTGGCAATGGTTTGAGGTGCTTGGTTAAATATGTTTTACATAAGGGATTGGCTGATAGTAAGGCTCAACAAATATCAGTTGAAATGATATCGGGGGTGAGGAGTGCCAAGCTTCATACAGTGGAAGGCAAGGTAGCTACGATTCAGATCGGTATGGGAGAACCAAAATTTGGAGCTGAGGATATTCCAGTAGCGGTAGAGCAGGGTGGAAGTCTAGTTGACATAAAGCCAATAATGGATTATCCAGTTATTGTAGATGGCAGAGAGCTACTGCTGAACATTGTCTCCATAGGGAATCCGCATGCAGTTTATTTCTGGCAGCACCCGGTATCTGATTTCCCATTGTCCCAATTGGGACCAAAAGTGGAGGGGCATAAGATATTTCCCAATAAGGTGAATTTTGAGGTAGCTAGGGTGGTGAGCCGAGAGCAAATAGAAGCGCGGGTGTGGGAGAAGGGGGTGGGGGAAACATTGGCTTGCGGCAGTGGTGCCTGCGCCATAGCTGTTTTAGCCCAGCTCCATGATTATATCCGCAGTAAAGTTGCCATAAAATTACCAGGAGGTATACTGGGTGTGGAGTGGGATGGGGCAGGGGAAGTATTCCTCAGCGGTCCAGCCGAAATAGTATTTAGTGGAGAATGGCCAGATGAAAATGTCAAGACGGGTTGAACATTTGCCCCCTTATCTTTTTGTGGAGATTAGTAAGAAGATTGCCGAGAAAAAGGCTAAGGGTGAGGATATAGTTAGCTTTGGTATAGGCGACCCTGATATTCCCACACCACCTCACATAATTGATAGGCTATGTCAGGCAGCAAAAGACCCGGCTAATCACCGTTATCCTGAGACTGAGGGTCTGCCTGAATTGCGCCGGGCTATAGCTGGGTGGTATGAAAGGCGCTTTGGTGTTTCCCTTGACGCTGACAAAGAGGTATTACCCCTCATTGGCTCAAAGGAAGGCATTGCCCACATTGCCTTGTGCTTTATTGACTACAGGGATATTGCCCTGATACCTGACCCGGCATATCCCGTTTATTCAATAAGCACCATGTTAGCCGGTGGTAACCCTTACTATCTGCCACTTATTGAAGAGAACGATTTTCTGCCTGATTTAGATGCCATACCTGCTTATGTCCTAAAAAGTGCCAAGTTATTGTGGATAAGCTATCCTAATAACCCTACCGGCGCAGTGGCTGACCTCGATTTTTTCAACAGGGTAGTGGAATTCGCTCGGCATCACGACCTAGCTGTCTGTCATGATGGACCGTATTCAGAGGTCGCCTTTGATGGCTATCAGCCAGTTAGCTTCATGCAGGCAGAAGGGGCTAAGGAAGTAGGGGTGGAGTTTCACTCCCTGTCTAAAACCTATAATATGACCGGGTGGCGAATAGGAATGGTGGTGGGTAACGCTGCCATGGTAGATGCTCTAAAGAGGATTAAGTCAAACTTAGATTCAGGAATTCCGCAGGCTATTCAATGTGCTGCCATTGAGGCTTTGACTGGTTCCCAAGATTGCATCCAGGAGCACAACGCTATTTATCAAAGACGCCGTGATTTGGTCGTTGATGTGCTAAATAATATCGGTCTTAAAGCCCAGCCTCCGAAGGCAGGTCTATATATATGGGCTAAGATTCCTGAAGGCTATACCTCTGTGGACTTTGCTACCGATTTGTTGGAAAGGGTTGGGGTGGTGGTTACTCCAGGGGTAGGCTATGGCAAGCACGGCGAGGGTTATATACGGTTGTCGCTAACTATCCCGGATGCAGGGCTGGTGAAAGGTTTATCGCGATTGTCAGCCTGGCGTGATACTAGAAGAAGACTAAAACCGGGAATTGACTTTACATAACGATAAGGGGGCATTATTACTAGAGGAACAATCGTTACCCAGGTATCGCCAGAACGAGCATTCTTAGTAGCTGTAGCCACCAGAGGAGGTACCGATAGCTGGTCAGTGGAGGATTCGATAGATGAGCTGGCTCAGTTAGCAGGCACGGCTGGGGCAGAGGTGGTTGGGAAACTCATACAGCGATTACCCAGAGCATCAAGAACACACTATTTGGGCAGAGGCAAACTGACAGAACTACTGTTGCTAAAGGATAGCACCAAGTATAATGTAGCGATTTTTGACGACGAGCTTTCGCCACTTCAGCAGCGAAATCTAGAGGAAGCCCTTCAGGTAAAGGTGATTGACCGGGTAGCCTTGATTTTGGATATTTTTACCAAGCGGGCTAGAACCCGTGAGGGTCAATTGCAGGTAGAGCTGGCTCAGCATCAATACCTTTTCCCTCGTCTTGCCGGACAGTGGAGTCATCTGGAAAGGCTTGGCGGTGGCATTGGCACCAGAGGTCCCGGTGAAACCCAGCTTGAGACTGATAAGCGCCTTATTCGGCGCAGGATACATCGTCTGAAGGCACAGATTGACGACATAAGAAAGCATCGTCAGCTATATCGTCAACAGCGCAGGAAAACCGGTATCCCTATAGTTGCCATTGTGGGTTATACTAATTCTGGCAAAAGCACCTTACTGAATGCTCTCAGTCATGCCGATGTCTTTGTCGAGGACAAGCTGTTTGCCACTTTGGACCCAATCACCAGGCGGTTAACCCTTCCTGATAGAAGTGCGGTCTTATTAACCGATACTGTTGGCTTTATCAGGAAGTTACCGCCCACCATTGTAACTGCATTTAAAGCAACCCTTGAGGAGTTAGCCGAAGCCAGTGTGCTCCTCCATGTGGTTGACTTAACTTGTCATAACGCTGCAGAACAGTGCCAAATAGTAGAGGATATTCTTGCTGACCTCAACCTCATGGACAAGCCTCGGATTACGGCGCTAAATAAGATTGATTCGTTACTGGATGATAGCCAGAGTTGGAGTGAGGAGACAGCCCTAAATTATGTTTCTGACCAGAGTGAAGCAGTTGAAAAGAATACTGTACTAATTTCAGCCACCAAGAAGTGGGGACTAACTAAACTCCTGGAGCTAATCAGCCGGACGCTAAGCCCCACAATGCAGCCGGTCTAAAGAGACGCTCTCAAATCAAAATCTAGGGGCATAAAAATTCTTCTGAATGGTTCTATTACCTTTATAAGCGATAAGAGACAATTAGCCCCATATTTTTGCCCTTGGTTTTTTTATTTTTAAGGGAACCCACCCCCTTAATCCCCCTCCCTTGATAAGGGAGGGGGAGAGTTTTTTAAGAAGAGGGGGCTAGCGCCCCCTCTTAAACACCCGGTTGGCATAGGCAGGTTATAATTTAACATAACACTCTGTGATTTAAGTTGCTTCTTGTTTCTTGGAGCAAGCATAGATATAATGTTGCTATGATACTTGAATGGCTTACTAAGCATCGGCGCTGGGTTATAACAGGCTGCGTTATTATTCTTATTTTCACAATACTTGTCGAGGTCTTTAGGTCATATTTTTGGGCTAGCTCCATTCTTGACTACTTCCAGCATTGGTCGCTAGCTCTTAGTGCTGGGGCAACGCTTGCTCTCGCTTATATAGCCTATATTTCGATTTTAGAGAATCGTCGTATACGAGAAGAAGAGAGAGAAAGGGCTATCAAAACAAGAGCATTAGCGATAGTCCGCAATTGGGTATTTGACTCGCTGGAATTAATCACACTAAATGCACAGTATACGGATGAGCATCGAAGAGAGGAATTTGATTTCGGAAGGCATATTTTATATAAAATTCAGGACGCTAAAACGGAGCTATTAAGGAAAACGGAAGAGGTACTTCATTCAGCGACATTGTTTGGGCCCCAGTTCTTTTCTTTAGTTGATGAAGGCTTTAACACACTTAAAGGGTTCATCGAGCAAGGGATGGCTGAAAACCCCAATATAACTGAACAATACAAGAAGAGCTTTGGGTTGCTGTTCGCGAACATTCTTAAGGCGATCAGGGAAACTGAGGACAGCGAACTAAACCTTAGAACCTAATTTAGCGTGCTAGACTGTAAAGATTATGTAAATTATTGCAATATTGTACAATTTGGGACGCACTATAGCTGTTATGTAAGATAAATAGCTTTTTATATCTATTTCTGCCATATCCATCTCTGCTTTGCTAAGAAGGCTCTGTCCTTTTGTTTATTGCAGGTTTACCGATTTCCGCACAATCATTCTCATTCCATACCTAATCATGAGAGTTCCTGAGCTTTGCCGCAAAGACTAACTTAACCATAATCAATCACATAAGTTGGGAAATTGTTTTATGTCAACTCCCCTACTATAAAGGGGGGCTGGTCTTTAGACCAGCCCCCATACAGTCAAATTATATTTTCTCCGCTTTCAGTCTAAGCCTCTCACCTTTATGCTTACAAAGTAAGTGGGCTCGGCAGGATTCGAACCTGCGACCAATCGGTTATGAGCCGACCGCTCTGCCGCTGAGCTACGAGCCCCTGAAGGAGAAACCAACCCGCCCTAATCAGCTTTTAGGAATCGCCTAGCCACAGCCCAGCAGATGCCTGCTTCCCCTCTGAGAATAAATTATACTACTCCTGGTCTCGCTTAACAAGAGCAGAGCAGTTAGCAGGAAAACCAACAGCCTTCCCTCAACAATCTGACTAACTTCCAGGTGATGATTTCACAAAGCACAGTTATATCATAGGTGGAGAGGTAATCAGGGATGGTGGCATCAAATAGTATATCCCCTCCAGGGTCAAACTCCTCATCGCCTCGCCACAGGACTAGAGTTATAGGTACCCGGCTGAAGGCGTTAATAATTACTGCTACATCACCATAATCAACTTTATGACCGCCTAATTTTCCAGCGGCATCTATCAGAAGATGAGGCTGTTTGCCAAAATGGTCTATAAGAGGCTCTATTGCCCTCTTGGAAAATGTCCGGGAATAGTTAGCCCCTCCTGGAAGTTCCTTGAAAGCGACAAGTTTATTGGTGATAGGGATACCCTTTGCCGAGATTAAATAGTGAAGAATCAGAATCTTATCCCTTATCGGGACCTCTTCCTCACTATCCATCAACGAAATCTCAATATCAGGGAGGACGATTTGATACCACTGGTTTAAGTATTCAATGATAATTACCTTCTGAGAATCTATTACCAGGTATCTAGCGCCGCTTTTGAGGCATTGTTGCTCTACATCATCGACCTTGGCCAACTGCTCGCCGGCAAGCTCATAGGCAAGCTTATAGCCATATTCATAATTCTTTTGATTGAGCAATGGACTATTTTTCATCCTTAGACACAACACTCGGGCTAACGCTTTATTTTATTTAAGATCTCCCGTGTCGGGTCAACCTTGTTCAATGTGTAGAAATGTAGTCCTGGTGCCCCCCCTTCAAGTAGCTCATTACACTGCTCAACGGCAAACTCGACACCAATCTTATAAGTAGCTTCATCATTACCATCCAGCGGTTTAAATATATGGTGAACTCGCTGAGGGATAGTAGCTCCACAGGTATTACAAAACCTGAGTAATTGTTGGTAATTGGTTATCGGTAAAATCCCAGGAAGGACTCGCACCGTAACACCTATCTTTCTTATCCTTTCTAAATATTCAAAATAGTCCTTGTTGTCAAAGAAAAGCTGTGTTACCACAAATTCGCCACCGACATCAATCTTAATCTTCAGGTATTTTGAGTCGGTTTCTTTGTCAGGGCAGTCAATATGTCCTTCCGGGAAGCCGGCGACGCCTATACTAAAGAAGTCACCATAGGAGCGGATAAGCTCAATAAGCTGGTAACAATAAGTAAATCCGCCGGGGGTAGGTTCCCAATGCTCCTTACCCTCAGGCGGGTCGCCGCGCAAGGCAAGAATATTACGGATATTCCTCTCCTTCATCTCCTCAAGTATGGCTTTTAGCTCAGCCTTACTATGTCCCACACAAGTAAGATGATGCATTGTTGGGATTTGAAAGCGCTGTTGCAGGTCATCAACAATATCCATGGTAAGCTCCCTAGTAGAGCCTCCCGCACCATAGGTTACGGTGAACCAATCCGGCTCCAGTTCCTTGAGGGTAGCTGCAGTTTCAGGAAGTTTCTGCTTCCCCTTTTCCGTTTTTGGTGGAAAGAACTCAAACGAGTAGGTTTGCTCCTTCTCCTTCAAAATATCTGATATCCTTCTTATCATTTTACCCCCGCTTTCCATTGTTATTTTAATGAAGTTAGCCAGAACTATACCTCAAGCCAGGAATGAGAATAGAGGGTTTCACCGGTAATAACCCTGACCGTTTTCACATACTTTGTCTCCTCCTCACTTAAAGAGGAGGGGTCGGGTTTCTCGCCATCCATCACCCGTTCCACCAGGTCAACCAGTTCAGGCCTCTCGCCTCTGGCTATCCGAACCAACTCAGGGTCAAAGGCATCAACTATAGCTGAATATAGCCCATACTTCATAAGCATTATCATATAAGTCCGATTAAGATAGGGTCTGAGGTGGGTAGGAGCACCATTAGAGACATTAGAAAGACCTACAGTAGATTTACATCCGGGGGCAATATCTTGGAGCATGCTCATAAACTCCAGACATGGTTTGGCCTGGTTTGACTCGATATTAACCACCGGGGTAACTATAGGGTCGAACCAGATATCCTCATTAGGGATGCCCAACTCGTTGGCTTTATACATGAGCTCAACGGCAATAACACCCCTTTCGGCTGCATCGCGAGGCATTCCCTCCCTCCCCCAGAGTAGTCCAACCATTTCAGCATTGTATTTTTTGGCTAGAGGTAGTTCCTCATCCATCCTGGCTAAGGAGATAGAGTTAATCAGCGCCCTGTCCTTATGCACCTTCAGCCCAGCCTCCATAGCCACCGGGTTGGTGGTATCCAGAGACAGCGATTTATCGGTAACCCCCTGCACTGTCTTCACCACCCACTCCATTAACTCATCTCCTGCCTTCCTGGCGGGACCAATGTTAAGGTCAAGATAATCAACACCAGCCTCAGCCTCGGCTTTAGCCAGTTCCTGGATGGGCTTGGGGTTCCTCTCCTTAAGAGCCGGACCGATGGTTTTTGACATTATATTTAGATTTTCGCCAATGAGGACCATCTTTCCCCCCTATGGTTTCCACGACTTAAGGTAGGCTGGGATGTGGGCTCCATCCCTGGGACCAACCTGAATCTCCCAGCCAGCTAACTCCTCTTCCAAGCCGCCACTTTCGGCGGCAGCATATCCAGGAATTATCAATTTGCGATGCTTGACCATATCAGCAATCCCACACTCCTTAACGAAGGGGGCAATAGTATCAGCGACAAATTTCCCAGCTGCCCAGGCAGTCATAACCGAAAGCCCCTCGGTGTCCTTGACCAGAAGATAGCTGGGTATCCTGCTGGCTTCTATTTCACCAGAAACAATGAAATAGGTGAGGGAAAAATTGCAGGTAATAAGCACCGGGGAATTTTCGTCAGGCTCGCCAATCTCGTAGACCCCCTCCGTGGTTGCCAGTGGTCGCTGGGGGTCAGTATAGATATTCAGCCTTTCCACCAGCAAGGGGAAAAGGCTTTCTCCCTGAAAATCGGAGAGAACGATAATACTGCCATATTTAGCCACAAAAATAGAGGCAATTAAAGCCTCCTTCATTGGGTCATCGGTCATCTCACAGGGGAAAACGATAGTGGGGAAGCCCAGGGGGCGAAACTTCTTAGTTAAGGCGACACTCCTGATGATTATCTGGTCCTCAAATGCCCGGCGTAGGGTTCTTGAGCCAGAATCAATGACAATATCCTTAACCCCGGCGTCGGTTAATTTAGCGGTTAATTGGGCAAGCTCCTCCAGGCTGGAAGCTTTTACCGCCAGGGGGCAGGAATTTCCCTCAGCCAAATCTGCCACGCGCTCCAGGTTCTCCTCAATAGCAGCATAGAGCAGCGGTTTTCGGTCAGCGCAGACCTTCAAGCCTGCAGCCAAGGTATCAGGGTTGCTGCTCATCAGGATAATGCCACACTCGCTATTCTGCTTTACTTCATTGACCACAGCCTCAAATCTGGCTGCATCGCCCGAGTCATCCCTTACCGCTACCAAATCAGGACGAAGGAGAAGACCTATCCTCTCATATTGAAGATTGTTAAACCTCTCCAGCCTACCATCAATCTCGGGCTCCTCCATAGTGTCGCTGATGAGGATGGCAAAGCCGGGAGGGTTCTCAAACCTTTTTTCATGGCGAAACATAACAGTCTCGCCACCCACCTTTAATGCCCTGTCGCCGACGCCAATAGTAACCGGCAAAATGGGGGGTGCTGCCGCCTCCATCAGTTTGGCTTTTGTTTCTTCGGAGACATAGGGACAGGCATTTAGCTCCGCCTTACCGGCAGCTAATTTCATGGCAAAGGCGAGACAAGTAGGCTCTCCGCATTCCTTACAGTTAGTCTTGGGGAGCAACTTGAATATCTCTATCCCAGTAAGTGGCACAAGCAAAATTCCTTTCCTATCCCAGTATTGGTTCCATAGAAAGGGCCGGGTGCCCCTTCTCTTGCAGGAAGGGGAGAATCTCCTCCTCGGTGATACCTACCGTCTCATCGGCGATCATATCAAGCAAGTCAGGGACGCCCAGCTCCTCAGCTCTCGCCTTAAGCCGGTCAGCAATCTCCCCCTTTAGCATTTTGGGCATCCAGACCATTCTTTTTATGCCACCGTCAGCCATAATGAATTTTCTCTGGCAGATATTATACTTGCCATGACCAACAAACCCCGGGGTGCTCACACCACCACCAACAGTCCCTGCCAGAGTGGTGAATTTCATCCCGCAAGGAGTGCCTCCAGTATATTCCCGATTTACCGTCATTACCCCATTACAAAGGGGAAGGACAGCAGCAATGCACTCACAGCAGCCACAAGTAGTCCACGGGTCATATACTATGCTATACATGTTATAGTGGTCTAGGTTTCCCCGAGAGGCCTTGTAGATAAACTCATTCACCCCTTTCCACTGCCCGAACTTGGCATCAATGGTCTCCCCCTTAGGCACCGGTTGATTAGGTCCGGTGGGGTTAATCTCGTAAGCCGCCTTACAGTCCATCCAGTTATAGGAGCCACAAAGTCCAGTTTTCTCCGGGGTAATGATACAGACATGGTTGGGGGCAAAGGACTGGCACAGGGTGCATGAGTAGTATATATCAGTACTTTCATCGGTCATACCTTCAATTCTGGCATCTCGAGCCCCATATACTGCCTTTGCCTTTTCTGTTACCTCCTTTACCTTATCCTCCTCCGTATAAAGTTTTACCTGTATCTTATCAAATATCCGACTAAAATCCTGGTGCAATTTAGCATGAAGGAGAGCACCGATATGATACAGCCTGAAGCCTTTTTCCATAGCCGATTTAGTGATTCGTAACCAGGCGATATCTCTCTGACCTATATGCCATACCCCTTGAGTATAGTTTATCAGATGGTGAATTTGACGCTCCAAGATAGGCTCATAGTCCTCCTCCATCTCTCTTCCGGCAACCTCAACGATTATAGCCAGGGGTAACCTGGACTCAGGGGGAACATCGATTATCTCGGGACCAATCACTTCAATCTTCCCATCCTCTACCTCATCCATCCGTTTGGAGGTACACCACTCAACCATAGGTGTTCTGCCCCCACCACACTCCAAATACCACTCCCCCTTGCGAACCCTCTCGCCCTCAAAGGCAGGACCAAAGGCTACCGGAACTGGCACCTCAGTCACGCTAACCTTCAGCCCTCTTACCTCTATCGCCTTGGCTACTATTTTATCGTGGGGAATATTGGAGACAACATGCTCGTAGGTGCAAACCCCGGTGGGCAAAATCTCCGGTATCGGGGTATCGGCAATAGTGGGGAAACCAAAGTTGATACAGCCCAGGGCCTGGGCATACCACTCATCAGTAATATAGCCCAGGGGCAGGGCAAAGGCAAAGCAGCGGTCTTTATTATAGATAAGGTGCCTTCTGTATTCCCCGGGTCCAATGCCACCGAAGGTAAAGCCTACCCTGATGGCGAAGCCAGCGGCAAATACAGTTGCCGTAACATCAGGACCAAATGAGACCAAACGAGTCGGCCATCCAATCTGCACTCCTGCCTCTACAAGCTGCTCCGAGAACCTTTTCCCATTATGCTCAGCCGACATAAAGACATAGAGGTTCTTCTGCTGAAGTTCTTGGGCGATTTTAGCCGCTATCTCATTGGTAGGAGCAGCACCAAGGATGGCAGCAAAGCCGGGGGCAGTGCCATCAACAAATTCAATCCCCCTCTTTCTGAGGATTACATCATCTGCGGCGCCTAGCCAGATATTATTATCGGTAGGGTCTTCCTGTTTAGTATAAAAGTCGGGCTCCTCCAGATACCTTATAGCTTCGATGAGCTCATCGGCGAAGAAGGTTGCCATCCCGGCATCAATGGCTGGAGCCAGGTAAGGTAAAGGGCAATTCTCCCTCACCGGGGGTGGGAGGAGGGATTTACACCTTTTCAGCACCTGTTCCATATCGCCCAGTTTCTCCACCGGGATTCCCAAAATCCCGTAGATTACCGGTAAATAATAGGCAGTGTTGGGGAAGCCCACCGGCTCATTTGCCCCCCACCTGTCCATTGCCTCCTGCCATTTTTTCTCAGCCCGACCTACAATCTTGTAAGCCCCTCTAATAGCTGCTGAGGCAATAACTTTAGACATATTTTGAGCCTTTCTCTGTCTTTCAACTTTTGCGTCTAAGCTGCCTCCAGCTCCCTTCTCATCGCCATATCATAGAGTATTCTTTCTCTAGCCTTATCAATGCCTAAGGCTTTGCGCTTCTTGTCAATGTGGTCAATCATGAGGTGGGCTGCCTTAATTGGGTTCGGTTCAAAAGCCCACATTCCACCACATATATTTTCTAAATCCTTAAACAAAAATTCAGTGACCTCGGGGCTTCCCAAAGTGGGCCAGGTGGCGCCGAATACAGTAAATACCCCTGAGCCAACAAAGTATTGACCGATGGAGATTGCCTTCTCACTCATCCACTCCGGGGCAGCCCCAGCCACAGGCAGCTCGCTGATGTCATCGCCCAAGCCACCGTCTTTCACCATAGCGGTAGCCGCCATCAGGATACGGCTATTATCAACACAGGAACCTAAGTGCAATACCGGGGGAATGCCTACTGCTTCGCATACTGAAGCCAGCCCCTCACCGGCATATTCTGCTGCCTCCGGGGTCATTAATCCGGCTTCAGCACAAGCTATGGCACTACAGCCAGTTTGAAGCACCAATACATCGTTCTTTATAAGTTCCTTAACCATGGTAACATGATTCTCGTTGTGCTTAACCCTGGCATTATTGCAGCCAACAACACCGGCCACTCCCCTAATTCTGCCATTGATGATATTGTCATTCAGTGGTCGGTAGGAAGCGCGATAGATGCCTCCTAGTAAGTAGTTAATAGTCTCATGGCTGAATCCAGCGACTAGGTTAGTTTGCTCCTTAGGGATGTCAATATTGCTCCCCCTGTTGGGGAAATTCTCAATGGCGGTCCTGACTATAGCCCTAGCCGATTCCATGGCATTGTGCTCATCAAACTCAATATGGATAGCACCGGGAATATGAGCCTTGGGGGAGGTGGTGATAATCTTGGTGTGGTAGCACTCAGCTACTGTGGTCAAAGACTGCATAATACATTGAATATCTACTACCATAACGTCCACTGCCCCGGTCACTATAGCCAGCTCCTGCTGCAGAAAGTTCCCGGCTAGAGGTACACCATGGCGCATCAATATCTCATTAGCAGTGCAACACATTCCAGCTATACTTATCCCATTAGCCCCCTTAGATTTAGCCAGCTCTATCATCTGTGGCTCTTGAGCAGCGACGACAATCATCTCGGAAAGCAACGGCTCGTGACCATGAATAATAAGATTTACCTCATCCCGCTTGAGTACCCCCAGGTTTATCCTGCCCAGAACAGGTGCTGGGGTGCCGAATAAGATGTCCTGGAGTTCGGTAGCAATCATGCTACCGCCCCAGCCATCAGCTATAGATGCTCTGACCCCTTGGCGGAGCAGGCTTCGGTAGTCTTGGTCAACTCCGATATGGGTCCTATGCATTATCTCCACAATCTCCCTATCTATACCTCTGGGGGCAATCCCCTCCCGCCGCCACAATTCCTGACGCTTTAGCGGTGCCCTTCTTAGGAACAGGACCTCGCCTTCCTGTTTACCAAACTCAGCCAGAGCCTTTTCACCAATGTCAATGGCAATTTCATTATTGCTACGGTCTCCAATTGTGACCCCGAAATCCAGAGCCAGTTGCAGCAGCTTTTGCTCGTCTTTAATCTCATAGCCCGGAGCCTCACCTTTAGCCACCGCCAAGAAGAGCTTAGCCACCCCCCGACCGTGGTCGGAGTGGGCTGCCGCCCCACCAGCTATCATCCGAATAAAATTACGAGCGGCGATAGTCTCAGCGGTAGCCCCACAGATGCCCCGTCTTTCCTTTTTCTCCTTTGGTGTTTCCTCTTTCCCTTTGGGCAGGGGCACCCGGCACGGTCCCATACCACAGTTCTTGCAGCAAGTACCTTCCGCCCCAATGGGACAGGGCTTCATCGTCTCAGCTCTATCAAAAGCGGTATTCGCCCCATCAGCAGCCGCTTTCTCAATCATCTTAATACTGGCGTTATCAATGCTCTTGGTCTCTGCTTCTGCCATCTGCTATCACCCCTTCCAACCTCCAACTATTTTAGGAAGCTGTCAATTCAGCTATCACCTCTCGTACCAACTTTATTGCCTCCGGGTGCCTCATAATCATCACATCCCCCCCAGCCAGAATCAGAACCATGGCTGACATTGCTTCCAGCAAGATTCCCCGCTTCTTGGCATCCCCAAGCTTGGGGTCTTCCTCCATTGGAATATGCACTTCCTTGGTCTTCCATGCCTCTTTAGATATATTGCAAATGAGAGGGAACTGCAGCTTTTCATCCTGTTGGGTTAGCCCTGCCATTCTCATTCTCTCCATTACCGAGTAGCAATACTCAATACCATAGCCTATGCAACTGGTGGTAGGGTCCGTTATAATCAGCTCGTCAGGGACACCGAGATTGCCCAGCAGAATATTAAGCTGCTTGGCAAGGTTTATGTCTATAGGCGTTGACGCAATCACTGTGTGGTGGTAACCAATAGCGGCAGCGCCAATTCTTTTATGGTCTCCCTCCTCAACCGGTCCGATAATCAGATTTTTCCCCCGGCAAACCTCACACACCTTCCTTAGAACCTCGGTATCTTTCTCATGATTAGCCGTTCCCCAGACGATTAAGGGAACATCAATAGCATCGGCTACCTTCTTGACCACCTCGGCGGCTTCATCCGCCCCCCGGTCAAGCCCGTTGGGGTCAGTGCTTACTAGTTGCAGGCAAATCATCTCAGCCCCATAATCCTCAACGCATTTCTTTGCCCAGGCAACAGGGTCATCGGTCACCCCGGCAAATGGCTCCAGGGCAGCCTCAGCCCAATCCTGGGGTGGCATGTCCCAGACCTCCATGGCTATTTTAGGCAGGTTCGGCATCTCCCCTTCAAAAAGGTAAAGCGGGTAGCATGTCTCCCCACCAACCGTTACCGCTTTCTCACCGCTGCCCAGCTTTACCTCTCTAATCTTACCGCTATACGCTGTCTTAGGGATTTCAAACACCATTCTTATCTCCCCCTACTCAAGCCGGATTCTTCCTCTTCTCACTGCCATACCAGTCTTTGCCATACCAATATCGCTCACCACTTTGCAGATATTTGAGCTTCTCCTCCCTACTCTCTAGTTTCTGTCTCCACTTCCCCAGCTCCTCACCCTCGGGTTTACCCTCCTCAAAGGTCGCCCCCAGCACCTCTACATCTTTTCTGCCCGGTGCCTTCTTTTTCTCAATCTTATATTCCATCCCTTTTCTACCTCTTAGGCTATGCCAGCGGCTAATTTTGCCGCTCTTACTGTATTTAACATAAGCATGATTATGGTCATAGGTCCTACCCCACCAGGAACCGGGGTAATGGCTTTAGCCTTTTCCTTAACCGCCTCAAAGTCAACATCTCCGCAGAGAATCCTTTTACCTTCGGCGGTGGTGCCGATTTGGTTAACCCCAACATCAATTACCACCACTCCTTCCTTAACCATGTCAGCGGTGATAGCCTTGGCTTTTCCTGCAGCTACAATCAGTATGTCGGCTCTCCTGGTATGAAAAGCCATATCCTTTGTTCCGGTATGGCACACAGTTACGGTAGCATTAGCCCCCTCCTTCTTTTGCAGAAGGATGTTAGCTATAGGTTTGCCTACGATGTTGCTTCTACCAACAACCACCACCTCTGCCCCTTCAATCTTAATCCCAGACCTGATTAGAAGCTGCTGGATGCCGTATGGGGTGCAGGGTAAATAATCTGGCTCTCCAATCATCAACTTGCCCACATTCACCGGGTGAAAGCCATCCACATCCTTTTTGGGGTCAATGGCATAAAGAACTCTGGTCTCACCGATATGCTTGGGCAGGGGTAGTTGGACTAAAATCCCGTGAATCTTGGAGTCTTTGTTTAGCTTGTCAATTAGCTTGAGTAATTCTTCCTCACTGGTATCAGCCGGCAGGTCGTGCCTTTCCGAGTAGATGCCTAAGGCAATAGATGTCTTCTCCTTCGCCCCAACATAAACCTGGGATGCCGGGTCTTCACCCACCAGAACAGTGGCTACCCCCGGTATAAGATTATGCTTCTCCTTGAGCTCAGCGATTTCCTGTTTTAGCTCCTCTCGGATCTGCTTAGCAATCTCAGTGCCACTAATAATCTGTGCCGGCATTTCCAGCTCCTTTCAATTTTAGGCGCAAATTTTATCCTCTATGTTGCTGAATTAGCCTACACTAAAAACGGGTGAAAAGCCCCTCAAGGGTAGGAAAAACCAAGAGAAGCAAAACGAGAACAACAACTATAATAGCCAGCCAATACCATTTCATTTGCCTCCCTTCTTTCTTTAGGGCTAAATACCCGCCGAATACTACCTGAGACACCCCTAGCACAAGAACTATTATCAGATTAATAGCAAAATGGATTCTAGAAAACCAATAGAAAAGAAAGACGGGAGGATAAAACGGGGAAAAAGCTCCAAGAACACATATTATGCCATGAACCACCAAAAACCAGCCTAGTATCTTTTTCATCATCCTCTCCCCTCCTTTATAAAAGCTTAGCCACCGAATCACTAACTGCCATTACTGCCTTGGAGGTATCAGGCAGGTCAAGAAGTGGCTTTAGCTTAAGGTCATACTCATATACTTCCTCATCTAAGGGAATGGTGGCTCTGGGGTTGATTTCCAATCTGTTCAGTTCCTCAACGACCAGAGGGTTAAGCCTGGCAGGGACAAAATTGATTATCACAGATTGCCTCTTCACTGACAGTTTGAGTTCAGCGACCAAGTCCCTTATCCGCGCCACAGTTCGAACCCCCTTCACCGAATGGTCGGAGATTATAAGTAGCTCATCAACATCCTGCGTGGTTCTCCGTGACAGATGCTCCATCCCCGCCTCATTATCCATAACCATATAGGCATAGTTTTTAGCCAGGTTATCGGCAAATTTTTTCAGGATAAGATTGGGATAGCAGTAACACTCCGGTCCCTCACCCCTACCCATGGTCACCAGGTCAAGTCCCTCAGTTTCCACTATGACTTCGTTTAGTTTATATTCCAGATAGTCCTGCTTGTTTATCCCAGGGGGAATTTTTATTTTATCCTTCTGAAAATCGTCAAGCACCAAGCCAACTGTTCGTTTTATGTCAAGTCCTAAACTCTCCCCGAGATTGGCGTTAGGGTCAGCATCAATAGCCAGAATTGGTCCCACTCCGTTCTTCATCAGGTAGCGAATGATGAGACTTGCCACCGATGTCTTCCCACTACCGCCCTTTCCAGCTACAGCAATACTAAAACTCAAACGGTTATCCTCCACTTCATTTTGCTTTTTAACAACTTTTAGAACAGCCCTTTGGTCAATCCTGTCTCTAGGTCAACATCAACATCAACAAAGGCTGGTCTTGAGGGAAGCCCAGGCATAGTGGGGAAGGTGCCGCAGAGAGGATAGAAGAAACCAGCCCCTACCGAGGCACGAATATCACGGACAGGAAGCTTATAGTTCTTGGGTACACCTACCCAATTGGGGTCGTGGGAAAGGGAAAGGTGTGTCTTCGCCATGTTGACCGTCATCCAACTGAAGCCTAGGTCATTATAGAGCTTTATCCTTCGCTCAGCCTCAGCCGAATAATCCACCCCATCAGCACCAAAGACCTTGGTGGCTATGGTCTCTATCTTGTCCTTAATGGGTACATCATCGGGAAAGAGGAACTTCATCTCATGGGGTTTTTCCACCGCCTTAACCACCTCACTGGCTAGCTCCAGGGCGCCTTCGCCTCCTTTAGCCCAGCCCTCACAAATGGCAGCCCCATCGGCGCCAGCCTCTAGGGCTTTCCTTCGCACTAATTCCAGCTCCTTATCGGTGTCGGAGGTGAACCTATTAACCGCTACTACCACAGGCACACCATACATCTTGGCAATCTCAATATTGCGGGCTAGATTCTCACAGCCTTTCTCCACTGCTGGAAGGTTCTCAGTTTCGGCTGCCTCCTTAACCCTGGAATATGGCATCCCCGGGCGGAGATGGAAAGCACCGCCATGTTGCTTAAGTGCTCTGACCGTGGCAACAATGACAGCACAGTCAACCTTCAGCCCACTCTGACGGCATTTGACATCAATCATCTTGGAAAAGCCACAGTCTACACCAAATCCATTCTCGGTAACCACATAATCAGCCAGCTTCAGAGCAATCATGTCCTCTATTACCGAGTTATTGCCATGAGCCACATTGGCAAAGGGGAAGCCGTGGCACATCATAGGATGACCCTCTGTAGATTGGACCAGATTAGGCTTTATGGCATCTTTAAGTAGCACAGTCATCGCCCCGGCAACCTTGAGGTCTTCACAGGTAACTGGCTTGTTGTCATAGGTATAGCCAATGACCGTCCTCCTAAATCTCTCCCTCAAATCCCTAAGTCCGGTGGTCAGGGCATGTATGGCTGCGGTTTCAGTGGCTACAGTGATATCATAGCCAGTCACCCTGGGATAGCCATCAGCCCTTCCCCCTATCCCGATAGCAATAGTCCTTAACGAGCGGGCACTTACATCAACACAATAGCGCCAGGTGATGTTCAGGGGGTCAATATTAAGCTTATTGCCATGTAAGATGCTAGCATCTATAGCTGCGGCACAAAGATTTTGAGCGGTATCTACGGCGTGTATATCACCAGTGAAGTGGAGGTTAATCTGCTCCATGGGAAGGGCTTGGGAATAACCGCCGCCGGTGGCACCTCCTTTTATGCCGAAGGTAGGTCCTTTAGAGGGTTCACGGAAGGTATTTATAACCTTCCTACCCTGGCGATTTAGCGCTTGACCCAAACCAAAAGCAGTTACCGTTTTACCCTCTCCCAGAGGGGTGGGGGTGATTGCAGTTACACAGACCATCTTGCCATTAGGTCTGTCCTTTAGCCTCTCCAAAACCTTAACATAGTCTATCTTGGCTATATACTTTCCATAGGGCACAAGCTCCTCGTCCAAAATCCCGGCATCCTTAGCCACCTCAGTGATTGGTCTTAGCTCAGCCTCCTGAGCAATCTCAAGAGCTGGGGGAACTGGCCATCTTATCTTTACCGGCATTTTTAGCCTCCTTCTCTAATCAATTTACCTGAACAGTAGATAATAGAGCCTGATAGATATTCCTAACTTCATTGATAATCTGCGGGCTAGAGCCAAAGAGAGGAAGATTGGCGAGGTCAGCTTCAACTATTGCCTGGTCATATGGGATAAAGCCGAGGAATTCAAAACCTGGCAGGCTAGAAGTTAGAAATTCCCTCTCAGACTGACTCCGAATTTTGTTTCCTACCATTGCGATATTATGTAAACCAATCTCTTGTGCCAGTTTATCGATTCTATAGGCTGTTTCAACACTTCGTCTGCTCGGTTCCACTACTACAATCAATTTATCTACTGCCCTGGCTGTTGCTCGTCCCAGATGCTCTATCCCAGCCTCCATATCCAAAATAACTACTTCATCCCTTCCCAGGAGTAGATGGGTGATTAGGGCTCGTAACAAGGCGTTTTCCGGACAATAGCAACCAGTGCCACCCTTTTTAATTCGCCCCATTACCATTAATTTGATTCTATTGCATTCCAGACAATACTTTTCTGGCAAATCATCAACCTTAGGATTTAGCTTAAAAAAGCTCCCCACCTGACCGGGTAGCGCCCCTGTCCGTTCCTCAATAAGAGCGCTCATCTCAGATATAGGGGTTATCTCATCAGAATGGGGGAAGCCAAGGGTGGCAGCCAGATTAGAATCAGGGTCAGCATCTATGGCTAAAACAGAGTAGCCAGCCTCAGCAAATGTCCTGGAAAGGAGAGAGGCTAATATGGTCTTCCCTACCCCACCTTTACCGCTAATAGCAATCTTCATCTAAATCCTATTTTTGGGTATAATTAAAGCTAAGACTTCAGGGTAGTATATACTAATGTAGTATATCCTATAAGGAGTGAGAAGCCAAGCAATCGTGGAGTGGATATCAAGGCAGCTTTTAGAGCCTAAAGTAGCGTTAGATGTTGCCCTAGGTTACTTCTCTTCGGTAGCCATTACCTGGTAGATGCTGACTTTGGGCTTCTCCACCAAAAGCGGCTCAACTTGTTTATATAGCTTAATTCGCTGCTCTGATTTTTCCCACGCCTTCCAGTTCCCCAGACTTCGCCATGTGCTTAGCACCGAGATAATAGACGGGGCTTCAGTGCTAGCCAGAGTCTCGCCGGTTACATAGCCCGGCTGGTGCATAGCCACAGTTCTGAGTTCCCTGAGCAGCGGCATGAGGTCTCCCTTCATACCTTCCTTTAGGTGACGCTCTATTACAATTCTTACCATTGCTGCCTCCTTTCATATTCCTGCTCTATAAACTTGTCTTTTCATCATGTCAAGTTTTTTATCCCTGTCCAGCCTTCTGCTCCTGTATAAGCTTCTCCCCATACTCAAGCAGAATTTTGGCTCGCTCTGGAGATACCTTCTTTGATTCCAGGTAGGCTTTTAGGGCATCAAGGGGGGCTATCTCTTCAGCGGTCCATTGCCCCAGCCTGAGGCGTGCCTCTCGCTTTATATCCTTGGCGATAGTGAAGTAATGAGCCTCTTTCACGGTATTCCTGATATCATTATCTCTGAGCTGACCTTCAATCTCAGCCGGCAGGCTAATGTTTAGTCGCACTATGGCATCCCTGACTTTGTCTTCCTGTTCAGCAATAGCCCTGAGCACTGTTGATGTTGGTTCAGCATCCTGTGGCTCAATATTGATATTAACGGTGAGAAAGCGGCGCCCGGTTACCTGGTGGAAGTCAAAGGAGACCCGCCTTTTGCCTGTTTCCTTATCGGACTCAATTTCTACCAGATAAAAACCCTTGTCATCTTTCTCCTCGCTGAAATCCAGCCGCTCCAGGCTGCCGGGATAAACAACTGGGGGATTGTTGCTCAAAACCTGGTGTTTATGAATATGACCTAGGGCAATGTAATCAAAGGCGGGGTGGGCAACATTGCTCAGCAACAACGCATGCTCCTGTCCTATGGTCATTGACCTCTCTGAGCCTACCTTGGCGCCGGAGACCCAGACATGGGCAGCTAGTATGGCTGGCAGTCCAAGGTCAAGTTGTTGAGCTTTGGCAGCGATGATATCAGTTAATGCCTGCTGCAATCTCTGATTTATCTGGTCAAAGGTAAGGTTTTTAGTCTCTTCTCTGGTTAGCAGAGCACTGCGCCTGAGCCAGGGTAAGGAGACTATTTGAATAGTCCCGCTACTAGTCGAAATGCGGTGGACTTGGGGACGATTGGAGACATAGATATTTTTAACCGCTAGGGTATCAAAGATTTCAGTAGAAGTAGCCCTGCCGATAGCATTAGGCAGGTCATGGTTGCCGATAAGAAGGAAGGTAGGGATGCTACTGATGGAAAGGCGATTAATCCTTTTGGCAAATTCCCGTTGTTGAGTCTGGCTTGGCTCGCGGCTCTTATAGGCATCACCGCAGAAGAGGACGAGATCTACCCTGTTCTCCACGGCATAATCTACCACCTGGTCAAGGGCTTTTAGAAAATCAAGTAGCCGTGATGATAAGCCGGTAGCTGGGTCAAAGCGACCGTAGCTTTCAACGCCAAGGTGAAGGTCAGCAAAGTGGAGAATTTTCATTAGGTAACCCCATCCCCCTTTATCCCCCTTCCCCTTGATAAGGGGAAGGGGGATGGATATTAAAAAGAGGGGCTACACCCCCCTTAAACTCCCACTGTCAGCTAGTAGATTATGGAAATAACGTCTTCAAGTCGTGAGGGGGGCGAAAAAACAGAGACAGGGTCGCTACAATTGTAGAACTCAACTAAATCATAATAATTCCATATATGCTTCTTTTCAGATTCTGCTACCCAAGTCAAAGCTCCTTCGATGATTATCTTGTTATCATTCACTGAATACTTACGGCACCAGCAAGCAAACTTCACTGGCTCGCCTATAGTTAGATAACAGGTCAAACCATCTACAATTTCCTTTGGAATTCTTGGCTTCTCATTTGACTTGACCTCCCAATATCTTTCCATGGTACCTCCTTCCTTGCTTTTTAAGTAGACTTTTTGGCTAGACGAGACTTCGCCCCCTAGAACTTCCTATATTCGCCGGAACCTTACCCTCCCCTTTTCCATATCTACCATAACTACTCGAAAGCCAGCATTAAGTATAGCGTTAATTGCGACAACGCCTGGCCTATTTTCCCAATATATGAAGTGTTTATGTGCACTAGGAGGCAGATTATCACGAATGATCTCCTCAATCCGAGCAAAGGTAAGCTCTACACTGTCCTCAGGTCGTCCCCTTAACCAATCTTCCAAAGGTGTATATTTACCCACTTTTCTCCTCCTTCCATATCTGGCCGCCGGGGGGCAAAACGAACAGGGGCTCTCCCTTTAGCTTGGCTTGCAATGTTTTCTTCAGCTCACTGATGGGGACTCTTATCTGGTTCATTGAATCGCGCTCTCGGATGGTGGCTTGCTCATCTTCCAGCGATTGGAAGTCAACGGTAACACAGAAAGGAGTGCCAATCTCATCCTGGCGCCGGTAACGCCGCCCTATACTTTGGGCATCGTCATAGTTTACCATCCAGTGCTGGCGCAGGTCAGCGTATATCTCTTTAGCTGCAGAAACCAGCTTTTCTCGCTTACTCAGGGGCAATACCGCTACCTTGATGGGAGCCAAGTCAGGGTGGAAGTGGAGCAGCACCCTGGTTTCTTTACCAGCTTGTTCCTCATCATAGGCATCGCAGAGAAGAGCCAGGGCAGTGCGGTCTACCCCAGCCGATGGCTCAATTATATAGGGGATAATATGCTGTTTAGTCTCTTCATCATAATAGGTCAGGCTCTTGCCACTAAAAGTTGCATGTTGAACCAGGTCAAAGTTACCCCGATTGGCAATACCCTCTAATTCAGCCCAGCCCATAGGGAATAGATAGTTGATGTCATAGCAGTCTCGGGCGTAGTGTGCCAGTTCATCCTTAGTGTGCTGGCGAAATTTGAGGTTTTCTCTTTTAATGCCCAGTTTCACATACCAGTTGATGCGCTCCTCAGTCCAGTAGTCAAACCACTCCTTATCAGTCTCTGGCTTAACGAAGAACTCGATTTCCATTTGCTCGAATTCCCGACATCGGAAGATGAAGTTGCCGGTGGTAACCTCATTGCGGAAGGCTTTGCCTATCTGAGCAATGCCAAAGGGCAGCCTCTTTCTGGTAGTATTAACCACATTTTCAAAGTTGACAAACATCCCCTGGGCAGTCTCAGGGCGCAAATAAACCACACTAGCTTGTTCTTCAATAGGACCGATAAAGGTCTTAAACATCAAGTTAAACAGGTGAGGCTCAGTCAGTTCTCCACCGCAAGAAGGACAGCTATCGCCCTGTAAGTCCTCGCTGCGCCACCTCAAGTGGCAGCTCTTACACTCCACCAGGGGGTCAGTAAATCCCTTAAGATGCCCACTGGCTTCCCACGTCTGGGGATGCATTAGGATGCTGGCATCCAGACCTACCATGTCATCGCGCTCCTGAACTACAGCTCGCCACCAAGCTTGTTTTATATTCCGCTTCAGCTCCACACCTAGAGGTCCGTAATCCCAGCAACTGGATAGCCCCCCATAGATTTCACTGCTGGGAAAAATAAAACCCCGCCGACGGCAGAGGGAGACAATCTTTTCCATATTAACCTTTCTTGGTGCCGGTTCAGCCACGCTGTCCTCCTTTTATCTTCGAGAAAATAAAAACCCAAAATACCCCTAGAGCAATGGTAACTAGCCCTAGGATAGCTAGCAGAAATATCCACACAGGCATAATGTGTGTTTGGTATGAATTGTAGCTGAAAATATCAAGCATTGCAAAGCAGACTATGAGCTGCGGCAGAGCAACCAGATTGCCCATAAATGATACTATTCTTTCCGGTCTTACCCAGGTGCTCCCTGTTTGCCTGAATAGGATGCCAAGCTTGGTTATTCCCCAAGCAATAGCCCCTGCCAAAAGGACAAAGAAGAGTTGCGGCATGAGCACCCAGACCATGGTCATCTCCCGACTGAGCCACCTATCAGGTGTGCCATCAAGCTCGAAGTGGGCAGCTACTTCGGTGGGAAGCAGGTGATAAAAGTAGGCTGACAGGATTATAGACAGGAGAAGAATGGCTAGCGGCACTATGATATAGCTCCAGCGGAAGGGCAATCCCTCTGCCCTTTTGGTGGTTGTTTTCTTACCCTGAGTTAGCCGCCTTCTATAAGCGATAAACCAGATGGTGCCAGCAAGACCCCCAGCGATAATAATTATGGCTAAGATAAGGATGGCTATTATAATTTTCAAAAGGCAAGCTCAACTGTTACCTATTTCTCTGTTGAGAAATCTGCCAGCTTATCTACCAACCCCTTTTGCCCTATAGCTAGGGTCAGGTCGCTCCGTGTCCTTTCCAGCACCCCACGAACCATATCAGTAGTACGGCGCAGACCACCGGTTATCGCATCGGGGAAGTCCATGGTAACCAGAGTATTGTAGATGTCATCCATGGCTGATAATAGTTCCTCCCCTTGAGACAAGTTACCCTTCCTCATCCTATCCAATAGGTAGCGCCGAAGCTCACCTACCGCTTCACCTAGCCCGTTCAAGTAGGCAGCGGCATCAATACCCAATTCATCAGGGTCAGGGAGCTGATTTCCTGTTACCAAGGCGAGGGTGATACTGCCTTCAGCAAATTCCTTTTGTGCATCTCTGACAAAGCCGGCGTGGCCGAGCTCGCCATAGGCAGAGATACCCTGCTCAGCCTCGGTTAACAAGTTACGGGCTGATTTGAGCAATTCTGTAGCCCGGTCAAACTCCTGGCGATGGACAGCACGGATAGCTTTTCCACAGTGACGAATCGCTTCACGACATAGGGGCAACACCCTCTCTCTAGCTGCATCTTTAGTTGAGAAGCTTTCACGAATGTGGTCAGCAATTGATTCCAAATTATCGGTCAATCCACTCACTTGCCCACCTCAAATCTAGCTATTATCTGTCGGGCTGCTTCTTCTATATCATCTGCCTGGAGTATAGCACCAATCACGGCTACCGATTCAGCGCCAGCAGCCACAACCTCAGCCACATTGTCCTTATTAATGCCTCCAATAGCAACCAGGGGTAAGCTTACCACCTGCCTGATTTGGCGTAGCCTCTCCAGACCGACCACCTTTGCCATTTCCTTGGATGATGTGGGATAGATTGAGCCGACGGCAATGTAATCAGCCCCACCCGACTCGGCAGCGATAGCCTGGTCTACAGTGGTTACCGAGCAGCCCAGGATTTTGTCAATAGGTAGCAGTTTGCGGGCTACTTTAATGGGCAAATCTTTCTGACCCAGATGCAGCCCGTCAGCACCAGCAGCTAGGGCTAAATCAAGATAGTCATTCATTATGAAAAGCACAGCCTGCTCGGAGCATAGATTCTTTAGCTGCTGAGCTACCGGCAGCAGCTCCCCTTTGCTTCGGAGTTTATCACGTAATTGAATCGTCTTAGCACCTCCTCGGATTAGCTGGTTGGCTACCTCAAGGTGGCTGCGCCCGTTCAGGGCTTGGCTATCTATGATGGCATACAGCCCAGTTAAATGCTTTGTTTTATCCTGGCGCGCCAGTTTGGACAGCAGCTTTTGCTCTATGGTGTAGAGGGCAAACCGAGCTTGTTTGAATTTCTCCGGCTCTAATTTGGGGATAGTGCCTGGAATCTTGGACAGCTCCTCCAGAATTCTCAGCGATTCCTGAACCCTTCTGGCATTAGCCACTACCATTATGGGCAGCTCCCTCTGTTTCTCCTCCCCAGGGGCTTCAATATCAATTCCTACATCGCCTTCCGAGTCTCGTGACTGAAGGAGCTGCTGGTTAAATGACCAGTCACCCCTTACTATCTCATGACGTATAGTTTTTAGCTGCTGACTTAGACCGGCATCGTTAAGCATCAGCCGGGCTAGGTCTTCCAGAAGGTGAAGCCCCTCGCCAGCGCGGTTTAGATTGGCATCAATAATGCGCAGCCTCTGTCTTGACATTGCTTCCAGTGAAGCCATATCCATAGCTCCTAGGCAGCTAATTCTAGCACAGCCAGATTGGCAGAGTAAAGCTATTGTGCTTATTCAATACCTTAGTGACGCCTCAACTCTCTGCACTTCACCCCCCTTTAAGTTTTTGATTTAGGTAACCCTCCCCCTTTATCCCCCTCCATTAGATAAGGGAGGGGGAATTGGTTATGTTAGAGGGACTTCGTCCCCCTAAGACTCCCTATAATATATTTAGAGGCTTCGTCTCTCTTGGGCTCTCTATTCTCTGGGGTGTTTAAGAGGGGCGCTAGCCCCTCTTAAACAAAATCTTCCCCCTTCCCCTCCAGGGGAAGGGGGTCAATGCCAGAGAGAAACGAAATGATAATCTGTGTCACTAATCTATCTGAACTAGCTCACATGAAAGCCTCAGGCTTCACCTACCGCATTTTCAATCAGTTCAATTCGTGACGGCTTCCCTTTTTGGTTCAGCTCCACGGCTACCACATCAATGCGCCATAACGGGGGCAAATTATCGTGGGTTTGCTGATAGTGGAAGGCAACAGCCCTTAATCTTTCCCTTTTAGCTGGTGTGATTGACTCTTCCGGGCTGCCGAACTCACGGCTCCTTTTAGTCCTCACCTCAACAAAGACCAGGTAATCCTTATGCTTGGCTATTATGTCAATCTCCCCTTCAGGGCAGCGGTAGTTAGTTTCCCAGATACGGTAGCCCCGTTTCTTGAGGAAATCCCTAGCCAGCTTTTCACCCAGAATACCGGTTTCTCTGCGCTTCATTTGTCTCTTATTAATAACCTAGTAACCCCATCCCCTTTATCCCCTTCCCCTTGATAAGGGGAAGGGGAAATGATTCTATGAAGAGAGGCGAAGCCCCCTCTCTTCTATACTCCCCCTTCCCTTAACAAATTACGAAGGGAAGGGGGTCAGGGGGATAGGTTCCTTCCCTCCATTATCTCCCTTCCTAGCCTAACTGCCTATAATTGGATATAAGTCTTTGGGGCAAGATTGGTAGCAAAAGTCCAGACCGTGGCAATACCCTTTTTCACCCGGTAAACAGCTACTACTTCATACCCGTCTTTTTCTACCAGCGGCTTCAAGAATTGACGTTTAGCTATTATCTCCTTTTTCAGTTCCATATCTTCTACAAGTTCAGCAGTGCCGCTGACCCTTATCTGGATATTGTCCTTGTAATTGTTAAAACATAATTCCACGTTTGGATTCTCAGATAATTGTTTGTATAAGTCCTTTATATTTTCTGTCTGGAGTATAATCCCATCTTCATCGGCTCTAAAAATACCCATACCGCGTACATGGGGTTTATTTCCTTCTACCGTGGCGAGATGGCAAGAGGGATTGGCATTCAAAAAGGCAAGTATTTCAGCTTTGTTCATAATAAACCTCCAATTTTGTTTTTATTCCTGAGATAAACGCCCTTGTAACATAATGTCCTTAACTGGTTTAAATGACTGGCGATGGATGGGGCACGGACCAAGCCTGGATAGGTAGGCAAGGTGCTCCCTTGTCCCATAGCCCTTATGTTGAGCCAAGTTATAGCCGGGATAGATTCTATCAAAGGCTACCATTAGCTGGTCCCGGGCTACTTTGGCAATGATAGAGGCACAGGCTATGGAAAAGCATAAATTATCACCATCGGTTATTCCCTTTTGGGGTAGCTTGACCTCGGGAAGGCACATATAGTCTATGAGCAGGGATTGCGGCGGTGGTGAAAGCTGGTCTATGGCCCGTTTCATAGCCAGGCAGGTGGCTTTGATTATACCCTGGGCATCTATCAGGTAATGGGGAGCCATGCCGATGCCTATGGAAATGGCTATCTCATGGATACGGTGAAACAAAAGCTCTCGTCTGGCTGGACTTAACTGCTTACTATCTTTCACCTGGGTAAGCCAGGGGGCGTCTATATGATTGGGCAAAATGACGGCTGCGGCTACCACCGGACCAGCCAAGGCACCACGCCCAGCCTCATCAATGCCAGCAATGAGCTGGTAACCCTGCGCCTCAAGCAGTTCCTCTTCAGCAAAAGACGGCATCTATTATCCCCCCACCCAAGACAGCATCGCCCTGATAGAACACTATCGATTGCCCGGGAGCAATTGCCCTCTGCGGCTCAAGAAAACAAACCTCAGCCACACTATCTTTGGGATGAAGTTCAGCGGATACCTCAGGTGCCTTATAGCGCACCTTAGCCGTTATACTAATAGGCTCTGTGGGGGCTTCCCCCGATACCCAACTTAGCCTGCTGGCAATAAGCGCATTATGTAAAAGCCGGTCTTTGGTGCCCACCACTAATCTGTTACTGGCGGCATCCAGTTTTAGCACATATAGCTGCTCATCTGAGGCAAGCCCTAGCCCTTGCTTTTGTCCCACAGTGTATTGAGCCAAACCGCCATGTTTCCCCAAGACCTTGCCTGTTATGTCAACAATGTCCCCTGATTTGAGAGAGATATGCTCGGCTATAAATGACCGATAGTCATTATCGGGGATAAAGCAAACATCCTGGCTGTCATGCCTGCTACTGGCGGGCAAGCCCAGCTCAGCAGCTAATTCCCTGACCTTCTCCTTGCTCAGCTCGTCCAAAGGCAATAGCAGGTGTTGAAGCTGCCTTTGCCCCAGAGTATAAAGGAAATAGGACTGGTCTTTAGTTATGTCAACTGCTTTCAGCAAGCAATAGCCATTCGGTGAGCGTTCTACTCTAGCATAATGACCGGTAGCTAAGTATTCTGCCCCCATTTCCAGCGCCCTCTCAAGGAGAAGACCAAATTTGATGTGCTGGTTGCAGACAATACACGGGTTTGGCGTCCGTCCCTGGCTATACTCCCGGCAAAAGTAGTCAATGACCAGGCTCTGAAATTCTCTCTCAAAGTCAAGCTTGTAGAGAGGTATATCCAGCACCTGACAGGTGTGCTCTAAATCCGATATGGTGCCTGCTAGGTTATGGTCTGACCACAGCTGCATATAAACGCCAAACACCTCATAGCCATCCAGTTTCAGCAGGGCAGCCGCCACTGAGGAATCTACCCCGCCACTCATGGCTACCGCCACTCGCTTCTGGGACATATTTTTAACTCACTCTCCTTGGTTTGAAAGCAGTTGCCTTACCCGCTTCCAGATAATCTGGGCTATTTTCTCTTTGCTCTGCGTGGCATCTACCACCAGCCATCGCTGTGGCTCATCGGTAACTAGCTTGAGATAGCCCTCCCGTACCCTCTGGTGAAAGGCTATATTCTCCTGCTCAAAGCGGTCTTGACTTTTCGCCCCCTTACGGGCAAACCCCTTCTCTGCTGATATATCCAGCAGAATGGTCAGGGCAGGTTTCAGTCCCTGAGTGGCAGCATTATTAGTAGCCTTGACCATTGCTAAATCCAGTCCCCGCCCGTAGCCCTGATAGGCAGTAGTGGAGTCGGCATAGCGGTCGCTGATAACCACCTTCCCGCTTTCCAGACTGGGTTGGATTACCTCGGTTACTAAATGGGCACGGGAGGCATTAAACAGCATTAGCTCGGTCAGTGGTGATATATCTGTACCTTGAGCCCACTTTAGCCAGTGACTAAGCTTCCTACCAAGGGGAGTACCACCAGGTTCATGGGTCAGGAGGACAGGAATAGCTAACTGCGATAGTCTTCGGTATAGCTCTTTGGCTTGGACACTCTTACCACTCCCCTCCCCTCCCTCAAAGGTGATGAATAGAGGCATAATTTATACCTTTGTCTCTTGCTTAAAAATCCTCACCCTTCTATGGGGGTCTTTGCCTAGGCTTTTTGAGGACAGGTCGTTTCGCTCGGCTATCAAGTGCTGTAAGCGCCGAATATAGGCGCTCTGGGAGCTGAGTTCCACCGTTTCCCGTCCCCTCTTTACCTGATTAACCGCTTCTTCCGCCTCACCGAGGGCGAGTTTAAACAGGCCTGCCTTGTCTGTGCTATCCGTAGGGTAGATAGCATCTAATAGCTGCCTGATTTGAGCCGGTGTGTTGCTCTTGAGCACATAGATGGGTAGGTTTAACGCTTCGGCATCCTTGACCCTCTGAGGCTTCCGCCGATAGTAACTCTTAGAGGTTATAAACAAGTTGGCATAATTTAAGCTATTGACTATATTCGGGCTCAATCGCATCTCTCCTGCCATTTGCTCCATCCGTCCTCGATTTACGCCGAAGAGATAAAGCCTAGGTAGATTGTTCCCTCTGACCTGCGGCTTAATCTTGGCAGTTTTTTGCGCTGTGGTCGCTGGCGTTTCCTTTCTGCTTCTGACCTCCCCCTTCTCATCAAGCCAGCGAGTCTCGGTGGCTATAGGTTGACCACGCAGGAGAGCATCAACTGCTTCGCCGACATCAGGATGAATGGCTACCTTGTCCCAGTCTTGGATTTCGACCACAATATCAAAGGTAGGCGGTGACATACGCTCCAGTATGGACTTCTGGGTGCCCCTTCGCTTTGCCTCTTCATCGCCCAGGGTTACCGTCTGAATACCGCCAATAAGGTCGGCTAAGGTAGGGTTCATCACCAGGTTTTCCAGAGTGTTACCGTGGGCTGTGCCGACAAGTTGAACCCCACGCTCAGCGATAGTTCGAGCTGCCTGAGCTTCAAGCTCAGTGCCAATCTCATCAATGATGATTACCTCAGGCATATGATTTTCCACCGCTTCAATCATTACCGCATGTTGCATGGTGGGAGTGGTTACCTGCATTCGCCGGGCGTGCCCAATGGCTGGGTGAGGAATATCACCATCGCCGGCAATCTCATTTGAGGTATCTACGATGATGACCCGCTTATCCAGGTCGTCGGCTAGCACTCGGGCTACCTCGCGCAGCATGGTTGTTTTGCCCACCCCTGGGCGACCTAAAAGCAGGACACTTTTGCCTGATTGGATGAGGTCTTCAATAACCTTTATGGTGCCAAAGATGGCTCTGCCCACACGGCAGGTAAGCCCAATAATACGCCCCTTGCGGTTACGAATGGCTGAGATTCGGTGTAAGGTGCGCTCAATTCCAGCACGGTTGTCATCCCCAAAGCTACTGACGCGGGAGGCAACATAATCAATGTCCTGTTCATTAACTTCCTTGGGGATGAGAACCACTTCCCGCTGGGGGAAGCGAGCTTCTGGGGAGCGACCTAGGTCAAGGACTACTTCTAACAGTTCGCTGATATCTTTTTGTTGGTATAGCGGCTGGCGAATATGTGGTGGCAAAATGTCAGTCAGAGCATCTAGGTCGTCGGTGATTACCTTCTGCAAAAATTGCCTCCTAACTTAAGCTCATTGGTGCCCGGCTACAATATCCAGGAAATATCGGTGAAATCTCAGGTCACCAGTTAGTTCTGGGTGAAAAGCAGAAGCCAGCGTATTCCCTTGTCTAGCAGCGACGCTGGTGCTATCATCTAACCTGGCTAATATCTCTACTTCGCTACTTGCCTGCTCAATTATCGGGGCTCGGATAAAGATGCCGGGAAAGGGCTTTTCTCCCAGCACTACTATTGGTAGCTCAGTCTCAAAGCTTTCCTTTTGCCTGCCAAAGGCATTACGTCTAACCGTTATGGCCATAACCCCTAAAGGCTTTATGTCCGAATCTGAAGTCTTGCTGGCTAGAAGTATCATGCCAGCGCAAGTTCCAAATACTGGCAAACCGTTTTTAGCCAGATTTACTATTTCGCTCAGCAGGTTGTAGCTTAGCATCAACTTGCTGATAGAGGTGCTTTCTCCGCCAGGAATAACTAACCCGTCCAAGCCGTTAAGTTCTTTGGGTAAGCGGACGGGCAAAGCCTCTACCTTAAGGCGGTGCAATACAGCTATATGCTCAGCAAAGGCTCCTTGCAAAGCAAGGACGCCAATTCTCATACTACCATCCCCTAGATGCCAACAGTTCTTCAACAGGGATTTGCTTTATATCCAATCCGGGCATGGCCTCTCCCAGATTCTTGGAGACCTCAGCAATGATTTTAGGGTCTTGAAAGTGGGTAGTAGCCTCAACTATAGCCTTGGCTCTAACCTCTGGGTTACTGGATTTGAATATACCAGAGCCAACGAAGACGCCATCGGCACCTAGCTGCATCATCAGGGCAGCATCAGCCGGGGTAGCTACTCCGCCAGCGGCAAAGTTGACCACAGGTAGCTTCCCTGTTTTATGTATCTCAGCGACTAGTTCAAAGGGGGCTCCCATTTCCTTAGCCTGTGTCATTAGCTCGTCCTGAGGCGCATCTGCCAGTTTGCGGATGCCGTCCATCACTGCCCGCATATGTCTGACCGCCTCTACAATATTACCGGTGCCGGCTTCGCCTTTGGTTCTAATCATAGCTGCCCCCTCTCCGATGCGCCGAAGTGCCTCACCCAAATCTCGGCAACCACAAACGAAGGGAACCTTGAAGTCGTGCTTCCAGATATGATGGCTTTCATCAGCAGGGGTAAGCACTTCAGACTCATCTATGAAATCTACGCCAAGAGCCTCAAGGGCTTGAGCCTCCACGAAGTGACCTATGCGGCACTTAGCCATTACCGGGATAGAAACCGTCTCCATAATGGCTTCAATAATCGTTGGGTCAGCCATACGGGCTACACCGCCAGCAGCTCTAATATCGGCTGGCACCCTCTCCAGCGCCATCACGGCGCAGGCGCCTGCCTCCTGAGCAATCTTGGCTTGCTCTGCGTTGACCACATCCATAATCACCCCGCCCTTTAGCATTTGGGCTAGCCCAGCTTTGACCTTCCACGTGCCAGTTTCCATATCTTTCTCCTTACCCCACGGCAAAACTCGTGACTTTTTATAGATATATTCTACTATTGTTTAAGTAGTTTATCAACCTTCAGCCATTTAACGCCCTCTCATCTGATAGCCAAAGTTAATATAATCTACCCTGGTTAAAATCTGCCACATAGTATTGTCTCTCTATTTAGCCCAAAGAAGTGCAGTCCCCAATATCAACGAAAGGGCGGTTTCAGATGAGTAAATCTGGCGAAGAACAGGTGATAAGGAGTAATCATCGGGGCTGCCATGGTGGTTGTGGCGTGCTGGTACATGCTAAAGATGGTACTATTGTCATGTTATTGAAGGCCTGCAACAGACACTGAATCTGATATAGCCAGCGGTCAGATTCGAACTGACGACCGGCGGTTTACGAAACCGCTGCTCTACCCCTGAGCTACACTGGCTTTATCTAAGTATAGCACAAAATCGCTTGGCTAATAAAAACCTCATGTTTTATAATAGATGACACTGATTAATTAATCCAGGACTATGGAGGTGAAAAATGACTATCGGAGCATGTGGCATTGCCTGCGAAGTCTGCACTCTCTATGACCAGAAAAAGTGCCCTGGCTGTGTTCCCGGGACTGATGAGGAAGCCCCTGCCAGACTGAAAGCACTAACGGAAATGGGGTTTCCCTGCCCCGTTCTGAAGTGTGCTATCAACAGCCAGGTAGCCTATTGCCTGAGCTGCGATAAATTCCCCTGTGACGTTCACTATCGGTGGAGCCCATATAATAAGGAACTGCTTGACATCTTTAAGAAGATGTTAAACAGGTGAATTTGGTTATATCTTCCCCAGCAATATTTTAATGAAGGGGAATAGACCGAGAAAGAGAATAAAAAGGGCACAGCCAACCGCAACCGCCACCAGGTTTATCCCAGCAACCTCAGGTCCAAACTGCCATAAAACACTATCTAACAGGCTGCCCAAAAAGCCACCCGCCCAGCCCAAGCCTATAGTCCTAAGCCGCCCGGTAGGCATAACTACAGGTACCAGCTTATTGCCAACAAGCCTGAGTATAATGGCAATTGCCAGCAAAATAAAAAATCCAGCTACACTCACTCTAGCCCCAAGCTAGTTTAACAACTCAGCACTCTATGTCAAATTGTTGACGCTCAGATAGGGTTATGGTAGTATAAGAAGCTATGCAGATAGAGGAAGAGCTGGTCAAGCTTTCAGCCGAAAAAGATATGCTACTAACCATTGGTGTTTTTGACGGCGTTCACCTCGGTCATAGATACCTGATTTCCCAATTAAAGGAGCTTGCCAAGCAGCAGAATTTGGTTAGTGGAGTGGTAACCTTTCGCCAGCATCCCAAAGAGGTGTTGTCACCTCAAACTAAGTTGCCATTCTTGACTAACCTTGCCCAAAGAACAGACCTTCTCAAGAGTGAAGGCGTTGATGCTGTTGTTGTCCTGTCCTTCACTCCTGAGTTAGCCCAGCTCAGCGCTCGGCAATTCCTTGGTCTACTAAAGAAATACCTCAGAATGCGCGGAGCAGTAATTGGGTCTGACTTCGCCTTAGGTCGAAACAGAGAAGGCGATACCAATACCCTGCGCCAACTGGGGCAGGAAATGGACTTCAGTGTAACCATAGTGCCCCCGATAGTAATAGATGGTGAGGTGGTAAGTAGCACAGCTATCAGGAATGCTCTAGCTGAAGGAGATATGAAACGGGTGCAGAAACTGGTTGGGCGTTCCTTCAGCCTTTATGGACATGTAATCCCCGGGGCAGGGCGAGGCATGGAGTTAGGCTTCCCCACCGCCAATCTGGACATAGACCCACAGCAAGCTCTCCCCGCCGAGGGCGTTTATGTCGGCTGGGTTCATATTGATGACCAAACCCATCCCTCAATGACTAACATTGGCAAGCGCCCTACCTTCGGTGGCAGAGAGCGTGTAGTAGAGGTTTATCTCCCTGACTACCATGGCGATCTATATGGGCAGGAGCTAACAATTGATATTGTTGAGCGACTTCGTGGCGAGAAAAAATTTGACACCCCAGAAGAATTGAAGAAACAGATAACAGAGGACATAAAACAAGGAAGAGCCATATTAAAAACCAAAGGTGGAAACTAGGCTATGTTCAGCCAAGATATCGGTTATGTGCTAAAGCGAGGGGTAGCTGAAATCATAGTAGAAGAAGAGATGGTTGAGCTACTGCGCTTAGGCAAAAAACTGCGGCTAAAGGAGGGTTTTGACCCCAGCTTCCCTGACATCCACCTTGGTCACATGGTTTCACTAAGAAAGCTACGCCAATTCCAGGAGCTGGGACATCAAATTGTTCTCATTGTTGGTGACTGGACGGCTCAGATTGGTGACCCCAGTGGTATGTCAGCCACACGACCTACACTATCCCCAGAGCAGGTTAAGGCTAACGCCGAAACCTATATGAAACAGTTCTTCAAGATAGTCGATAGGAAGAAGACAGAGGTGAGGTGGCAAAGTGAGTGGTTTGGCAAATTTAGCCTCACTGATGTCATCCAGCTTACCAGCAAGTTCACCATTGCCCAATTGATGGCTCGAGAGGACTTCAGCACCAGATATAATGCAGGACGACCTATCACTATGACTGAATTGCTCTACCCATTGCTCCAAGCCTATGATTCAGTAGCTATTCAGGCTGATGCCGAATTTGGCGGCACTGACCAGAAGTTTAATCTACTAGTAGGTAGGGAGCTTCAGTCCATGGTAGGGCAGCGTCCCCAACAGGTCTTTTTAGTCCCCATCCTCACCGGAACCGATGGCAGTCAAAAGATGAGCAAAAGCTTGAATAACTATATCGGTGTCGCTGAGCCACCTGACGAGGTATACGGCAAGGTGATGTCTATCCCTGATAGCCTTATCCTAGACTACTTCGAACTGGTGACCGATGTCCCCGATGAGGAGCTAGCCGAATTCAGGCAAGAGCTTAAGAACGAAACCATTAACCCCATGACACTCAAGAAGCGTCTGGCTAGGGAAATTATCACCCAGCTCTACGAGCAACAGGCAGCTGCTGAAGCCGAGGAGCATTTTGTTAAGGTGTTCCAAAAGAGGGAAGCACCGGAAGAGATACCTGAATATCGCCTGTCTTTTAGTGAACTAGTCCCTCAAAAAGGCAAATATAACGGCATTGATGTTAGCCGACTACTTACGGTAACTGACCTGGCTAAAAGCCGCAGCGAAGCTAATCGATTAATTATGCAAGGCGCTGTAGAAATAGATGGCGAAAGACTATATGATTATATTGCCCAGTTTGTCCAGAGTGGCAGCATTATCAAAGTAGGTAAGCGGCGCTTTGCTAAAGTGATTAATACTGATACACTAACATAGTAAAGGAGATAAATGGAGCACCTACGCATTCCAGGACCCACCCCACTGCCCGACGAAATCCTCCAGGCAATGACCAAGCAGATGATAAATCATCGTGGTCCAGAGTTTGGGCAGATACTAAGCGAGATAACAGCTAAACTGAAACAATTATTCCAGACCAAGGATGATGTTTTTCTGCTCACCAGCTCGGGGACAGGCGGCTTAGAGGCAGCAATCGTTAATACTCTATCCCCAGGAGACAAGGTACTATCGGTGTCTGTTGGCGTCTTTGGCGAACGCTTTGCTACTATCGCCGAGCAATTTGGGGCTGAGGTAATCCCGCTCCGCTTTGAATGGGGCAGGGCGGCTGATGTAGATGCTGTTCGCCAGGCTCTTAAGGCTGAACCAAAAATAAAAGCGGTGCTGGTTACCCACAATGAAACCTCTACCGGCGTCACCAATGACCTGGCTCCAATAAGCTCAGCGGTGAAGGAATTTGATAAACTGCTGCTGGTTGATGCCATCAGTAGCCTGGGCTCAATCAACCTGCCTGTAGATGACTGGCACTGCGATATTACAGTTACTGGTTCCCAGAAGGGGTGGATGGTTCCTCCCGGTTTGGCTATGGTTAGCGTGAGCCAGGAGGCGTGGCAGGCATATTCAAAAGCCAAGACGCCCCGCTTTTACTGGGATTTTGCCAAGGCTAAAAGTTATCTGGAAAAGGGACAAACGCCATGGACGCCAGGTATCTCCACGGTATTCGCTCTATCGGTATCGCTGGAAATGATGCTGAAAGAAGGGTTACCTAATATCATCGCCCGACATGCCAGGGTTGGCAAAGCAGCCCGAGATGGAGTAAAATCGCTAGGCTTATCCCTCTTTGCTGAGGAGAGCCATGCCTCCAATACGGTTACCGCTGTAGCTGCCTCAGACGGACTTGATACCAATAAAATGCGCCAAATTCTGAGGGAGGAGCACCAGATTGTGCTCGCTGGTGGACAACAGAGATTAGATGGCAAGATATTCCGCATCGGTCATTTGGGCTGGGTGACTGAGGACGACATTGAAACAGTAATTTCAGCGCTAAGGGTAGTATTACCACAGGCTGGGTTCAGGAGCGTTAGTTAATAGTGAAAGTCTTAATTGCTGACCGTATTTCTGAAAAGGGGATAGATATTCTTCGTAACTATGCTCAGGTGGATATTAAGCTGGGACTCAAGCCAGAGGAGCTCATATCCACCATTGGCGACTATGAGGCTCTGGTGGTGCGCAGCCAGACCAAGGTCTCAGCTGAGGTTATTGAAGCCGGGAAAAGGCTACAGGTCATCGCCCGGGCTGGTGTTGGGATAGACAATATTGATGTGGAAGCAGCAACCCGGCGAGGCATTGTGGTAGTTAATGCCCCCACTGGCAACACTATCTCTGCTGCCGAGCATACCATTGCCCTTATGCTTTCCTTGGCTCGCCATATCCCTCAAGCCAACGCTGTGCTCAAATCGGGAGTATGGCGGCGAAGTGATTTCATGGGCACTGAGGTAAGAGATAAAACCTTGGGTATCCTAGGCTTGGGCAATGTAGGGTCGGAGGTAGCCAGACGAGCCAGAGGTCTGCAAATGAAACTCATCGCTTATGACCCCTTCATCTCCATCGACCATGCCCGCAAACTTCAGGTGGAGCTTGTTCCCTTAAAGCAGCTACTCAAGGAATCGGACTTCATAACCCTTCACCTCCCATTAACTGATTCAACCAAGGGATTAATTGGAGCCAAGGAGCTAGCTTTGGTCAAACCAACAGCTCGTATCATTAACTGTGCCCGAGGCGGGCTAATTGATGAGGAAGCCCTAGCTAAGGCGGTGAAAGAGAAAAGGGTGGCTGGGGCTGCCGTTGATGTCTTCTCCACCGAACCAGCCACTGAGAGCGTCCTCTTTGAGGATGATAACATCATTGTTACCCCCCATCTGGGCGCTTCCACCACTGAGGCTCAAGCTACCGCAGCCAGGGATGTTGCTGAGCAGGTTATCGATGTATTTAATGGTCGTCCAGCCAGGTACTCGGTTAATGCTCCCTTTATTTCTGTTGAAACCCTGTCAGTGCTAGCACCCTTCATAAAGGTAGCGGGCAATGTGGGCAAACTGGTCAGCCAGCTAATTGAGGGACAGATGAACGCCATTCAGATTAAATATAATGGCGAGATTTCTAACTATGATACCGATACCCTTAAGGCAGCCGTGCTGGGTGGACTACTTGAAGAGATAAGTGAGGAACGAGTTAATCTGGTCAATGCCAACATAGTGGCTGCCCAGCGCGGTCTGAACGTAGTGGAACAGAAGGAGTCCACCTGTGAAAATTATGCTAGCCTTATCACTGCAGAGGTTACCACCAGCGCCGGGGTTACTACCGCCGCCGGGACGGTAATGCGTGGGGAATCACATATTGTTCGAGTCAACAACTATTGGTTTGATATTATGCCCACCGGAGGCTATTTCCTACTTAGCGACCACCTAGACCGCCCCGGGGTCCTCGGAGCGGTGGGCAAGATAACCGGTGATGCCGATATAAATATTAGTGCCATGCATGTATCTCGCCTTAAACCAAGGGGACAAGCCTTAATGATACTAGCCTTAGACGAACCCCTACTTGAAGAACAACGCCAGCAAATACTGTCTATCCCCGATATCTATACCGCTAAACTGGTAAAGCTGTAATCTGCCACTCAAGTTACCTACCCCAGCCGATGGAAAACTAATCCTGCTGGTAGCTTAGGATAGAAGTAGGTTGATTTTCTGGGCATTCGGTCACTGGCATCGGCAATGGCTTTAATCACCTCCACCCTAACCGGGCTTAATAGAAAGGCTAACTGGTATTCCCCATCTAATACCTTGTTTACCGCATCCAGTCTACCATAGCTATAGGCAAGAATTGCTTCCTCTTTACCACTGCTCAGTCCCAGTAGCTTCTCCAATATGATGTGGTCAAGCACACTAACATCCAACCCTTTGTATAGCTCGGAATGAAAGTAGGGCATCATCTGGCTGGCAGCAGCCAGGTTGCGTAACTTGAGCACAAGGAGACGCCCTTGGGCCAAACCAAAAAGAACCAATCTGACCTCGTTTGTCTCCCCGGCAATCAATAAATCGTCAACTTGCTGCCAGATGTCAGGCATATTAAGCGGCAGCTCCTCTATTTCAAAGAATGACTTTAACTTGGCCAGCAGCTCATTCAGGGTTGTTCTTGATATCCCCCGGACCAGCCTATGAGGAGGTAGGATAATAAGCCCGGGGTCAGAGAAATCTACCAGCGTCATCATTACAAAATCGAACGCCTCGTCTCCTGACACTGGTGAAGAACAGGCACGCCTCTCTCGCTGGTAAGTAAGAGCGCTCTCATAGCGATGGTGCCCATCAGCAATATAAAGCGGTTGACGAGCTAAGCTACCGCATATCTGACCGATAACCTCAGGCTCGGTGATAGCCCAAACATCATGCCTTTCTCCGTTAGCACCACTCAAGCTAATTATAGGCTGGCTTTGCTCTTGTGCCGCTAGCAACGAGGAGACCCGCTGTCCCCGGTCTTCAAATAAAGCCAAAATTGGGCTGGCATTGGCTTGACATGCCCATAACAAGCTTAATCGGTCATTCATGGGCTCAACCAGTGTGCCCTCGTGGGGGCGGACTACCATCTTATCCCACTCCTCCAACCTGACACAGGCGATTATACCGCGGCGCCTGAATTCTTTCCCCTTATGGTTGAAATAGTGGTCGTGGAGGTAGATAGCCGGCGCTTGGTCAACCATAAAAACAGCTTGCTCCAACCACCGCTCTAAGGTAGCTGCTGAGCGAGTATATCTATTGTCCGTAGCTGTATCCTGAGGTAACTCTCGACCATATTCTACTCGGACAAAGTTATACTCGCTCCTGCGATGGAGCTCTTGCCGTAACTGTGGGGTAATAATGTCATACGGGGGACAAATAACTGCTGATAGGTCTTTAACCAACGATTGATTATAACGCACACCCCGGAAGGGATGAATTTCAGCCATGCTTATCTAATCCTTTTGCTGCGAATATACAGAAGTTTGCTAACCATTTAGTTTACCCTATAACACTGAAAGGGGGCAAGTCTTTTACCAAATAACCAAGATGTCCATTATGGTATCGTCATATGAAGGTTTCTCATAGTAATAACCCGGTTTAGGCTCTAAACACTTGTACCAGCGTTTACCTATGACAGGTGTGGCTCTCATATCTGTTTGCGACTCAAAGAATAATAACCCTTCATCAATGGTATCGAAGGCTATTATTGAATGCCCACCTTCCCCAAAGCGCAGCTCAACAAAAGCGCATCGTAAGCCTTCTTCTTCAGCATTATTACACGCATCCCTAGCGAAGTGGCTACATACATAAGTATCCTCAACATATTTATTCCTGTCTGTCCTATCCTTTCTCAAGAAGGTAACTGCCTCTTTATAAGTCGGGTCTCTTAATGTATAACCATGTCCTAAGCCAACCTCCACACCTTCCGCATATCCGTCCTCATAGCCATCGGCTTCGCCCAGGTCATAACCTTCTCCTTTGCCTGTAGCGTAGCCTTCATCATAGCCATCCTGTTGCCCCAAGCTATAGCCTATCTTTTGGCCTGCAGAATAGCCTTTATCATATCCTTCTGCTTCGCCTATACCATAGGCAATATTATAAACAATAAACCCACTAAGGCATACTACACCCAATATACCTATAGCTATAAAAATTTGTTTTGTCCATTTCATGCTACTAACCCCCGTTGTTATTAATGCATATTATACCCGTTTATCTTTTGCCTAGCTATAGATTATGTTATAATTTTCATAAGCACAGCATCATGAAGGTGCTCCGTGGACGACCTAAACCAAGTGAAGCAAAGGATAGCGCAACTAAGGGCAGAAATTAACCATCATAACTATCGGTATTATGTGCTGGATAGCCCAGAGATTTCTGATGCCGAATATGATGAGTTAATGAGAGAGTTGAAGCAACTAGAGGAGCAGTACCCCCAGTTCTTGACCCCAGACTCACCCACCCAGCGGGTGGGGGCTGCTCCCGTAGAAGCCTTTGGCGTAGTGGAACACCCCCTGCCTTTACTGTCGTTGGGTAACGCCTTCGCCAAGGACGAGCTAGTAGCGTGGTATAACCGAACCTCAAAGCTGGTAGCCGGAAAGCAATTTGACTTTGTCTGCGAGCATAAGATTGATGGGTTGGCTGTGGCGCTGACCTATGTCGATGGTCGATTAACCATCGGGGCTACCCGCGGTGATGGCTTTCGTGGTGAAAATATTACTCAGAACCTGAAAACTATCAGGAGTATTCCACTCTCTATACTTAAAGAAGCACCACCTAGGTTTGAGGTGCGAGGCGAGGTCTTTCTGCCCAAAGCTGGCTTCAATAAATTAAATCAGGAGCGGGCTGAGGAAGGGCTGCCACTATTTGCTAATCCCAGGAACGCCGCCGCTGGCTCAGTGCGCCAGCTTGACCCTCGTGTCACCGCTAAGCGCACGCTGGACATTTACATCTATGGTCTAGGTTATAGTGAAGGCAAGGCAACTCCCCCAACCCACTGGGAAACCATGGAGTATCTCAAGTCACTTGGCTTTAAGGTGAACCCCAATAATAGGCTGCTTACCAGCATTGAGCAGGTTGAGGAATTTCACCATACCTGGGTGGAGAGAAGAGAGAGCCTGCCCTACGAAGCTGACGGCATCGTGGTCAAGGTAAATCAGCTTGACCTCCAGGATCGATTGGGAAACATTGGTCATGAGCCGAGGTGGGCTATAGCCTACAAGTTTCCTGCCATTCAGGGCACCACACATCTAATTGATATTGGTATCAGCGTGGGCAGAACCGGCACCCTTAACCCTTATGCTATCTTAGAGCCGGTCTCAGTGGGAGGAGTAACCATTAAAAGCGCTGCCCTACACAATGAGGATGATGTCAGACGCAAGGACATCCGCATCGGCGATACCGTCGTGGTGCAGCGGGCAGGTGAGGTAATACCACAGGTCGTCGGACCGGTCATAAGTAAGCGTACCGGCAAGGAAAAGATATTCACCATGCCCCGGCACTGCCCGGTATGTGGTGCTGAGACAATTCAGCCTGAAGGTGAGGCTATGTCCCGCTGCACTAATGCCGCCTGTCCCGCCCAGGTTCAAGAGCGACTGGAGCACTTCGTCTCCCGGGGAGGTATGGATATCAGGGGAATTGGCGAATCAAACAGTGCTATGTTATTACAAGAGGGACTGGTCAAAAATGTGGCTGACCTATATGACCTCAAGGATAAAAAAGAGCAGATTGTCAAATTAGAGAGAATGGCGGAAAAGAGCGTCAGCAATATACTGAATGCCATTGAGAACAGTAAACAGAGACCGTTATCCAGGGTTATCTTTGCTCTGGGTATACTTCATATCGGCGAAGAGATAGCAGAGCTTCTGGCAAAACACCTTGGCAGCATTGATAGCCTAGCAAATGCCTCAAGAGAGGAACTTCTGTCCATTCCCGCTGTGGGACCGAAAATTGCTGACAGCATTGCTGCCTTCTTCAGACAGGAAGAAAACCGAAAGATTATCAAGAGATTAAAGGATGCAGGGGTTAAGCTGGAGGAAGAAAGGGTCAAACCTGAAGAACTACCTCTGACTGGTATGGAGTTTCTTATCACCGGCAGGCTAGAAGCCTTCTCACGGCAAGAGGCAGAAGCGATGATAAAAGCACTCGGTGGCTCAACCGGGAGCAGCGTTACCAAGAAAACCACCTACCTGGTGATAGGAGCCGACCCCGGCTCCAAACTTACCCGCGCTCAAGAACTGGGCACTAAATTACTTACAGAAGAAGAACTCACCCGTCTTCTGAGGCAAACAGCCTGAAATGAAATTAATCGTAGGCTTAGGTAATCCAGGGCGCAAGTACGCCAACAACCGCCATAATATTGGGTTTATTTGCCTGAGTCATTTTGCCCGGACTCAGGGCATAAGATTTGACAAAAAACGGGGTCGAGCCCGAATTGGCATGGGTGAGGTGGCTGGAAATAAGGTGGTGGTAGCCAAGCCCCAGACCTACATGAACTTGAGTGGTCAGTCGGTAAGCCGGCTAGTAAGGAAGTTCAATATCAATCTAAATGACCTCCTGGTTATCCATGACGACCTTGACTTACCTTTAGGTAAAATCCGCATCCGCCAGAGCGGTGGCTCCAGTGGGCACAAGGGTATTGACTCTATCATCAGTTGCCTAGAAAGCCAGGATTTTATTCGTATTCGGGTAGGCATTGGACGACCTACCAAAAATGAAGGCTCTACTGAAATCAGCGATGATGAAATTATTGCCTATGTACTCAGCGACTTCACCGCTGAACAAAAACAAACCATCGACCAAGTTATACCTAGGGTAAGTGAAGCCATCCTTTGCCTTCTCACCGAGGGTCTAACCGCAGCTATGAATGGATATAACTAGATGTTATTAATTTACCTCACCTGCTTTAGGTTTTATCAGGTAACCCCATCCCCCTTTATCCCCCTTCCCCTTGATAAGGGGAAGGGGGAAATTCTTGTAAGAGGGACTTCGTCCCTCTAGAACTCCCCATAATATTTGAGGCTTCGCCTCTCTTGGACTCTTTTTTTCTTCTCCTTAAAAGGAGAGGGGGGAAGAGATTTTAGAGAGGGACAAAGCCCCTCTCTTACCTGCACTCCCCCTTCCCTTTAAGAAATAATAAGGGAAGGGGGCCAGGGGGATAGGTTTCTAAACAATCTCTAACTAGCTCATGAGCTATTGCTAGAGTTAAGGCTCAGGTGATATAATTCGGTATACTTATATGGATAAGAAGAAATTCATTGCCGTTATTGGTGGTGGGCAATGCTCAAAAGAGGAAGCCAAGCTGGCTAAAGAAGTGGGGCGTGAGCTAGCCAGGCGAGGTGCTATCCTGGTATGCGGTGGGCTGGGTGGGGTTATGGAGGCAGCCTGCAAGGGCGCTAGCTTGGGGGGTGGAACAACTATCGGCATCCTGCCCGGGGATAATAGTCATGCAGCCAACCCCTATGTGCAAATTCCCATAGCCACCGGTCTGGGCTATGCTAGAAACATCGCTGTGGTCAAATCAGCCCAGGCAGTTATCGCCATTGGCGGTAGCTATGGCACCCTCTCTGAGATAAGCCATGCTTTGCAAAGTGGCATCCCTGTTATTGGCTTAAATACCTGGTCATTATCTAAAAATGGTCAGCAGGATAAGTCCATTATTCCGGCTCAAAGCCCAACTGAGGCAGTAGATAAAGCCCTTGATTTAGCTACCTCTCAAAAGCCTGACTAGTCCATAATTACAGGAGCAAAGTGTCAACTATTGAAAATGTCAAAGCCAGAGAAATCTTGGACTCCAGGGGCAATCCTACACTGGAGGTTGAGGTAGAGCTATCTGAAGGCACTGTTGGACGGGCAGCGGTGCCCTCTGGAGCCAGCACCGGCAAGTATGAGGCGGTAGAACTCAGGGATGGTGATGGCTCCCGGTTCAACGGGCTGGGAGTCCTTAAGGCAGTAGCCAATGTCAACCAAGATATCGCCTCAGCTATAATAGGGATGCCAGCCGCAGACCAGGCAGTCATTGACCACAAGCTTATACAGTTTGATGGCACCGCCAACAAATCACGCCTGGGGGCTAACGCTATCCTGGGAACATCGCTAGCTGTGGCTCACGCTGCGGCTAACCTCCTTGGTATGCCCTTATACCGCTACCTAGGTGGGGTTGCCACTTACACCCTACCCATCCCCATGCTGAACATCCTGAATGGCGGCAAACATGCCGCCAACTCAACAGATTTCCAGGAGTTTATGGCGGTGCCTGCTGGAGCCAGCAGCTTCAGTAATGCCCTGCAAATAGGCGCTGAGGTCTACCACTGCCTGAAACAGGTGCTCAAGGATAAAGGGCTGGATACCAATGTCGGCGATGAGGGGGGCTTTGCCCCCGCTTTACCCTCAAATAAGCAGGCGATAGAGGCAGTGCTCTCTGCCATTGAAAAAGCAGGCTATAAGCCGGGTAAGGACTGCTTCATCGCCTTAGACCCGGCAGCCAGCGAATTTTATAAGGATAAGAAATACGTCTTGGCTAAAGAAGGCGTCTCTCTAAGCACCAAACAAATGGTTGAGTATTATGTCAAGTGGGCATCGAGCTACCCTATTATCAGTATTGAGGATGGCATGGCTGAGGATGACTGGGAAGGTTGGCGGCTGCTGACAGAAAAACTAAGCAGCAAAGTCCAGCTTGTCGGCGATGACCTCTATGCTACCAATGTAAACCGCCTAAGCAAAGGCATCAACCTAAAAGCGTCCAACTCCATTCTCATCAAGCCTAACCAAATTGGTACACTCACCGAGACCATTGCTGCCATTAAGATGGCGCAGCAGGCAGGCTGGACAGCGGTGGTCAGTCACCGCTCGGGCGAGACCGAAGACACCACTATAGCCGACCTGGCTGTGGGTCTTAATACAGGTTTAATTAAAGCCGGCGCCCCCTGCCGCTCTGAGCGCACCGCCAAGTATAATCGCCTTCTCAGAATAGAAGACGAACTGGGGGGAAATGCCCACTTTGCCGGGATGCAGGCTTTTTACCATTTAAAGCAATAGGAAATGAACGAACTAAACATATCAGAGAAAATTCCAAAACAGATTAGAAAGTGGACCTGCCACAAGCTTGAGTGCTTTGCTGACTATATTGAAGCCTATACCAGAACGCTGGACAATAATAAGTGTTGCTACCTGGAGCTATATGCCGGATGTGGCAACTGTATCTGTAAAGGCACCGACTGTGTTATTGAAGACTCAGCACTTCGGGCATTAAGAACCAAAACTAAATTTGATAAGTATATGTTTGTGGTAACAGACCACCAAAACGCTAGAAGCCTGAAGCGACTATCAACCCCACACGATACTGCCAATACTGTAGAAATAATAACTGGTAACTGCATTAATGAGAAGGTTATCCAGCAGGTATTTGACCTTATTCCCCGCTCAGCATCTAGCCTTGCCCTCATTGACCCCCCGGGATATAGGAAGCTACGCTGGTCAACAATCAAAAAGCTAGCTGCCCACGGGAAGGACTGGAAAGGCCATAAAATGGAGCTACTCATAATCTTCCCTCTAGAAATGGCTCTCCTGCGGAATTTAACCCGCCCAGAGTGCGAAGCCTCAATAACCAGGCTCTATGGAAACCGCAAATGGCAGGAGATTAAACAAAACAAATTGGTGGGCAAAATAGGGCTAGGCAAAGCTAGACAGCGGCTGGCGGAGTTATATAAAGCTGGTCTTAAAGGTTTGGGCTATAGACACATCACCGATTTTAAACCCAGCCGCTTCTCCAAACCTCCCGTTTACCACATAATTTTAGCCAGTGATAGCGATAGCAGAGCCAAAATCCTGGAGGAGGCTTGGGGCAAGGAGAGATACCTACCCTGCGAGCTACTCTACAGCAGGAAAGATAGACCTTGATGAATAAAATTGGCATTACCACTACCGTTCCCATAGAGGTATTATTAGCCGCCGACTATCAGCCGGTTGACCTGAATAATGTATTTATTACTGACCCCAGCCCGGAACGGCTGGTCAATATCGCCGAGCGGGCAGGCTTCCCCCTAAACTGCTGTAGCTGGATTAAAGGAATCTACGGGGTTTGTATGGATTATGGAATTGATACTATTCTCTGCGTTACTACCGGCGATTGCTCCAACACTATCATGTTAATGGAGGTTCTCAAGCTTAAAGGGCTCAAGGTTATACCCTTTGCCTACCCTGACAAACCGGCTCCCCAGCAAATGCAGCATGCCTTGCAGGCACTGGCTGAAGCCCTAGGTACCAGCTTGGATGCTGCCGAGCAAGTCAGAGCTGAGCTCGAGCCCTGTCGCCACCTGGCGCTAAAACTCGACCAGCTTACCTGGAAACAAGGGTTGGTCAGCGGCTGGGAGAACCATCTATGGCTGGTATCCACCTCGGATTTCAATCAAGACCACCACCAATACCGCCATCAGTTACAGAAATTATTAGACCACTGCCAACGGCGCCAGCCCTATTCGCCAGACTGGCTCAGACTAGCCTATATCGGCGTGCCTTCCGTCTATGGTCAAGACCTCTATCACTACCTGGAGAATAATGGGGCGAGGGTGGTGTTCAATGAAATTCAGCGCCAGTTCGCCATGCCCCAGCCAGGAAATTCCCTAGCTGAGCAATACTCAAGCTATACCTATCCATACTCCATATATGACCGGCTAAAGGACATCACCACCGAGCTCGACCGGCGCCAGATTGATGGGGTCATCCACTATGTCCAAGCCTTCTGCCACCGAGGAATCGGTGACATCATCTTTAGGGATGCTATTGACCTGCCCATGCTAACCCTGGAAGGGAACGATGACTTTTTCCTAACCAATCATATAAAAACAAGGGTTGAGGCTTTCCTTGATATGCTCCAGCGCAGTCGACGAAGGGTAAAAATCGTTGAGGAGGTATAGAAATGACAACCAAAATCGGCATTAATGGCTTCGGACGTGTGGGCAGATTAACCCTCAGGGCAATTAACCAATACCATAACGGCAAACTGGAAGTAACAGCTATTAATGACCTGACTGACACCAAGACCAACGCCCACTTATTAAAATGGGACAGTAGCTATGGTCAATACCCCGGCGAAGTAAAAGCCACTGATGACTGCATCATCGTTGATGGTAAAGAGGTGAAGGTGCTTGCCGAGCGCAACCCGGGTAATATCCGGTGGCATGATTACGGCGTAGACATAGTGATAGAGTCAACCGGTTTGTTTACCGACGCCACCAAGGCAGCGGCTCACCTACAGGGCGGTGCCAAAAAGGTGCTTATTTCAGCCCCGGCACGCAATGAGGATATAACCATCGTCCTTGGTGTCAATGAAGACCAATATGACCCAGATAAGCACAAAATTATATCCAACGCCTCCTGCACCACCAACTGCATTGCTCCGGTGGTCAAGGTACTGCATCAAAGCTTTGTAGTAAGCAAGGGGATGATGACCACTATTCATGCCTATACCAATGACCAGAGACTCCTGGATGTGTTCCATCATGACCTGCGCCGGGCGCGAGCAGCAGCCCTAAACATCATTCCCACTACCACAGGCGCAGCTAGAGCGGTAACTCAGGTTATCCCTGAGCTCAAAGGCAGACTTCACGGATTAGCCTTCAGGGTTCCAGTAGCCACGGTCTCTGTTATTGATTTTGTTGCTGACTTAGACCAAGAGGTCACCGTGGAGCAGGTTAATCAGGCTTTTCAGGAGGCTGCCGCTGGAGTGCTAACCGGAATTTTGGAGTATTGCCAGGATGAGCTGGTCAGTATGGATTTCAAGGGTAACCCTGCCAGCTCCATCTTCGATGCGCCAAGCACTATGGTCATTGCCGGCAATATGGTCAAGGTGCTAGCCTGGTATGATAATGAGTGGGGCTATGGTTGCCGCCTGGCTGACCTTGCCGCCTATATCGCCGGTAAAGGAATATAGCAGTACTATAGTAGGAATTGACATTCTGGCATAACCGTGCTTAAAATAAGACAATATTTTTAACAGCGAGGTGGATGATGAAGCTAGTAGTAATAGGTTTTGGTCAGTGTGGGTGCAACATTGCTGATGAATTTTATGCCATTAACAACCATGCTAAATCAATTTTTAATCGTAAGATTGAGATCTTAACCGATGCTTTTGCCATTAACACCGATGAGGCGGACTTAGGTGGTTTTAGGCATATTCCTAAGGATAGACACCATAGGATTGTGATTGGCGGTGTGAGAACCTTCGGGCATGGAGTTGGCAAAATGAATGTCGATGGTGCCAAGATTATTAAAGAAAGTTACACGGTTATCACTGATAATATTTTGGAGTCAAGAAAATTTCATGAGACCGATGGAGTTCTAGCCATAGCCAGTGGAAGCGGGGGCACCGGGTCTGGAGCAATTGGTTGGGCAATAAAGAAACTTAAGGAGAGGATAGAGAAACCAGTTTACGCCGCAGTAGTTCTCCCCTTTGGATATGAAGAAAACGGGGTTACTTCCTATGCAATAACCAACACTGCCACCTGTCTCAAGACAGTAAACCAATATGCTGATGCTGTGTTCTTGCTTGATAATGAACGGTTTGCCAGAAGGGGCTACAGCTTCGCCCGAAATCTGCACCAAATAAATCTCGAATTCGTCAACAATTTCTATGACCTTTTCTGCGCCGGGGAGGAGAGAAGACCGCAATACCTAGGAAGCAAAGTGATAGATGCAGGAGATATTAAACAGACACTTGAAGGCATTTCCTCCATTGGCAGGGGGCAGATTGACCTTGCCACCTTTTATCGCTGGAGTAAGGAGCATTTTCGGGAAGAAGCAAGGGAAAGTAGCGCAGTAGCTGGAGCCTTAGATAAAGCCATGAATAACCTGTCTGTGTCAATTGACTTAAAGGATGCCAGGAAGATTCTGGTTCTACTCACTGCTCAGAAAGGGGTTATTACCCTGAATGCCTTGGAAGAGGTCGCTACTCTGTTACAAGAGAGGGCTCCTAGAGCTGTAATAAGAATGGGTGATTATCCTAGAAGGGGAAAGGAGATCTCTCTAACTTTAGTTGCTTCCAGCTTAGCCAAAGTGGTCAGGGTAGAGAATCTATATCTTCAAGCTAAAGATTTATTTAAACAGCAGGCGAAGCTAAATAGAGAAACCCAAGAGCAAATTCAACAGTTGCATCAGACTGGCAAGGAGCTTCCCAGCTTGGATTAAATATGTTGACATTGCTAAAGAACTATGCTTAAAATAACAACAACATTTTTAATATTGAGGTGAAAAATGAAGTTAGTGGTTGTGGGTCTTGGACAATGCGGCGACAGGATTGCTGATGAGTTTGCCCGACTAAATAGAAGGGCACGTAGTCAGCGCGGGGTTGAGATAATTACCGGTGCCTTCGCTGTAAACACTGATGCCGCTGACTTAAGTGGGCTACAAACTATAAAAGCTGATTACCAGCATAGAATCCTCATCGGAACTCGAAGGACCGGGGGCCATGGTGTAGGTAAAATAAATGAGCTGGGGGCTGAAATAGCCAAAGAGGACAGCGATAAGATTATAGATGCCATAAGAACAGCCCAGCGCTTCTTTGAGACCGATGCCTTCTTATTGGTCGCCGGTGCTGCCGGCGGCACTGGCTCAGGGGGAATACCGATAGTTGCCCAGATGATAAGGGAGCGCTATGTGTCTAAGCCAATCTATGCCCTGACTATTCTCCCCTTCGCTCATGAAGAGGAAACTGAGGAAAGAACTGTTTATAATTCAGCCACTTGCCTTAAGTCCCTCTATCCAGAGGTCGATGCCGTCTTTCTGGCTGACAATCAAAGGTATATCGGCAAGGACTTCTCGCTTACAAATAACCTATCTAAGATCAATACCTTAATAGTTGACTCATTCTACAACTTGCTCTGCGCTGGTGAAGAGACAAAACGCAAGCATATTGGGGCAAGGACGGTTGATGCCGGAGACATAATACAGACTTTGGTAGGCTGGACAGTAATAGGCTATGGCAAATCACCATTGCCTATCTTCAGGTGGTTTCCCTTCTTCGGAAGAAACTTCATAAAGAAGAGTATTGAAACTCACCGAGGAATCCGGGCCATGGATGAAGCCATAAGTGAGCTGTCAGCTAAATGCATTCCTTCGGATTCAGGTAGAGCCCTATACCTCGTCTCGGCACCACCTAGAGACATGAATATGGACCTGGTTAAGGACCTGGGAAATTATCTGAAAGATATAGCTCCAGAGGCAGTGATAAGGAACGGCGATTATCCCAGGCAAAAGAGCTTGATTGATGTAACCCTAATTCTGTCTGAGCTTAATATTGTGGATAAGGTAAAGGGGTACTATAACAAGGCAAGCGGCGTTGTTCACGAGCTTAAAGGAAGGCGAGACGAGTTCGAGCGCAAACTTAGAGAAATAGAGGAGGCATCAAAGGACCTACCCTCATTAATATAAACAGGCTATCCAAGCCCATTTTGCCAGCTTTACTAGTTAAGGCAGAGCCAAAGAGTGATTCAGACTAGTAAAGCTGGTTTTTTTATTTAATAACCAGGAAATTCAGTCTTATATGCTCAGAAACCCCCTTTGGAAACCAGATAATATGGGGTATAATAAAAGCAAACGAAAATGGCATCCCAAGTTTTTTATCGTAAGTGGCGTCCCCAAACCTTAGCTGAGATAGTTGGTCAGGAACAGGTAACACAAACTCTGAGTAATGCCCTCAGTAGTGGTCGCGTGTCTCATGCCTATCTTTTCTATGGTCCACGAGGAACAGGCAAGACCAGCACTGGGCGTATTCTGGCTAAGGCGGTGAACTGCCTTACCAATGGCAGAGGCGAACCCTGTAATGCTTGTGAGATATGCCGGGCAATAACCGAGGGCAGGGCTTTGGATGTGATAGAGATTGATGCTGCCAGTAACCGTGGCATTGATGAAATCAGAGACCTTCGCCAGAGGGTTAACTATGCCCCCAACCAAGCCCGCTACAAGGTCTATATTATAGACGAGGTTCATATGCTCACCAAGGAAGCCTCCAATGCCCTGCTCAAGACCCTTGAGGAACCGCCACCCTATGTTATCTTCATTCTAGCTACCACTGAAGTCCATAAAGTCCAGCCCACAATTCTATCCCGATGCCAGCGCTTCGACTTCAGGCGTATTTCTCGGGCAGATGTAGTCTCAAAACTAACCCGTATTTGCGAGGTGGAAGGTATTCACATAGAGCCAGAAGGACTACGGCTTATTGCCAAAAGCGCTACCGGTAGCTTGCGAGATGCCGAAAACCTGCTGGAACAATTAACCACCTACTATGGCACAGAAATTGGGCTCCGCCAGGTTCAGGCCATCCTGGGTATCACCGGAGACCAGAGAGCTAGGGAGCTGGTTCGGCACATTGTAAATAATGATATTTCTGCCGGGGTATCAACTATAAACAGTGCCAATAGCGATGGTCTGGATTTGCACCAATTTAATCGAGAAGTGGTGGAATACCTCAGAGAATTACTGCTGATAAAGACCGGCTCCGAGGAAGCCGTAGACCTCACCACCGAGGACATAGCTGAACTGAAGGGTCTAGCGGCTAGAGCTTCCCTGGCCCACATATTGAGGGCAGTAAAGCTCTTTGGTCAGCTCGAGCTTGGTTTTGATAACTACTCCACCTTACCCCTGGAGCTAGCCCTGGTTGACTGTGCCCAACCATCGGTTGAGGAAAGAGAAAGCCCCCCCACTCAACCCGAATATCAACCTCCCCAGCCGGTAAAAGAGGTCTCCCCACCCACACAGCAACTGGTCAAACCCGAGCCAGCCACTGTGCCCAAGGTAGTGCCACCAAAGGCAGAGGGTATTCCTACCACCCCACCAGAACTCAGTAATGAGATTGAGCGATTGAGACTAAATTGGAGACAGGTTATTGAGCAAGCGCCGGAGAATGCTAAAAGAACCCCCGCTATTGCTATTCTTAGAAGCGCTGGGGTTAAACCGATGGCAATCGAAGGTGATACTGTGGTCTTAGCCTTTAGATATCCCATTCACAAGGAGAAGATGGAGCAAGTTGAAAACCAACAGGTTGCCGAGAAAATCATAAGCAACTTCCTGGGGCATCCCTGCCATGTGCGCTGCATCTATGAGCCAGAAAACAATCACCTAGTGGAAGCAGCAAAAAAGATGGGCGCCCAGATTGTTAGCGTGGAGGAGAAATGAATAGGTTTATGATGCGCCAAGCCCAAGAGCTTCAGGCAAAGCTAGCCAAAGCTCAACAAGAGTTAGCCGACACTACGGTGGAAGCATCTTCAGGAGGAGGCGCAGTTAAGGTTACTATCAATGGTCAACTGAAAATACAGTCGGTAAAAATATCGCCTGAGGCGATAAGTGCTGATGATGTGGAACTGCTGGAGGATTTGGTATTAACTGCGGTAAGCGGAGCCATCACCAAATCCAAGGAGCTTGCCGCCGAGCGTCTTGGTAAATTAACTGGTGGTCTCAACATCCCAGGGCTAACCTGATATACCGAGACTGCTTATTTCAGGTAGCTTGAAGGGGCAAAGCCCCTTCGAAACCTATTCCTTCTTCCTCTCCTTTGAAGAGAGGAGGATAAAGGGGGTGAGGTTGAACCAGAGTCTCATGCCTACCGCCGAAGCGGTATATAAGCTTATCCAGGAACTAAACAAACTGCCTGGCATCGGACCAAAAAGCGCCCAGCGGCTTGCCTACCATCTGCTCCGAACTCCAGAAGAGCAAACCAAGCTCCTAGCTGACGCCATACTATTGGTAAAGCAAAAGACCAAGCTGTGCTCCGTTTGTTTTAATATTACAGACTCCGACCCCTGCCTCATCTGCTGCAGCGACCAACGAGACCATAGCAAGATTTGCATTGTGGAACAACCCCAGGACATCGTGGCTCTGGAGCATACCAAAACCTATAACGGGCGTTATCATGTGCTCCACGGCGCCATCTCGCCCACCGAAGGAGTAGGAGCTGACGATATAAGAATCAAAGAGCTTATGAAGCGGTTACAGGGTGGCTCAATAAGTGAAGTCATCCTGGCTACCAACCCCAATCTTGAGGGGGAACAAACCGCTATGTATCTAAATAAGCTGATTTCACCCCTGGGCATCAGGGTTACCCGCCTTGCCCGGGGACTCCCCTTCGGCACCGAACTGGAATATGCCGACGATGTTACCCTCACCAGAGCCATTGAGGGAAGACAAGAGTTTTAGCTTCGTTCACCAGGCTTAAAAAATTCTAGGAGGTAATTGATATGCCCGAAGAGAAAGAAATTCCTGAATTTTATTCAGATGAATTTCAAGTTATCAGTGGACCTTATGGTGTGGTAATTAACTTTAGAAAGAGCCCTCGTGAACCAGGTCCGGGCAAAGTGCCTGAAACAGTGGTAACCATTCGGATGAGCCATGAGCACACTAAAACCATGACTTTCATTCTTTCCCGGCACATCAAGAGGATAGAGCGAGATAGTGGCGTTTCCTATCCCGTGCCAGGAAAGGTGCTTTCAAACCTAGGCATAGCACCAGAAGATTGGGAAAGCTTTTGGAAGACAGTCTCTGAGATATGAATAAAAGTAGTTGAAATGTCCAAGCCCTGAAACTACCAGACTTAGACCGTAATAAAAAGGGTAGATTGAAGGGGCTTCGCCCCTTCAAAACCCATACTCCCCCCTCTCCTTTCAAGGAGGGGAGGATAAAGGGGGAGAGGTTCAACTTTAAGCGGAGAATAATAGTGATATTAGAGTATAAGGAAGATATAAGCTCAGATTTTGAAGGAACGATTATTGATATCGAGACTGTTGGGGAATTTAACGGGCAGTACCGAGGCACCCATGATTCGAGGGAATATCAGTATATGCAGCAGGTCATCTTTGGATTTATTAATCGGCAAGGTCTTCACATATCATGTGCAAAGGGTATGGAAGCGATTGCTGAACTAAACGAAAAAGCAGAAAAGCTCATAGATCTATTACAAAGACCTTTCTATGCGTTCCAAAGTGAGTTTGAAAGAGGTGTTTTGTTTCACCAGCTTGGTAAAAGGATTGATTTCGATGGCGAACTACAATGTTATAGAGGAGAATCAAAAGGAAAGGCGAGAACTGAATTAGATATCCCTAATTATGGTGATCCTTTTAATGATGTGGGTAAACTATGCATGCAAGCTTGGTTAAGGGGAGAATTTGATAAAGCAATAGCACATAACAGAGCTTGCCTCTTAAAAGAAAGGGATATTTTGATAAAAAGAGGATTTAGAAAACCAAAGGACTTAAAATTTGTTCCAGAATAGTAGTAAAAATGTCCAAACCAAGAAATTACCAAACAGAAGCTATCATTAAAAGGTTGTTTATCAAAAGGTAGATTGAAGGGGCTTCGCCCCTTCAAAACCTATACTTTCCCCTCTCCTTTCAAGGAGAGGGGAATAAAGGGGGAGAGGTTCAATTCAAGCAAGGTAAACTCGGATTAGGCGAATAGTGAGTTCGTCTATGTGGCTGTTAGGCGAAATCCCATAATAGGAGGAAACTACCGTGGATAAACCAACGTCCAATTTTCATTTCAAGTTCATGTCTTTTGGTTACAAATTTCGCGATTTTTTCTTGCCCCGCAAGAATATCTTGAAAGAGGTGGGGGTAAAACCAGGGTTTCATGTACTTGATTATGGCTGTGGTCCCGGGGGTTATATAATCGCTGCTGCCGAATTTGTGGGCAAATCAGGGAAGATTTACGCTCTGGATATCCATCCACTGGCAATTCAGATGGTTCAGAGTATCGCTTCAAAAAAAGCAACTGACGAATGTGGAAACCATTTGTTCCGATTGCAAAACTGGATTACCAGATAATAGCATAGATGTAGTTCTCTTATACGATACTCTTCACACGTTGAGTGACCCAAATGGAGTATTAGAAAAGTTACACCGAGTATTAAAACCAAATGGAATTCTATCCTTCAGTGACCATCATATGAAAGAAAATGAAATATTGTCTAAGGTAACAAACAGAGGATTGTTTAGGCTATCGAGAAAAGGCAAGATAACATACAGTTTCTTGAAAGAGGAGTAGTAATGGACGACTTCGCAAAGCCCAGCAATATTAAACGAAAGTAGCAAAAATGTCTAAGCCCCGGAATTATCAGACTGAAGCAATTATTATTAAGAAGATTAAGCTGGGGGAGGCGGATAGAATCCTTACCCTCTACACTCCACACCTGGGCAAGATTCAGGCAGTAGCCAAAGGGGTCAGGCGCCCCAGAAGTAAGCTCGCTGGACACCTTGAGCTGCTCACCCATAGCCTGGTGTCACTAGCTCGTGGTCGAAATATTGATACCATAATCGGGAGCCAAACCATCAATAGCTTTCTGCCGCTGAAGAGCGACCTGCAGCTTTCTTCCTATGCCCTTTATGCCACCGAGCTAGTTAATCAATTTACCGCCGAGAATATTGAAAACTATCCCCTGTTTGAGTTACTGCTTGAGACCATGCATCGCTTATGCCAGGGTGACGATAATGAGCTGGTCCTGCGCTATTTTGAACTGCACCTGCTAGATAAGGTTGGCTACCGCCCCCAGCTTCAGCAGTGTGTCTCCTGTCGCTTACCGCTAAAAGCCACCACCAACTCATTCTGCCCCAGCGCTGGTGGCATGCTGTGCCCCATTTGCAGTCAAAGCCAACCTTTGACCTATCCCCTTTCGGTAAATGCACAAAAAGTGCTACAACTATTACAGAACAGCGACTATAACACTGTCAGCAGACTAAAAATAAACCCGGAACTATCTCATCAGCTAGAGATGGTGATGAGGAATTACCTTAGATACCTCTTGGAAAGAGAGATAAAATCAACAGCTTGGCTGGATACCCTAAGAGAACAAACAAGGCGAGCGGCATTTAGCCAAATCGCTCTACTATAGAATAAAGATGAAATACAGATGATATGCGGCTGGGGGTTTGGAACTCTCAGCCTTTTTGCTATATACTAAGTAAAATAAGATGACATCCAGATTAGACCGTATAGCTCAACAGCGCCGGCAAAAGCTTGACCGAATTCGCGGTCGTGGCATTGACCCCTACCCCTATGGCTATCACCGTAGCCACACCACTCAACAAGCAGTCGAAAAACTTAAAAAGTGGGAATCAAAAGATGCTACTGAAAAAGCTGCTGACCGTCTTGCCGGTAAACTCCAGGTTAATGTTGCCGGACGGATTATGGCGATAAGGCGAATGGGCAAGAGCGCATTCTTTGACCTGCGTGACGGCTCAGGGAGGATTCAGCTATTATTCCAGGACATAAACCAGTTTGATGAAAAAGACCTTGAGCTGTTTAAGGATTTAGATATTGGTGACATTATCGGGGTCAGTGGCCCTCTACTTTGGACAAAAAGTGGTGAACCTACCGTTTGGGTAGCAGAATTTACCTTGTTGGCTAAGTCGCTCCAGCCATTACCTGAAAAGTGGCACGGGCTTAGCGATGTGGACAAGCGATATCGCCAACGCTACCTAGACCTCATTGCCAATGCTGAAGCCAAGGAAATTTTCCGGGTGCGCAGCCAAGTTATTGCTGCCATCCGTGAGTTCCTCAACCAGCGAGGATTCTTAGAAGTAGAAACGCCGGTGCTACAGCCCTTAGCCGGGGGTGCCTTAGCCCGCCCCTTTACCACCCACCACCATGCCCTTGACCAGGACTTCTATCTGCGCATTGCCCTTGAGCTTCATCTCAAGCGACTGATTATAGGCGGCTTTGACAAGGTATACGAGCTGGGTCGCATTTTCCGCAACGAGGGTATCTCCACCAAGCACAACCCCGAGTTCACCATGCTGGAAAGTTATGAAGCCTATGTCGACTATCAAGATGTGATGAAAATGCTTGAGAGAATGGTATCCCTTATTGCTCGCAAAATCATGGGTAGATATGAGATTGAATTCGGTGATAACAACCTTAACTTCAAACCACCATGGCAGCGCTTAGAATTGCGCCAGGCAATCATCAAATACAGTGGCATTGATTTTGAGCAGTATCCTGATGCCGATTCGCTCAGGGCGGAAATGCTAAAGCTAAAAATGGAGGTTGACCCTCAAAAGGACAGGGGCAGACTTATAGATGAGCTTATCTCAACCTTTGTCGAGCCAAATATGATACAACCCACCTTCCTTCTAGACTACCCGGTGGAGATGTCACCCCTAGCCAAGACCAAACCTGGTAACCAGCGCATGGTAGAGCGCTTTGAAGCCTTTGCCGGGGGAATGGAGATTGCCAACGCCTTCACTGAACTCAACGACCCTATAGAGCAGAGAGAGCGCTTTCTGCAACAACAAAAGGAGCGTAAGCCAGAAGATGAGACAACGGAGACCATTGACCAAGATTTTCTGCTGGCGCTGGAGTATGGTATGCCCCCTACCGGAGGGCTGGGCGTTGGCATCGACCGCCTGGTGATGCTGCTCACCGGTCAGCAATCAATCCGTCAGGTTATTTTGTTTCCCCAGCTCAGGGAAAAGCCATAGAGAGGGAAAATGTCGCTGGTACCAGCCTTTGAAATAGGTGTGTGGAACGCTTGGATTTTCACGAGCAGCTTTCTGCTGCAAATGCTGACGGTTCTACTCCTGGGCAAGAGGGTGTGGGCCAGAAGCTCACTTCCCTCTGATATCAAGCGAAGCAAGCTGGAAAAGAGTGCGCCCCTGATAGGCAACTCAGTCTGGCTTCTGGCTATAATCTACTCTATTTTTCTGCCTCTTCAACTGGGGACACTCTGGTTCTATCCTGGACTGGTCATCTTTCTCATAGGGTTAGGTGTCTTAATCACGGCCACAATTAACTTCACCGCCGCACCATTTGATAAGCCGATTACCCATGGGATATATCATTACTCCAGACATCCCATGTATCTCGCTACTTTTTTAATATTCCTGGGTACCAGTATCGCTACTGCTTCCTGGGTGTTTTTCCTCCTGGGTATAGCCAATATTTTCTGGATGCGAACGGAGTTGCTCGTTGAGGAAAGATATTGCCTTAAGAGATATAGTGATACCTACAGCGAATATATGAATGGAACTCCAAGATGGATAGGAATACCGAAATCGGTGGAAAGTGATAAATAAGATAAAGAAAAACTATAAGGAGAGTCAAAGAGAAGCGAAGCCTCTCTTATAAAACCCATTCCCCTCCCTTATAAGGGAGGGGAATAAAGGGGGAGGGTTGGTAAACTATTATGCTTGACCTGAAATTTATCCGAGAAAATATAGACCTAGTGCAAGAGGCGGTAGCCAAGCGCCAGGATACTGCCCCACTAGATGAGATTCTAGAGCTTGACCTGGAGCGTCGCCAGAAGGTGCTTGAGCTAGAAAGCCTCAGGCACATCCGAAAAGAGGCTGCCAGAGAAAGGAAAATAGCCAAGGAAACTACAGATGAGGGGCGTGAGCTGCGTTCCAAGATAAGAGTTCTGGAGGAAGAAGTCCGGAGCCTGGATAATCAAATTGAGGGACTCCTGCTTCAGGTGCCCAATATCCCCCAGCCAACGGTGCCTTTGGGTAAGGATGAAAGGGATAACCCAATAGTTCGCTCCTGGGGGGAGCCAAAAAGCTTTGATTTCCCGCCAGCCCCACACTGGAAACTGGGTGAATCTCTGGGCATCATCGACTTTGAACGGGGGGTAAAGCTTTCCGGCACCCGCTTCTATGTGCTCAAGGGGTTAGGCGCCCGACTGCAAAGAGCCATCATCTCCTTCATGCTCGACCTCCATACCACCGAGCATGGCTATCAGGAGGTATATCCACCGTTTATGGTCAAGAGGGAATGCATGGTGGGCTCTGGCAACCTGCCTAAATTTGCCGATACCCTGTACCATGATGAAGAGGATGACTTCTGGTTCGTGCCTACGGCTGAGGTGCCAATCACCAACCTCCACCGCGATGAAATTATACCGCCGGGAGTCCTGCCTATCTATTATGTCGCCTACACCGCCTGTTTTCGCCGGGAGAAAATGTCGGCGGGAAAGGATACCCGAGGTATAAAACGAGGTCATCAGTTTGATAAGGTGGAGCTATATAAATTCACCGAGCCATTTACCTCTGACCAGGAGCTGGAGAAACTGGTGAACGACGCCGAACAGGTCTGCCAAAAACTGGGGCTTCCCTATCGGGTGAAACAGCTTTGCACCGCCGATTTAGGCTTCGCTTCCAGCAAATCCTATGATATTGAAATGTGGGCTCCAGGCTGTAGTGAGTGGTTAGAGGTAAGCTCCTGCTCCGACTGCGGAGATTTTCAAGCCCGGCGAGCCGACATCCGCTACCGCCCAGCGTCTGACGCCAAACCCCAATTTGTCCATACCTTAAATGGCTCAGGGTTAGCCCTGCCCCGGGTTCTCATTGCCCTACTGGAGAACTACCAGCAGGCTGACGGCTCTATCTTAATTCCTGAAGTCCTCCAGCCTTATGTGGGGCAGAAGGTAATTAAATGAAAGGCTGGGGCAATTATCAACCAGCATAGCTATTCTATCCCCTAACAACAATGCCCAGTAATACATTTGCCAGGAGGTACAAGCCTTGAAGCTTATTAAAACCGACTGCATATTGTGTGTCTGGGGGTGTGGCATAAATGCCTATGTTGAACAGGGCAAACTGGTCAAGGTGGAAGGCATGGCTGAGCACCCGTTAAACCAAGGTATGCTGTGCCCCAGAGGCAAAGCGCTAGTAGATTATGTCTATTCGCCAGACCGCCTGAAATACCCGATGAAAAAGGAAAACGGGGGCTGGAAACGCATCTCCTGGGACGAGGCGCTGGATATAATTGCCACCGAACTGCAACAGGTTAAGGATAAATACGATGCTAAGGCACTGGCTATCTTCTGCGGCTCAATAGGGGTGGAAAATTATGAGCTGGCTGCCTTCGCCAGCCGGTTTGGCGGTGTTTACGGCACACCAAACTTCCTCTCGGTGGAGAGTAACTGCTACCGCTCCCGCATCCTAGCTCGCCAGCTTACCTTCGGCACCTACTTGATAGAGGAGCCAGAAAGGGCGAAATGTGTCATCCTGTGGGGACACGACCCGGTTCACTCAAAACTCCCACTAGCTAGGCAAATCTACAAAGCCCTGGATAACGGGCTAAAGCTAATCGTTATCGACCCAAAGCGCACCCCTCTGGCAAAAAGAGGCACGCATATTCCGATAAGACCCGGAACTGACTGTGCCCTAGCTCTGGGTATGCTAAATGTCATCATATCAGAAGACCTCTATGATAAAGAATTTGTCGATAAATATACTATTGGCTTTGATAAACTGAAGGAGCATGTCGAGCAATATCCGCCGGAGAAGGTAGAAAGGATAACCTGGGTGCCAGCGGCTGATATAAGGAGGATTGCTCGAATATTTGCCACCGCTAAATCAGCGTCCATCGTTCAGGGTGTCTGTGCTCTGGACCAGCAAATAAACGGCTTACAGAATAACCGAGTGCTATCTATCCTACAAACGGTAACGGGAAACATCGATAAGCCCGGTGGCTGGGTTGCTGTCCCCTTCCCCCGACTGGGCAGCCTTCACATCAAGGTTGAAGAAGAACCCATTGGGGCTGCTGAGCATCCCCTGTTCTACCGTCTCTGGGGCAGGACTTCTCCCTATGGTCAGGCAATGTATCTTGCTAATACGGTGCTAACCGAAAAGCCATATCCTATCAAAGCCCTGATTGTTACCGGCGGTAATCCAGCCCTTACCCTGCCCGATTCCAGCAAAATTAAACGAGCATTAGAGAAACTGGATTTTCTGGTGGTTATAGACCTATTCATGACCGAAACCGCCAAGATGGCTGATATTGTGCTCCCTGCCTGCTCCTTCATGGAACGGAGCGGGGTAGGCTATGTTTATGGGGTAACCAGTGGCATGCCCTATATTTTATTGCGCAAGAAGGTGATAGAGCCGCTGTGGGAATGCTGGCCCGACTGGAGGTTTTGGTGCGAACTGGGGAGAAGAATGGGCTATGGGGCATACTTCCCGTGGCAAACCGATGAGGAGGTGGTGGAGCACTGGCTAAAACCCACCGGATTAACCATCGAGCAGCTAAGCGAGCAAAACCCAGAGGGCGTTTTCTTCGCTACTAAAAAATATGATATGGCGCAAAAGGGTGAATTCAGGACGCCTTCAAAGAAGATTGAGATTTATTCACTGACACTGGCTGAGCATGGCTATGACCCATTGCCAGCTCATATTGAGCCCAGCCAAAGCCCTGTTAGTCGTCCAGACTTAGTCAAAGAATACCCCCTGATTCTAACCACTGGCTCCCGAACCCTGGAATATACCCACACCCAGATGAGAAATGTGCCCCGGTTGCGGAAGTCTGCCCCTGAACCAATGGCTGAGATTCACCTTGATACCGCCATAAAATATGGCATTACTGATGGCAATACCATAGCTGTGGAAACAAGAAAGGGAAACATAAAAATCAAGGTCAGAACCACTGAAGACCTGACACCGGGGATAGTCAGTATTCCCCATGGCTGGGCTCAGGCTAACGCCAATCTGCTGACTGAGCTAGAGCCCCGCGACCCAGTTACCGGTTATACTGAACTCAAAGCCCTGCTGTGCAGAATAAGGAAGGTTTGACGCCTGAAGCCCTAATCTTTATACTAAATTAAGAGGGAGGGGTGTCCGAGTGGTTTAAGGAGACGGTCCTGAAAACCGTTGCTCCGATATACCGGAGCCGTGGGTTCGAATCCCACCCCCTCCGCCACTATTCTTGAGTATCTGTCCGTATTTAATCAAACCGGCTAAACCAGTTATTGCCCTCTCGGGAAGGGGAAAGGTGGGAATACGGCTCCCCTCAAGTGCATTTATCTCGGCATAAGCTAAGCCTTTAGGCGAGTCCAAACACACCGCTATTGGCTTTCCGAGGTCTCTAGCCGTGTCAGCAACATCAACCACAGCCCTCATCACCTCCATATTTGACCCATAGAAGACAGCGGCTACAGCTACTGCATCAACGCCACCATCGTCTAAAACAACCTTCAGCATCTCCTGGCAAGCATCAAACTCATTTGATTTCCAGGCTAGGTCAACGGGGTTATCCACAGCATTAAGTGGCGATGACAATTGCCTGAGCCTGCGCTTTGTAACTGGTGAAAGTTGAGTCAGCCTCAAGCCTAATTGCCGACATTTGTCAGCCATAATTATTCCCGGGCCAGCCTGAACCGAGAAAATAGCCACCCTATTACCCATCGCCACTGGCTGGAAGGCTAGTGCCTTAGCTACATCAACCAATTCTGTCAGACCATCAACCACAATCATTCCCGCCTGCTTGAAAGCGGCTTTATAGAACTCGTATTTGCCAGCCAAGGCACCAGTGTGGGATAAGGTAGCCCTGTCCATCTCCTCACCCCTACCCGCCTTATACACCACGATTGGCTTTCGCTTTGTCACCTGCCTGGCAACATTGGTAAGCCGCTGGGGTTGTTCCAAACCTTCCACATGTAAAACTATTACCTCGGTCTCTTTATCCTCACCAAAATAGGTTGCCAGTTCGTCAAAATCAAGATTACACCTGTTGCCCAGCCCGATAGCTTTACTGATACCCACATTATGATTGGTCAAGGCATGCACCAGGTAAATAATTGTTCCACCACTTTGAGTCGCTATCCCCACATTGCCGACCTGGCTCAGACTAAGTGTGTATTGAAATGAGGCGTTAAGCTTAGCCCGCGGATTGATTAACCCCAAGGTATTCGGTCCTATAATCTTCATCCCACCTCTATTGGCTATATCCCTAAGCTGAGCCTGCAGATCTGAGCCAATCTCCGTGCCCACCTCTCTAAAACCGCCGCTAATCAGAATGGTCCCCTTTATTCCCTTGGCAACACACTCCTCTATGATAGATAGGGTGCGCTCGGCAGGAATAACCACCATAGCTAAATCAACCTCTCCTGGAATAGCTGTAACCGAGGGGTATACCCTTAGCCCAAAAAGCTCAGACAGACCGGGGTTAACGGGATAAACCTTGCCCCCAAACCCAGCTTCCAGCAGGTTGCCGACACACATAAAACCCACCTTCTCTGGATTAGCTGAGGCACCGACTACAGCAATGCTTCTGGGAGAGAAAATATGGTCTAACTGCTCCACTAAATTCATAACTTAATTAACTCCCAATATCTAGTGAGGCTTAACCGAGACTTCATTTAGCATAGCAAAACCTAAAGGATTTAGGTTATATCCCTTGATGTAGGGCTTAACAAGAATATAATTTTGCCCAAACCACAAGGGTAGGCAGGCAGCATCATCAACCAGGAGTTGCTCAGCTTGTTGATATAGTGCCAGGCTTAGCTCACTATCTTGCTCCACCCCTGCCCTCTCCAGCAGAGTATCTACCTCAGGGTTGCTATACTCGCCAAAGTTATTATCAGTACCACTATGAAACAAAACATCCAGAAAATCCTGTGGATGAGGGTAGTCAGCCACCCAGCCAATATAGAACATCTCGTCCTTCTCCTGCTTAAGGTGATACAGGAATCTCTCTGGTTCTAACTGCCTGACCTTTACCTCTACCCCCAGGTTGTTTCGCCACTGATAAACAATGGCTTCCAGCGACCGCGAGATTAATCCTCCCCAGCCCATAGTGGTAATGGTGATAGGCGGCAATTGGGATACGTCACCATACCTGGAATTGGCAATCAACTCCTTTGCTCTATCTATGTCATAGTCCAGCCCAAGAAGTTCCTCATTATAGCCTGGCATACCAGGCGGTAGGATGCCATCTGCCCGCTGCACCATACCCTTGAATACCAGAGAAACTAACCTATCCTTGTCAATCGCCTGAGAGAAGGCACGGCGGATATTGATATCGTCAAACGGCGGCTTGGTAGTACTAAAGCCGATGTAGGAAAAGCTCAGCTCCGACACTACCCTTAAATCCTGGTAAAAGGGACCGGTTTCATCAGTAACCTTTTCAATATAACTAATGCCGACACTGGTAACATCGATTCTATCAGTCTCATACATATTCATGGGCACACCGCCCCATAACTGAAAGACAACAAGATTGACCTTGGCCAACTCTCGGTAATAAAGCTCGTTCCTCTCCAGAATAAGTAAATCATTTTTATCCCACTGTTTGAGCTTAAACGGACCGGTGCCGTTGGGACTGCGCCACCATTTCCCGCCCGACTCCGCACCAGCTCTATCCACCACAAAGGCGGTGGGATAGGTCAGCTTGGACAAGAAATAAGATTTAGGAGCGTCTATAGTTACCTCAAGGGTGTAATCACCAATAACCCTGACGCCGCCGATGTCTTCCCTTTCACCGGATAATACTTCCCCCACCCCGACAATATCGCCCAGATAGGTAGCTGCCGTCATAGACCCGGTCTCAGGGTCGCAGGCTCGCTCCCAGGAATACTTGAAGTCCTCTGCCTTAACCTGCCTGCCATCGTGAAAGCTGACATCCTGTCGCAGATAAAAGGTATAAGTCCTGCCATCATCGCTGACCTGCCACTTCTCGGCTATATCAGGCGCTGGCTCCTGATTATCATCAAGGCAAACCAGACCACTGAATATCTGCGTTATATATTGGTGAGAGGTCATCTCACCGGAGACCGCCGGGTCAAGGGTTAACGGGTCAATGCCATAGAGGTTAAGGACATTTTCTTCGCCGGGGGGTGGCACTCCCTGTCTGGGCTGGCAGACAGCATTGGGCAGGTAAAACACCAGCAGGCTGCATACCAATATTACCGAAAGAACTATATATATGATTCTTTTCATCATTTAGCTCTATAAGAAAATACTGTGCCTGTTTCTAGCCCTAACCGAAATGATATCCAATCCATTCAATAACCTTGATTATTACCGCCAGCAATAGAGTCTGAAAACCAGCCACTATAGGGCGACCAAAAGAGAGGCCGACTTCCATTTTTTCCCAAAGTAGCTTCCCGTAATACGATTTCCTGATGCTTCTCAATGACGCTGCGTATCTATAGCGTGTTCCCCAAAGCTTTCTCCAGTCAGGCTCTATGTCATACATAGCATTTCGCAGACCACCTACTCTTTGTGAGACCTTGTAACTCTCATAGTAAATGATGGCATGGTCAGGATGGATTGTGCCCGGTATTAACTCCTGAGGTATCGCAGCAAAGGCTTGTTCTAGAATCTCCCTTTTGAAGAACCTCGGCAGAAAAGGCCCTCTAGTTGGGTCAAAAGCACCGGGCTCGCCAAAGTGAGCATTAATTATCTGCTTTGAGGCACTATGTAGTTTCGGGATAAACCACTCAGTATTATAAGAGTGTGTCTCGAAGACTACCATATCGTAGTCATCCATCAGAGCCACTGCCCTTTCGATAGCAGTAGGTTCCAGGATTTGGTCTGTATCGACAAAGGCTATGTATGAGCCCTTCGCTTCTTTATAGCCAAGGTATCTAGCCGCCAGCAGCTTTCCCTCACATAAGATAACCCTGGCCTGATAACTAGCAGCAATATCTCTTGTTCTATCTGTTGAGTAACTATCAATCACCAGGATTTCGATATTGGGATAAGTTTGTTTGACAACTCCTTCCAGGCAGGAAGGAATCATCTTCTCCGAGTTGTAACTGGGGATGGTTATTGATACAAGCGGCGTATTTTCCATTTCTCAAACTGGTTTCCCGGGCAAGTCCCCCATAGCAACCCCAATAACCTTGTCGGCGGCACCATAGTACAGAACTAGCTTGTTCTCAATGACAACTGCCCCACAGGAGAATACTACATTTGGAGCACCGCCTGAGGGGGAGAATGCTGCATTTGGAGTACCACCTGATAGTTCATAATCCTCCACCGGCTCCAAGATAGGCCCCTCGCACCTCTCAAGCACGACTTCGGGGTGATGCCTATCTAGCAGAGCACAACCAAGGCGATATGTCCATGTCTCGGCTTCAACACCATGATAGATTAAAAGCCATCCTTCTTCAAGCTCGATAGGCGGTCCAGCCACCCCCACCTTAGCATCGTCCCAGTACCCAGGGCGTGCCTTTAGAATCTCCTTGTGGTCATACCAGTGGATTCTATCGTAGGAGAACGAGAGCCATATGTTCTGCGCCATCGCTATAGGTCGGTGTAATAGCGCTAGCCTTCTATCCAACCTTCTTGGGAAGTAAGTGGCATTTCTGTTATGAATCCCCACCATTATCGGTAGGATAAGTCTGTGCCTGCTCCACACCCACATAGTCTCTTTGAAATCGCTTATAGAAATGTGAGATTCGCAGACACGGGCCATATCTTTGTCCTTACCTGCATAAAGCATAAAGATTCTGTCCCCAATAGCCACCAGCCGTGGATCCTCCACTCCATCGGGCTCAAACCATTCTCCTGGCGAGAACACAGGATAGGGAAGACGCTCCTCTACCTCATCTATATTTCTTAGCCTGGCATAACCCAGGCGTGCGACGCCATCCTCACCATGGGCGCGGTAGATAAGATGAGTGTTACCATCCAGGTGCAAGGCTGCCGGGTTGAAGACAAGTTTGTTCTCCCACCCCCTCTTGGTGGGGGTTAAAATTGGGTTCTTCTTACTCCTGGTAAATTTAAGCTCAAGCTTCATACTACCTCCTTAAAATCGCCTAGCTTAGATGTGGAAGAACTCCCTGTCATAGATTGGCAAGAAATCAGGATGATTCTTTCTCAGTGCTTCTATAGCTTTCAGTAAAGAGTCATTTGCTGGAAATGCTGAATTCAGACTAAGGTCAGTCATGCGCATACCATTATAGTATTCCCGAAGCATATTCTGGTCAAACAAACCTCTGGGGATATGCTTTAACTCCTCGTTAATTTTTCCCTCATTTCCTCTCTTTTCATTGCTGACCTCCTCTCCAAACCCGTATCTGGGGTGTCCAAGAGGGGCGACAGCCCCTCTTTCTTTATCTTCCCCCTTCCCTTGTAAGGGAAGGGGGTTAGGGGGATAGGTTGTTAAAGGACTTAAAACAAACCTTCCCTTTTCAGGCTCAGGTATTTTTTACCCCCGATAATGATGTGGTCTAATACCTCTATGCCCACAATCTCTCCTGCCTCGGCTAGCCTCTTGGTTAACTTTACGTCATCTTCTGAGGCTGTGGGGTCGCCTGAGGGGTGATTATGGACAAAGATAACCGAGGCAGCACTGGCAGATATTGCCTCCTTGAATACCTCCCTGGGGTGAACAATGCTGGTATCCAGGCTGCCGACTGAAATTTCTGACACCTTTATCAGTTGATTCCTGGTATCCAGCAAAAGCGCCAGAAAATGCTCCCTCTTTTTACCCCTTAATCTAGCCCTCACCAGACTCACTACATCCTCAGGGGTCTTAACTATTGGGCTTTCTCCAGCCTCGGGATAACCCTCCAGCCGGTTTGCCAATTCAAAGGCAGCCTTAATCTGAGCCGCCTTGGCAAGTCCAATCCCCTTCACCTGTGATAGCTCCTCCACCGAGGCATTAGCAATACCTTTGAGATTACCGAATTGAGACAACAGCCTCTGAGCAGTTACCATTACCGATTCACCGGCAACGCCACGACCCAGAATCACAGCCAAAATCTCCTGAGCCGATAAGGCTTCCACCCCTAATTTTTGCAGCCTCTCCCTGGGTCGCTCGGAAAGAGGTAAATCATGAATAGTAAATGATTTCTTCAACATCCCCTCGCTTTCAATAGCCAGCACCCGCTAGTGCCGGGGTCATACTTGCCTCCGCAGCCGATTGGTATTGCTGAGCGACATAATTCCGCCATAAACTATCCAGACCATCCATATCAAAGCCATATACTTTTTCTAAGGCTGCATCGTAGCCACTGCCCTCCCTGAAGGTATTCAGTAGCTCAAGCATCTTACTTTGCCCATAATTAGTAATAAGGAATTCAACCAGACTATAGCTTTGAGCATAGGAAAGACGAGCTTCCTCAGCATAAGCAGAGAAGGGGCTTGATAGGCTCTGCACCGAGATAAGGTTATCCTCAGCTATTGCCGTGCTGAGATAAGTGGCGAATTCTGGACCCAGCATTCCTTCATTATGCATAGCTAGACCTTCATCAAGCCAGGTAGGTAGGCTATTATAGGGATTAAGGGTCATCTGGTGGATAACCAGGTGTGTTAGCTCATGGGCAATTGCCCTCTTGCCCCAGTTGATGTTGCTAGGAGCTATGCCAATAGCCATAATGCCATACCTAGTAAAGGCTACCCCGCCAGTCCACTCCTGAGGATAAATCATAGCCCCCATTAAATCCTTGGCGTCGGCGTAGATATAGAGCCTGGCTGGTTTCCCCGGATAGGCTCCAGTATCCTCAGCCAGCCTCTCCAGTGCTTGCTGAGCCGCTGCCATTAGCTCCTGGGCAAAGGAATCGTCCCCTTTATACCAATAAATGGCTACCTTCCCCTCGGTTAAACTGCGCCATGAATAGCGAATGTCATCAAACCGGACTCCAGCTGGAGCAGTTTCCACCTTGTTGCCGTTGGCATCCTCTACTTTCCACCAGTATTCCATGCTGGAGCCGGGCGGTAGCCCGCCAATTTTCACCATTTCCAAAGTCCAGCCAACATCAACACTAGTACTGGGCGTAAATTCAATATAGACCTCGCTGGTTACCTGAGCAAAGCTTGCTCGGTCAACGGTATAGCAAAGGCGAATGTCAGTGATATTGACATCGCTCTGGGCTGACAGATTGAAGTTGAGTCGGGAAGGAAACTCTGCCTGAGCTGAGCTATCCACTATGGTTAACTCACCCTGGGCTTGAACCAGACCAGGGCTCAATATAGCCAGGAATGAACAAACAACTAAAGCTAATAGGCTGGCTTTCTTTATCATTCTTCTTTACCTAGACTATTTATTAAGGGTAGATTGAAGGTGCGAAGCCCCTCTATTATGGAGAGGGGGATAAAGGGGATAAAGGGGGTGAGGTTAGTAAACAATTTCTTTATCACTTTTCTTCACCCAAGCTAGACCTGAGGTAAGCTGCTATCAGACCATCCAGTTCCCCATCTAATACGGCATCGGTATCGCTGGTTTGGTAATCAGTTCTGTGGTCCTTTACCATCTTATAGGGATGAAGGACATAACTTCTAATCTGGTTACCCCAGCCGGCGGCAATGCGTTTCCCCTTGAGCCTGGCTCTCTCTTCAGCCCTCTTGACCAACTCCAAGTCCAAAAGGCGAGAGCGAAGTATCTTTAAGGCGATTTCCTTATTCTGGTGCTGAGAACGCTCGCTCTGGCAAGAAACCACCAGCCCAGTGGGTAGATGGGTCAACCTGACAGCGCTACTCGTCTTCTGCATATGCTGTCCTCCTGGTCCACTTGAACGAAACACATCAACCTTCAAATCATCAGGCTCTATCCTTACATCAACATCTGCCTCAGCTTCAGGCAAAACCTCCACCAAGGCAAAAGAGGTATGCCGAGCATGGTCAGCATCAAAGGGAGAAAGGCGAACCAGCCGATGGACACCATGCTCTGATTTCAAGTAGCCACAGGCATAATCGCCGTTCACCCCGATGACCACGCTCTTTATCCCTGCCTCCTCGCCTGGGGAAATATCTAATATCTCAGCCTGATAACCACGACACTCAGCCCAGCGAAGATACATCCTCATTAGCATCTGCGCCCAATCCTGAGATTCTGTGCCACCAGCCCCGGCATGAATAGACAGAATAGCATTTCTGGCATCATACTCACTGCTAAAAGCCGCCTCCAGCTCAAACTCATCAAGGCGAGAAGCCAACTCCTCCGCCTCGGACTGAATCTCTGCTTCCAAAGAGCTATCTTCCAAGGAGATTAATTCGGCAACCTCAGTTGCTCTTTTCTCCAGTTCCCGCCACCGGTTTACCGCCTTCTTCTGCTCAGACAATCGGCGCATAACATTCTGTGCCTTAATCTGGTCTGACCAAAAGTCAGGCTGGGCTGACTGCTTCTCTAACCCGGCAATCTCCTCTTCCCTAGCGGCAATGTCAAAGGTGCACCATTGCCATAGAGATTCTAGCCTGTAAATCCTTTAACTTATCCCTTAATTCCTGCATCTAGCCTCACCGTAATTTTTTGATTATTTATCAACCTCACCCCCTTTATCCCCCTCTCCTTCAAAGGAGAGGGGGAAGAGATTTTAGAGAGGGGGCTTTGCCCCCTCTCTTACTTTCACTCCCCCTTCCCTTAGTAAGGGAAGGGGGTCAGGGGGATAGGTTACTAAACAACCTCTAAATTCTTTTATGCAAAAAGCCCGCCCATATATAATTATGGCTGTTGTGCTACTATCTTGCCTTGAACTATCTCAGCTAAGTCACATAGAAAGTCATTCGCCTATTCTTTTTGCTCTTCGCTCAATGGTAGATATTCACTATGGTAGAACTTCCCCGACAAGGGGTCTTTCTTGTAGAACACTTCCTTATAACAAAGCGTCACTATATAATTGGCCTTTCTTAGCGTGAGTTAAGCCTCCTGCTCAAACCAAAAAGCCTCATCCCAAAATTGCAAATCCAGAGGCTCCACTTGAACCGACAGTCCTTTGAGTCTATCAACGGCTTCTTCAACATAAGGATAGACCATTACATCTTGCAAAATTGATTTAATTACTCTCGCATCATCCTTTACAACCACTTGGTTTAGATTCAGACACAGGTTTCTTCCATCTAGAAAGAATTGTGGGTTCCCCCCATAAGATGTTGGCCCCATTTTTACCTTGTATGCCCAATCCGAGCCTAAATCGTCTGGTTTAAGCTCAAGCCCTACAGCAGGTCCTTTTGCACAGCCGATGGCACTAGACAATATGAAAACAATGATTAACACCAATGTATATTTAACTAATCTATTACTCCAGTTAAGCATTTTTCACTTCCTAAAAAAACCTTCTTTGATAGTCTACCTCAGGTTCCAGATTCCCTCCCGCTGCCAAATGGGCGAGTCGGGTAGGTTCGGGTAAACGATAACCACGGCAGCACTCCAACACCCAGTAGATGGCAGCCTGAAGGTCAACCTTATGACCAATGGAAACATAGATAGGCTTTGTCCCCAGCTTGGTTCGCAGGGCTACACCTATAGTCTCATCCCTATCCACCACCTCAGCATAGCTACATGGCTTGTCACCGGGCACCTCGTGGCTACCGCAGAGCCGGGATTTAGCACAACCAATCGTCGGCGTATCCAGGAAGAGCCCCAGGTGAGAGGCAAGCCCCATGCGCCTGGGGTGAGCAATCCCCTGCCCATCAACTAGGATAAGGTCAGGAGTAAGGGCAAGTCTTTGGCAAGCAGCCAAGGTTAACGGTGCTTCTCTAAAGGATAAAAGACCGGGAACATAAGGAAAGTCAAGCTCCCCATTTACTATTTTTGTTTCCACCAGTCTAAGCTCAGGATAGTTTAAGACCACCGCTGCCCCGGTAGCCATCCCTTGTGCTCTGTTTACCGATATATCCACACCAGCTATAAACCGGGGGGTAGCCACCTCATTACCTCGGGAAACCTGTGATGCCAACCAAAGCTGTATGTCTAAAGCTTGAGCGGTATTAACCTGCCAACTATGTAAGCTCTTTACCTTCATAACCCGATTATAGCGACTGGATATTCTCTTGACAACTATAATTCCGATGTTGTTTGTCAACCTCACCCCCTTTATCCCCCTCTCCATTCTTGGAGAGGGGGAAAGAGTTTTTAGAGAGAACTAGCGCCCCTCTTAAACACCCCAGAGAATAGAGAGTCCAAGAGAGGCGAAGCCTCTCTTATATAACTAATGTCCCCCTCCCTTTGTAAGGGAGGGGGACAAAGCGGGTTCCCAGGAAAATCGAAGATTTTTCTGGGTGCTTAAAGGGGGTGGGTTGTTAAGTAAATGTCTAAGGGGGTGAGGTGCAGAAAGTTGAACGAGTACACCCCATTGACAGCCACATAATTATAGCGCATAATAGCTTATAGAGAAGGTTGGATAAAATTGGTAAAGATTAGATTACGCCGCGTAGGAGCCAAAAAAAGGCCGAGTTATCGACTTGTAGTAGCCGATGCCCGAGCCCCCCGCGATGGAGCATTTATTGCTATTATTGGTCACTATAATCCCCTAACTGACCCAGAAACTATAGTTATCGATGAAGAAAAAGCACTAGGCTGGCTAAGCCAGGGAGCCCGACCCACAGATACCGCTGCTAGGCTGCTAGCTAAAGCTGGTATTATCGAAAAGCCCGAAGCAATCAAGAGGAAAACCAAGGCTGGTGTCACCGAAAAACCCAAAGCAAGCAAGGATGAACCTGAAGCCAGCATTACAGAAGAACCTGAAACAATCAAGGAGAAAACATGGAAGAACAAGAAAGCCCGAAAGAACTAAAAGGTATGAAAGAGCTAATAGAATACATCGCCAAAGCCATTGTAGATTCACCTGATGATGTGGTAGTCACCGAGGAGACCGATGAGCAGGGCATAGCGCTCAAGCTGCAGGTCGCCGATGATGATAAGGGGAGGGTTATTGGCAAGCAAGGTCGTATAGCTCAAGCCATGCGCACCTTGGTCAGGGTAAAAGCAGCTAAACAAGGCACCAGGGCTACTCTCGAGATTCTCTAGGAATAGCTCAATAACCAGGAATGGAGTCACCTGGGCTGGAATTTATCGCTATTGGCAAAATCCTAGCCCCGTGGGGTGTCAAGGGCAAACTAAAGGTAGAGGTAGCTACCGATTTTCCCCAACGCTTCGCCCCCCGTTCCCAAATTTATGTTAACCGACAACCCATGACCATTGCCGGCACCGAGTGGCATAAGGGGAAGGCAATAATCAAACTGGACGCCATTGATAGTATTGAACAGGCTGAAAAACTCCGGGGGCAAGCAGTAGAAATACACCATAGCCAACTTCAGCCTCTCCCTGAAGGGCAATACTACCACTTTCAACTCATCGGGCTGGAGGTATGGACAACCCAAGGGGAACTACTGGGAAAGGTCACCCAAATCCTAACTG